>NZ_WTYF01000004.1:1310496-1638120 GCF_009827315.1 Qipengyuania gaetbuli
AAGACCTGCCTCATCATCGACGATTCGCGCGTTATCCGTAAGGTGTCCCGGCACATTCTCGAATCGCTCGAATTCTCCGTGGACGAGGCGGAGAACGGCAAGGAAGGCCTGGACAAGTGCCAGGTCAACATGCCCGACGTCATCCTGCTCGACTGGAACATGCCGGTCATGACGGGCATCGAATTCATCACCCAGCTGCGCAAGCATGAGGGCGGCGACAAGCCCAAGGTCGTCTTCTGCACGACGGAAAACGATGTCGCGCACATCCGCGAGGCGATCAGTGCCGGGGCCGACGAATACGTCATGAAGCCGTTCGATCACGAAACCCTGCAGATCAAGCTCCAGCTTGTCGGCATGGCCTGATCCGGAGCAGCGATATGGTCGCCGCCCTGCGCCAGAATTCCGACATCAACTCACCTGCCGACGAGGCCGACACCCGCGTCAAGGTCATGCTGGTCGACGATTCGCTGACTGTGCGGACCGTCTTCTCCCGCATGCTGGCGAAGGAAGCCGACCTTAGCGTCGTCGCCACCGCCAGCACTGCCGAGCGCGGGCTCGACGAACTACGGGCACAGGCAGTGGACGTGATTCTGCTCGACCTCGAAATGCCCGGCATGGGCGGGCTCGAGGCGCTGCCCAAGATCCTCGCCCTCTCGCCTTCCACCAAGGTGCTGGTCATTTCCTCGCTCACTGCCGAAGGGGCCGAGCACACTGTCGAGGCGCTGCGCATGGGCGCGGCCGACACCATGCTCAAGCCGCGCCCCGGCGGGTTCAACGACGATTATCGCGACCAGCTGCTCGGCAAGATCCGCGCACTCAAGGGCATGGGCGTGGAAGAGGTGCGCCGCGCCAGCGTGCGCCCTGCCTCGCGCCGTGCCGGCAAGCGCCCCCAGGTCGTGGCCATCGGTGCATCGACCGGCGGCATCCACGCGCTCAACCTATTCCTCCGCAAGCTGCCGAAGGATTTCGAACTCCCGATCCTCATCACCCAGCATCTTCCGGCAAGCTTCATACCAGTCTTCGCGCGCCAGATGGAAGTCGCCTCGGGCCGCCAGGCGATCCTTGCCGACGAAGGCGTCGAGATCTGCCGCGGCAATCTCGTGATCGCGCCGGGCCATGGCCACATGGTCGTGCACCGCAAGGGCACGCGCCATGTGACCGGCCTCGCCTACCATCCGGTCAAGAGCGGCTGCATGCCCTCGGTCGATCCGATGTTCGAGACGCTGGCCGAAGCTTATGACGGCGAGGTCGCCGGCGTCCTGCTGTCGGGCATGGGCCGCGACGGCACCGACGGGGCCTTGTCCATCGTTAATGCCGGCGGCTCGATCTACGCGCAGGACGCGCACAGCTGCGCCGTCTGGGGTATGCCCCGCGCGGTTACGGAAATGGGACTGACGACTGCCGCCCTTCCTCCCGAAGAGCTGGCCGAAACGGTGCTCGCCAGCGCCGGAGCCCAGGTATGGCGATAGAGGATGCCTCGAACCGCATAATCGCCGACCTGCTGGCCTCGCGCACTGGGCAGCAACTCACCGAAAGCCGCAGGTGGCGCATTTCCACCGCGCTGTCGGGCCTGTTTCGCGAACTGGGCATCCAGAACGTCGACCAGCTTGCCTGCATGCTGGAGCGGCCGGGCGAATACCGGCTGGCGACCCGCGTGGTCGAGGCGCTGCTCAACAACGAGACCTATTTCTTCCGCGACCATGCCTATTTCGGCACGCTCGCCAACACGGTCCTGCCCGATCTCGCCCGCAAGCGCGCGGACAGCAAGAAGCTGACGATCTGGTCGGCAGGCTGTTCGACCGGTCAGGAAGTGCTTTCGCTCGCCATGACCTTTGCCGAACAGCCGGGCCGCTGGCACGACTGGACGATCGACATCATCGGCACCGATATTTCCGGCAAGGCAATCGAACAGGCCCGCAGCGGCACCTATTCGCAATTCGAGATCCAGCGGGGCATTTCGGTCGCGCAGATGCTCAATTTCTTCAGCGAGACGAAGGGCGGCTGGCAGGCCAGCGACCGCATTCGCGGGATGCTCCGCTTCGAACAGCAGAACGTCCTCGATTTCCCGCCCATGCCGGGCCGCTTCGACCTCGTCCTGTGCCGCAACGTCCTGCTCTATTTTGCGCCCGAAACGCGCCGATCGGCCTTCGACCGACTGGCCAGCGCGGTTGCGCCGGACGGGTTCCTGATGCTGGGCGCCGGCGAAACTGTGGTCGGCCAGACAGAGCGGTTCGAACCATCCTCGCATGGCTCGGCGCTCTACTCGCTGCGGCAGCAGGCGGGCAGCGCCCCGCTGGGCCTGTCGATCAGGCCGCGGCAGGCTGTGGTCAACGGCTGATTTGTCGGCCCCAAGCTGGCGGCGGCTCGCCGTTCCGAGGGTAAACGGCGGTTTTACCGTTCCTTAGGTAATCCCCTCTATGAAAAGCGGGAATTACCAGTTTCGCGTTACCATCGGGGGATTTTTACGCGTGAGCCTAAACTGTGACAGCACCGGTCACGATACGCGCGTTCTCCTGTTCGCACCCCTTGCCGTGCTCGCAATGATCGTATCGGCGACCGCGATTGCGGCGCTGATCGCGCTCAGCCTCAACGTATCGCTCCTGCCGGTCATCATCGTGGCCGGCGCTGCCGCATTCGGCCTTGCCACCGCCTTGTTCGGGCGGCTCGGCATTAGGCACCTGCGCCGGCTCGAACAGCTCAGCAATTCCGACAGCCTGACCCAGCTTCCCAACCGCCGCGCTCTGCACATCGGCATCCAGCAGGAAATCCGCGCCCAGCAGGAAGTGGCGCTGGCGCTGGTCGATCTCGACGGGTTCAAGCTCCTCAACGACCATTACGGCCATTTCGTCGGCGATGCGGCGATTAAGGAAGTCGGGCGCATTTTCGAGCAGGTCTGCGAAGGCAACGCGCAGGTCCACCGCCTCGGCGGCGACGAATATGCTATTCTCATGTCGGGCAGCCTGTCGGGCACGCTCCTCGAAGGAATTTGCCGCCGCGTCATCGAACGCCTGGCCAAGCCGGTTGCGGTCGACGATCGCCGCCTCACGCTGGGCGCCAGCATCGGGCTTGCGCGCCGCCTGCCGCACGACAGCATTTCCTCCAGCGAGCTGCTGCGCCGCGCCGACGTTGCGATGTATGCCTCCAAGCGCGGCGGCAAGATGCGCTGCACCTGGTTCTCCGAAGCCTTCGACCAGAGCCGTGAACAGCTCAAGGAACTGGACGACGAGCTCCGCATGGCGCTCGCCAACGAGGAATTCCGGCTCAACTACCAGCCGCTGGTCGACAGCCGCACCCGCAAGGTGGTCGCGGTCGAGTGCCTGATGCGCTGGGAGCGTCCCGACGGCAAGCGCGTCGGGCCGAACATCTTCATCCCCGTCGCCGAGGAATCGGGCCTGATCAATCCGATCGGGCTGTGGGTGCTCCGGCAGGCCTGCATGGACGCGATGGCGTGGGACGACATCACTCTGTCGGTGAACATTTCGGCTGCGCAACTGCGCAACCCGGAATTCCCGATCCAGCTGGGCCATATCCTCGAAGAAACCGGCTTCGATGCCGAGCGGCTCGAACTCGAAATCACCGAGACGTGCCTCGTCCTCGACCCGATCGTGGCGGAGCGCAGCCTCGCGGTCATCCGCGGTTTCGGCGTCCGGGTGGCGCTCGACGATTTCGGAACCGGTTATGCTTCCATCGGCTTCCTGCGCCAGTTCCGTTTCGAGAAGCTGAAACTCGACCGCAGCCTCGTCGTGCAGGCCGGCGAAGACGATGCCAGCCGCGCCATGATGCTTTCCAGCATTACCGTGGCCCGCGCCATGCAGATGGGCGTAACGGCTGAAGGCGTGGAAACGGAAGAACAGGCCGCCATGGTCCGGGCCGCAGGCTGCGACCAGATCCAGGGCTGGCTCTACTTCAAGGCCATGCCGGCCGATGAAATCGCCCAGCACCTCGGCCACCCGATCGGGGCAGCTTTGCCGGGCGAACGCGAAACTTCAGCAAAGGTCGCCTGAGAGCAGCATCGCGTTTACCTCGCCGATGCGGCGAAGGGCCCCACGCAAATCCCTGCCAAACCAGTGATTTCGAACCCGGCGTTTACCATATCGAAACGCTGTTCGGTTACCTCGAAGGCATCCTCAGAGGGGTGAACATGAACGCTATCAGCAAATTCGACGCCGAGCTGTCCGAAGAAATCGCCAACGTTTCGCTTTCCGCCGATGCCGAAGACGGCAATTTCAAGCGCTACTGGCTTGCTGACTGGTTCAATGGGCAGACCCTCGCCAACAAGATGAAACTGGCCGTGCTCGCACCGATGATCGGTACGGGCCTCGTGTCGCTGTTCGCCTATATCGGCTTTGCAGCAGAGGGCGCGCAACCCGTCATGCAGGCGCTGGTCCTGGTGACCGCCGCCATCTGCCTGGTACTCGGCTATCTCGCGACCCGCCGGATGATCCTCGACACCATCAAGCCGCTCAAGGCCGTGGCCGATGGCATGAAGGAGCTTGCTGCCGGAGGCCGCGACGTCGAAGTCAGCGGCGTGGGCCGCAACGACGAGATCGGCGATCTTGCCCGGGCTCTCGAAGTCTTCCTGAAATCGGGCCACAAGCTCGACGAACTCTTCGCCGGCCGCAAGGAAAGTTCCGAACGCCGCAAGCGCGAAATCGACCTCCTCGCCCGCTCGTTCGAGCATGAGATCGGCGAAGTGGTGTCTGCCGTCGCCTCAGCTTCCACGCAGCTCAACGAAACTGCCGCCGCGATGGCCAAGGCCGCCGAGCACGCCTCGGGCCAGGCCGCGCAGGTCAGCGGCGCGATGGAACAGGCATCGACCGGCGTAACCGCCGCAGCAGCCGCTTCCGACGAATTCGCCATGTCGATCGGCGAGATCAGCCGACAGGCCTCGCACTCGGCCGAACTGGCGCGCAAGGCCGCAGACGATGCTGAAGATGCCGACCAGACGATCTCCACCCTCGCTTCCTCGGCGGAACAGGTCGGCCAGATCGTCGAACTGATCCAGTCGATCGCACAGCGCACCAATCTGCTCGCCCTCAACGCCTCGATCGAGGCGGCGCGCGGCGGCGAAGCGGGCCGCGGCTTTGCCGTGGTCGCCAGCGAGGTGAAGGAACTGGCCACGCAGACCAGCCGCGCGACCGAGGAAGTCGCCGAGCAGATCCGCGCCATGCAGAATTCCACCGGCGCCAGCGTCAGCGCGCTGCGTTCCATCGGCGAACAGATCAAGCAACTCGAAACCACTGCCATCTCGATTGCCAGCGCGGTCGACCAGCAGTCGGTCGCAGGGCAGGACCTCGCCCGCAGCATCGACCTTGCCGCGCGCGGCACGGACGAGGTCGCCGGCCATATCGAGATCATGCGCGAAACCAGCCTCGCGGCCGGTGCATCGGCCAGCCAGGTGCTGTCGTCTGCTACCGACCTGCAGGGCCAGGCTTCGAACCTGCGCAGCCGCGTCGACACCTTCCTTGCGAAGGTGCGCGCGGGCTAAGGCTGGCGGGGGCCGGCGTTCACCGGCCCCGCGTCACTCCCACCAATATGGCATGCGGCGGGCGTTGCCCGTCGTTACCTCGTTCATGGTGCGCGCGTCGTACAGACGCCCGCCGACCATGACCTGCGCGATATCGTCCGAATTGCGGATGTCCTGCGCAGGATCGGCGGTCAGGATGACGAGATCGGCCAGCTTGCCGACTTCGAGGCTGCCGATGTCCTTGTCCATGCCCAGCGAACGGGCCGGCTCGATCGTCCCGGCGCGCAGCGCCTCGACCGCGCTCATGCCGCCGCGCGCGAAGCTCCACAGCTCCCAGTGCGCGCCGATGCCGGCCTGCTGGCCATGCGCCCCGATGCTGACCTTCACGCCGCGCTCGGCAAGCTTCTTGGCTTCGCGCGCGGAATTGTCGTCGACGAAAGCCCATTCCGGCGCCTTAGTGCGGCGGGCCGTTGCGGCCAGCAGCATCTTGGGCGGGGTGTGGACCAGCAGCGGGTTGTCGAACACGTCGGTCGCCTGGCGCCAGTAGGGATCACCGGCTAGGCCGCCATAGGTCACGACCAGCGTCGGGGTGTAATTGGTGTCCGACTGGCCGAACATCTGCAGGACGTCTTCATACATCACGTCGAGCGGGATGTTGTGCTCCAGCGTGGAGTTGCCGTCGGCGATGAGGTTCATGTCCATGCCGAACAGCGAGCCGCCTTCGGCCACCACCAGCATGTTTTCCGCCCGGGCAGCGGCGACGACCTGCTGGCGCTGTTCACGGCGGGGCTGGTTGTAGTTCTTCACCGAGATACCGCCCTGCGCCTTGATGCGGCGGACATGGGCCAGCGCGTCCTCGTAGCTGTCGACGCGCGCATAGACGCCCGGCGATTTCGCGCCGTAGATGATCTCGCCGGTCGAATAGATGCGCGGACCGAGCAGATTGCCGGCGCGCTGGCGCTCCGATGCGGAGAAGATCATGCTCGCCGAAGATGAGGGGTCGTGGATCGTCGTCGTGCCCAGCGCCAGGTTCTGGATCAGCGACCAGTTCTGCTGCGGGACGAGATCGCCCGACCCTTGCGCGCCGTGCGCGTGCGCATCGACGAGGCCCGGGATGATCGTGCGACCAGCTGCATCGACGACCTTCGCGCCGGCCGGCACGGTCACGTCCGATGCCGAGCCGATCGCGGCGATACGATCGCCGTCGATCAGGATCGTGCCGTTCTCGATCGTTCCGGCACTGTTGCCTGCCATGGTGTGGATGCGGGCACCGGTGATGGCGACCATCCCGCTCGGCTTGTCGGCGCGCACGGTGCGGGCCAGCGAGGTGCCGCTGTCGGGCGGGGTGAAGCTGGGTGCATCCTTGCCCTGCGGCGCGCTCGGCGTTAGCGCCGAGGTACTCGCACGGTAAAGCACCGGCCCCATCGACCAGTGCAGCGTGGAGCCGTTCTGGGTCCAGCCGATATAGTCCGCCCCGCCCTTGCTGACCTTGGTCACGGGAAGCGAGCTGGACTTCTCGCCCACGGTCACCGCCTGCCCGCCGGGAAGCAGCGGCATGGCGAAGACCTCGTAATTCTGGCGGAAAGCGACGTAATCGCCGCGCGGGCTGACGCGGAAATCGTTGGCCAGTTCGCCCTCGGCGTGAACTCGGCGCGCCTCTCCGTCGAGATCGCTGGAAATCAGCTGCAGCTTGCCGCCAGAGCGGGCAAGCATGAACAGCCGGTTGCCATCCGCTCCGAACTGCGGGTCCGATCCGTCACGGGTGACGAGGCGCGGCAAACCGCCAGACGCGGAGACAGCGTAAACGCCCTCGTTCTCCGAGAAATCGGGCGTGGTGAGGTAACCGCCGCTGCGCTTTTCGAACACGATGGTGCTGCCGTCGGGCGAGAACTGCGGGACCGCGTAATGGCCCGGCTCGCGGGTCACCGCGCGTTCGTCGCGCCCGCGGCTGTCGATGGTGACGATCCGCCCGAGCCCGGCATCGGTCCAGCGCACGAAAGCAAGGCGCGACCCGTCGCGCGACCAGGTCGGCCACAGCTCGAGGCTGGCGTCGTCGCTGCTGGTCAGGCGGCGCGGCGCGGCATCGCCGCCGACCGGCTTGGTGTAGAGCTTGCCGAGGCTTTCGAAGACCACGGTGCGGCCATCGGGCGACACGGAGGCGAAACGCGGGATTTTTGCCGTGAAGCTATCGGGCGCGACGTCGATCACCGGATGCGGCGCCGAGGCCACAGTCCGCGTATCATCGATGCGGAATGGGATTTCGCTGGCACCCGACCCGTCGGAAGCAATGCGCATGATCTTGCCGCCGGCCCAGGCGACGATGCTGGAGCCGTCCGGCGTCCAGTCCATCATCGGGTAGACGCCGTAGACTGCCCATGTCTCCTGCATGTCGAGATCGAGCTGGCCGTAGACCATCCGCTCGCGCCCGCTGGCGATATCCTTGACCCACAGCTGCGACTGGTCCTTGTCTCGCCGCACGAAGGCGATGCTCTTGCCATCGGGCGAGGGAGTGGGGCGCACGGCGCCGCCATAGCCGCCGATGGCGGTCGTCACTTCGCCGGTGTCGATGTCATAGCGTTCGACGCGGAAGATGCCGGCGTTGGAATCCTGCGCATATTCGAAGATCGGGCCCGAGGTGACATTGCGCGTGTAGTAGATCGCGTTGCCGTCGGGAGCGTAGACCGGCTCGCCCAGTTCCTTCTGCAGGGCTTCGCTGGCGCGCTTGACCAGCTGGACGCCGCCGCCGCCCGATGCATGGTAGAGCCACACCTCGCCCGTGCCCAGGCTGCGCTGCGTGGTGAAATGCTTCTTCGCAACGATGTACCGCCCATCGGGAGACCAGCTGGGGTGGTTGATGAGGCGGAAGTCTTCCTTGGTGACCTGCTGCTTGTTCGAACCGTCGCGGTTCATGACCCAGATGTTGTCGCCGCCGCCGCGATCCGAGGTGAAAGCGATCTTGCTGCCATCGGGGGAGAATTGCGGGTGGACTTCCCATGCGAGCCCTTCGGCAATGCGCGTGGGCGTGCCGCCGGTGATCGGCATGGTGTAGATATCGCCGAGCAGGGCGAAAGCGAGGGTGCGCCCGTCGGGCGATACGTCGACATCGATCCACGTGCCTTCATCGGTACGGATCGGCACTTCCTTGAGCTGCGCGCCGCGCGGTGCGGTCACGTCCCATTTCTCGTCGCTCTTTTCCTCGCCGGCAATCGGGACGGTTGCCGGGGCGGCCTGCACCTGCTGGCCGGTGCCTTCATGCGGCAGGTCGGCCTGCGAGGCGTCGACTTCCTGCTCCTCGACCGGATTGGGGCTGGGCGTGGGCTCTTCCTGCTGTGCGTGTGCGGCGGACGCGCACAGGACCAGCGCGAGGGCGGAAGCAATGCTCGACTTCATGTATTTCTCCCTGACAGTCGGGAGCGGCTTAGACGTGCCTCACGCGCGAATGCAAACGCCTGTTCGACGAACGACGGTAATCAGGCGACGCTGGCGCGTTCCACCAGGCGCACGGGGACACGGCGTTCCGCCTGCTCCTCGCCCCCGGCAAGCGCGGTTTCGACCAGCATGCGGCCTGCTTCGGCAAAGTCCGGCTCCACTGTCGTGAGCGGCGGATTGCTGAATTCGCCCGAGCCGAGGCCGTCGAAACCGACCACTCCGACCGCACCCGGCACGTTCACGTCGCGCAGTGCCAGTTCTTCCAGCGCACCCAGCGCCATGGCGTCGCAGGCGAAGAACAGCCCGTCGAACTTGGTCCCGCTTTCGGTCAGGCGGATAATCGCATTGCGGCCCTGCGAAACGCGGTCCGAACCGATCGACACGAATGCCGGTCGCGCGTCCAGTCCTGCGCTTTCCATTGCCGCCTGGTAGCCTTCGAACCGTTCACGGAACTGCTTTTGCGAGGAATTGGGATCGCCCACAAAGACGATATCCTTCGCCCCGCCCTTTACCAGCCGTTCGACTGCCAGCCGCCCGCCTTCGCGGTTGTCGGAGCGGACCCAGACGGCATCGTCGAAGGGCGAGCCCCAGAAGGCGATGGCCTTGCTGTCGTCGGCTACCGAGCGGAAATAATCCCATGCAGCCGAATTGGTCGCCGTGCCGATCACCACCACCGCGTCGGCCTGCCGCCGGGCGACATAGTGGCCGAAGAGTTCGTTTTCCTTCGCCTGGAATGAAACCAGCGCCTCGTAGCCGCGCTCGGCCGCCGCAGCGCAGGTGCTGCCTAGCAAGCTATAGTAGAACGGATTGATTGCGGCCGGCCCCTGCCCGTCGCGGCCGATCACCACGATGGCGATGCTGCCCGTCTCGCCCTTGCGCAGGCCGGCGGCGCGCATGTTGACGTGATAGCCGAGTTCCGCCGCGGCCTGTTCGACCCGGCGCCTGGTAGCCTCGGTGATGGTTTCGGACCCGGACAGCGCCCGGCTCACGGTGGACTGGCTCACCCCTGCCCGTTCGGCGACGTCGATCGACGTTACCCTGTGCGGCCTGTTTGTCGTCATGGCTCTCCGCGCGCTCCCTCGGCACTTGCCCCTATAGCTAGCCGATATGCCCGTCCAGTAAAGACACGGGGGGTGCTTGCGCTGCCAGCCAAGGCGTGAGAAGATTTTAATCGCACAGAAACAGGGGGCCACCATCGAGACACGCCGGGAAGATCGCCATCTGGTCCATGTCGCGGGCGCCTATCGCGCGCGGCAAAGCGGTTCGCGGCAAATCTGGATCAAGGACGTGTCGGAGTATGGTTGCCGTTTCTTCGACAAGTTCTCCGTGCTGCGGGTGGGCACCGAAGTGCTCCTGAAGCTCGGCAATATCGGCCCGCTTGAGGCGCATGTCCGCTGGCGCGAAGGCAACATCGTCGGCGCGGAGTTCGTGACACCCCTCCATCCCAGCGTGCTGGGCCATATCGCCGAATTCATGTCGGAAGACGCAGGCTGAGGCGGTTCGCGTCGGCTTGGTCCGACGATGCGCCGGCGCAGGGAACAGGCAGGTGAGTTCGCAGGCCCGCATACGCAAGGGGATTGCCGCCCATGCCGCGACCCTCGTCACGAGGATCGCGGTGCAATTCGTCACGCTGCCCGTCTTCTTCGCCAGCTGGAGCGCGGACCGCGTCGGGACCTGGCTCCTCCTTTTCGCCATCCCGGCCTATGTCGCGATCGCCGCCACCGGCTTCGCGGCCGCCGGCGGCAATAGCGCTCTTGCCGCGATGCAGGCGGGAGACAAGGAACAGGCCGCCGCCGATTTCCATGCCTCGTGGCTGGTCACCACTATCGCAACGGGCGTACTGGCGTTGCTCTTCTTCATCGGCATGGCGGCAGTGGTCCCGCAGATGTCGGGTCTCGACCTTCTATCGGCAAGCGAAGGGACCGCGACGCTGGCCTGGCTGGCGCTCTACATCTTCGCTGTCAGCCAGACGATGATCGCGGAAATCCCCTTCCGCGCGGCGGGCAAGTACCCGGAGTATATCGCCAGCTTCAACGCGGCCTCGCTGGTCGAGATCGTAGTCATCGCACTCAGCGTCGTTACCAGCGACAGCTTTGCCACGCTCGCCATGGCGCTTGCCCTGTCGCGCGGCGCCGGCGCGCTGCTGATTTTCCGGTTGGGCAAGAATTACGCGCCAGAACTGTTCCGGCGTTCGGGCAAGCCGCTCCGCGAGAGCTTCCGGCCACTGGTAAAGCCCTCGCTCGCTTTCATGCTTGCCCCGCTGATTTTCGGCATCAACCTGCAAGGCTTCGTGCTGGTGCTTGGCCTGAGCGTGGGCGCGGCCGCGCTCGCAGGGTTCGTCGCGACCCGTACGCTGACCCGGATCATCGATTTATACACCAATTTCACTTACGCATCGCAATTCTACGAAAGCGGACATTTCGATGGGCCCAAGGAGGATATCCAGCGCCGATTGCTCGCCACCATGACGCTAGTGTCGCTGCTGGCCTGCCTTGCGCTCTCCGCATTCCTCCTCGGCGTGGGTCCGTGGCTGCAGGACTTCTACACGCTGGGGCAGACCAGCTTCGATCCGCTGGTGGCTGCAATCCTCCTGGCGGCCGCCACGTTGCGCGCGCTGGCAGCATCTCCCACCGCGATCCTTGCAGCGGCCAACCTGCATTCGCGCTACATGACGGCCTATCTCGCTGGCTCCGCCATCGCCCTAGGCCTTGCACTGTTGCTCGCAAGGTCCGGCGCTTCCTTGCCAGTCGTGATCGTGCCCTTGCTGCTGAGCGAAGCGAGCCAGCTGGTCCCCGCCATGCGCGATGCGATGCGTGTCCTCGCGATCACTCCGGCACAATTCCTGAGAATGCTCGCGTCTCGACAAAGGCTGGCGGATATCCGCGCGCTATTGAACCAATTGCGGAGAAGCCGCTGAGCGCCTTGCCGCAAGGGACACCGGCGGCGTAGACAAGCGCCCACAGTGTACGACCTGCTGCTCCTTGCCTCGCTGATACTGTTTGCGGCCGTCAGCGCGGCCTATGCCCGGCATCCGGCAGCCAGCCTGATGCACCCGGCGAGTTTCTACCTCGCGTTTCACGGCTTCGTCTTCGTCCTGCGCTCGATCGTGGCACGCGTCTACGACTTCAGCTTCGTATACCGACTGTACGATTTCCTGCCGTCAGTTAGCGACAAGATCACGGTCATCCTCGCAGCCAATCTCGCGATGATAGTGTTCGTCGCGGCCGCCGTTTACGCAGCGCCCATGCCGGTGAAGCCCGTCCCGCCTCAGGATTACGGGCGGATGCGTGCACAGCTTGGCAAGCCGATCCTCATCACGGCGGTCATCCTTGCCCCGATCGGCACCTATGCGCAGCTGTTGAACTGGCAGCGACGCGAAGACCAATATGCCTCGATGGTCCGCGATGCGGCGACAGGCATCGCGACCAATACCGACACCATCGGCTGGCTCACCGACGCCTCGATGTTCCTCGCCCCGCTGACAGTCATGCTCATCTGGCTCGCCCGTTATCGCTGGTGGAGCTGGGGCATCTTCGCGGTGTTCATGGTGCTGCAGGCAGGCGACGGCACGCGGGGGCCGATCATCTTCGCCGCTGCCGCGGTTGCGATCCTGTCGCTGCTGGAATCCCGCCGCCAGTGGTTCGACTGGCGCACGACCGTACTAGCCCTCGCCGCCCTGTTTGCTTTCGGCCAGATCGTCGTCGACCGCGGGGCCGGCCTGCGCGATGCGGTGGGTCAGGCAGATTCGGCGGGCGACGCAGGCGCTGCCGACCTTGCACCGCTGGAAGGCATGGATTTCGCCAATCTCGAATATTTCGAATACGTCGTTTACGCCGTCCCCCAGCGAACCGGCACCTACGACTATTTCACCAGCAACCTGCAGGTCTTCACCGAACCGGTCCCGCGCGCCTTATGGAAGGAGAAGCCTGTGGGCGCACCGGTCCAGTACTTCAGGCTGTGGGACTATGGCCGCCCGATCGGCATCACCGTGTCCCTGCCCGGTGCCGGGTGGATGTCGCTCGGCTATCCGGGCGTCGCGATCCAGGCGCTATTCTTCGCGCTGCTTTATGCCTTCGCCTATCGCCGCCTGCTCATGCGCCAGACCTCTCCGCTGGCCCAGATCGCTTATGCGCTGGTGATTGCAACGGCCTTCAACGTACTGCGCGACGGCACGCTGCTGACCTTCGTCAGGCAATTGCCCTTCTACTTCGGACCGTTGCTGGTGGTCATGCTATTGCTGCGCATTCTCGGTCCGTCACGAGCGGCCCAAGCCCATGCATGGGAGGGCCCGGTGAGCGACTTCCTCGCGCAGACGCCGGCAGAGCGTCGCCGCAACCTCGCCCGGCAGGCCAGCGATCAGCGATAGCGGGGTGCGTATCCGCGGCCCAGCAGCCCAGTAAGGCGGCGATACCGTACCTTCCTGCTCACATGACGATCGAGGCTTTCCCGCAATTCTGCCGGATCGAAAGGCCGTTCCGTCCAACCGGCCAGGAAATCCTTGTCGGCGGGAAGGTGAAGGATGGCGACGTCGTCGAGGTCGCGAAATGCCCTTGGTCGGTGCTGCGTTCGCGCGGTCCAGTACCGCGCAATGACACCCTTCTCGCCGGAATCGGCGAGGTAGCCGCCGCTGTCACGATAGCGCTGGAGTGCTGCCCCGAGCACCATCTCGTCACCGGCATGGACCATTTCGGTCCACCGCTCGGCATAGGTCGGCCAGAGCGCTTCTATGTGTCGCAAGAGCGCGGCGAAGCAGGCGGCTTCGCCTGACAGGAATTCCCCGCCCCACCATTCGCGCCTGAAGTTCTCGCCGAGCAACAGGCGCAAGCTGTCGGGTAGCCTGGCGTCGTCGCCTTCCGAACCATCGCGGGGACCTAATAGGTAGCCATGAAGCCCTTCGTGAAGGCGCGCTCCATCCGGCAGTTCGCGAAGGCAAAGCGTATCCAGATCGACCAGCGCCACCGCATCCCCGAATGCGCCTTTCCCGAACTTGCCCAACAGTTCCAGCTTGTAGTGCGCCGGCCTGAAAGGAATGCCCGCCGGAAGCTCGAGCGGGAAGCCCTCCTCCCGCAGGGTAAGATCGTCGATGCCCATCCTTGCGCACCGTTCCGCGACCAGATCGGCCCTGTCCGTGATCAGCGTCCAATCGCAGCCGAAATGCCGGAACGAGCGCGCACTCAGCGCCGCACAGCGCAGGTAGACGTCGAGCGGCGATTCGCCCGGCGGCAGGTTCGCCGTGCGTTCGCCTTCCTCCGGCACGATCAGCAATCCATGGAAATGCGGTGCCAAGCGCGGCTGCTCCCCTTGCGTAAACCTGCCCTAATACGCCTGCACGATGAAATCGAGTTTCACATCGCAACCGAGGCTGGCGCACCGCCGAATGTTGGGTTACGCTGTCCGGATGGGAGAGAGACCAATGAGCGATCGCGCGACCGATTTTGACGTCCTGATTGTGGGCGCAGGCATTTCCGGCATCGGGATGGCCGCGCATATGAAGGAGAAGTCGCCCAACCGCAGCTTTGCCATCGTCGAACGCCGCGAAAACCTGGGCGGGACTTGGGACCTGTTCCGCTATCCCGGCATCCGTTCCGACAGCGACATGCACACGCTGGGCTTCGATTTCGAACCGTGGAAGCACGAGAAGTCGATCGCCGATGGTCCGGCCATTCTCGAATATCTCGACCGCATCGTCGATGAACGCGATATCCGTCGGCACATCCGCTTCAACCACAAGGTCGTATCGGCCGACTGGCGCGGCGCGGACGCCCGCTGGCACGTTACCGTCGAAGGCGAAAACGGCGAGCGCAAGCACCTCACCGCCAACTGGCTCTATCTCGGATCGGGCTATTACGATTACGATGAACCCTATGATCCGGGCTTCGATTTCGGCGAGTTCGAAGGGCAGGTCATCCACCCCCAGTTCTGGCCCAAGGACCTCGACTATTCGGGCAAGAATGTCGTCGTGATCGGATCGGGCGCGACTGCCGTTACCATCGTCCCGTCGATGGCGGACAAGGCGGCCAAGGTCACCATGCTCCAGCGCACGCCGACATGGATGTTCTCGCGCCCGGCCAAGGACGCGCTAGCAAACTTCCTGCGCAAGGTCCTGCCCGAAAAGACCGCCTACAAGATCACTCGCTGGAAGAACATCAAGCTGCAGGATTTCGGCTTCAAGCGCGCCCGCACCAAGCCCGAGAAAATGGGCGAAGGGCTGCACAAGCGGATCCGCAAGTCGATGGGTGCGGATTACGATCTCAAGCACTTCACTCCGCCCTACAAGCCGTGGGAACAGCGCCTGTGCCTCGTGCCGGACGACGACCTGTTCGAAGCGCTCAAGAGCGGCAAGGCCGATGTCGTCACCGGCCACATCAAGGCTTTTGAAAAGGGTGGCGTGCGCCTCACCGACGATAGCTTCCTGCCCGCCGACATCATCGTCACGGCCACCGGCCTCAAGCTGGCCGTCGCCGGCAAGATCAAGGTGTCGGTCGAGGGTGAGCAGGTCGATTTCGCCCAGCGCTTCTACTACAAGGGCTGCATGTTCTCGAACATCCCGAACCTTGCAGTGGTGTTCGGCTATCTCAATGCCAGCTGGACGCTGCGGGCGGACGTCAATTCCGACTACATTTGCCGCGTGCTGAACCTCATGGAAGGCATGGGCGTCGACATCGCCGTGCCGAACCTGCCCGAAGATCACGGGCTGGAAGAAGACGACATCTTCGATTTCTCGTCCGGCTACATCCAGCGCGGCAAGTCGATCATGCCGAAGAATGCCGTCGCCTTCCCCTGGCGTCTCAACCAGGAATACATCTCCGATCGCAAGCTCATGCGCGAGCAACCGGTCGATGACGGCATCCTCACCTTCTACCGCAAGGGCGCCAATGCCCGGCGCACGGACGAGGCACTCGAAGCTGCGGAGTAGCATTTCGCGCGCGGCGCCCCTAACTGTGGCCGCATGAACAAGCGCATCTATACCGCCGGGCTCGTCGTCATCGGCGACGAGATCCTGTCCGGACGCACGCACGACAAGAACATCGCGCAGGTAGCCAGCTGGCTGCAGGTCCAGAACATCCGCCTGGCCGAAGTGCGAGTGGTGCCCGACGTGATCGACAAGATCGTGGAAGCGGTGAACGCGCTGCGCGCAGACAACGACTATCTCTTCACCACCGGCGGCATCGGCCCGACGCATGACGACATCACGGTCGATGCCGTGGCGAAAGCGCTGGGCGTGGAGGTGATCATCCACCCCGAAGCCCGCGCGATCCTCGAACGTTACTACGCCGACAAGGGCGGCCTCAACGAAGGCCGCCTGCGCATGGCCCGCGTGCCGGAAGGCGGGGAACTGATCCCCAACCGCATGTCGGGCGCTCCCGGCATCCGTATCGGCAATCTCCACCTCATGGCCGGCGTACCGCATATAACTGCCGGAATGCTCGACGCGCTCACCGGCACGCTCGAAGGCGGCGATCCGCTGCTGAGCGAAACGGTTGGCGGCTTCATTCCCGAAAGCGAAGTCGCAGTGACGCTCCGCGATGTCGAAAAGGCGCACGAAAACTGCCAGATCGGCAGCTACCCCTTCTTCCGCGAAGGCAAGGTCGGGTCGAACTTCGTGGTCCGCTCGACCGACCGCGCCGCGCTCGATGCCTGCATGGCCGCGCTTTGCGACGGGCTGGAGCAGCAGGGCTTCGCCTTTACCCACGGGGGAATCTGATCGCGCCTTGCCTCGCCTAGCGCTTGCGCTAGCCTTCGGGCGGAAGGGGTGTCGCGATGGAATGGTTTCTGGCTCTCGTCCTGTTCGCTCTGGCGTTCTACCAGCGCGAGAAGCTGCGCACCTTGCAGTACCGGGTCGAAAGCCTCGAAGGTGCGATCGATCATGTGCTGGCCCTGTTGCGAGAGGGCAAGGGCGCTGAAGTCGCGGAAGCAGTAGCGCCCCCGGAACCGGCGAAAGCGAAAACCGCATCTGTTCCTCTGGTGGTCAGGCGAACCGGCGAACCGGTGTCGAAGCCGGAGCCGGTTGCCGACCTTCAGCCGCAGCCTCTCCTTCCGGAGCCGGAGCAACAGCCTGAAGAACCCGAGCGCCGCTTCGCCTTCGACTTCGAAGAACTCTTCGGTCGCCGCCTCCCGATCTGGGCGGGCGGCGTCACGCTTGCCGTGGCGGGTGTATTGCTGGTCCGGTACTCGATCGAAGCGGGCTTGCTTACTCCCAGCGTGCGGGTGGCCCTCTCCTTCCTCTTCGGGCTTGGCCTGCTCGGCGGCGCGGAAGCCGCCTATCGCAATGCCGAGCGGGTCGGGGACGAACGGGTGTGCCAGGCACTCGCCGGGGCCGGCCTCGCCACGCTTTATGCAGGCTTCTACCTAGCGGGCAGCCAGTACGACCTGATCGGCCAGACCGTCGCCTTCCTCGGCCTGGCGGTCGTGACTGCAGCGGCGATCGGCCTGTCCTATCGTTTCGGCCTGCCAAGCGCCGTGCTGGGTCTGGTCGGCGGTTTCGCAGCGCCCGCCCTGGTCGGCGGGGAAGAAGCGAACCTGCCGCTGCTGGCGCTGTACCTTGCACTCGTCACGGGCGGGCTGACCCAGACCGGCAATCGCCAGCGGCGCCCATGGCTTGGCCTCGGCGCGCTAATCGGCGGCCTCGGCTGGGGCGGGCTGCTGCTGACCACTGGCGGGATGTCGGGCGTCGATATCCTCGCGCTGGGCCTCTACTTCGTCCTCCTCGGCGCAGTCCTCCCCGCGCTCCTCGCAACCGAGAAGCTCGAGCGGCCGCTCCGCCTCGCATCGGCCGCGATTGCCAGCCTGCAACTAGCCGTGCTCGTCGACGAGGGCGGCTATTCGGCGCTTGCCTGGGGCCTCTACCTGCTGCTCGGCGGCGCGCTGGCATGGTTCGGATGGCGCAAGCCCGAGGTCCGCCCTGCCAGTGCCATGGCAGCGACCATCGGGGTCCTGCTGCTCGGTCTCTGGCCTGCCCCGCCCGAAGCGGGCTTTGCGGCAGTCGCCGCCGCGCTGGCCACGATTTTCGCCGGTGTGCCCCTGTTCCACCTACACACAAGGTCCGACCAGCTGGTCGACCGGCTGAGCGCGGCGCTCGTCCCGCTCGCGCTCGACATCACCATGCTGCTGACCTTCGGGACGCTTGACAGCGACAACTTGCGTATCGCGGAAGCGCTGGCCTGTCTCGCGCTTGCCGCCCTGCCGGGAGCGGCCGCCTGGCTGCTCTGGAACCGCGAGGATGCGGTGAGCCTTGCGGTGAATCTGGCCTCTGCTGCCGTCCTCGCCGTGCTTGCAGGGCTCTGCGTGTTGCCGGCCATGGCGACGCCCTTCCTCTTGGGCGCTATCGCCGCCGGCCTCTGCC
Source organism: Qipengyuania gaetbuli (assembly GCF_009827315.1). Lineage (NCBI taxonomy): Bacteria > Pseudomonadati > Pseudomonadota > Alphaproteobacteria > Sphingomonadales > Erythrobacteraceae > Qipengyuania > Qipengyuania gaetbuli. The sequence continues at coordinate 1,328,736 of NZ_WTYF01000004.1, forward strand.
TGCTGCTCCGGCGCCGGTTGCAGGAAACCCTGCCGCTCGCCGCCGTCACGTGGACTGCCGCGCTTGCTGCGCTGGCGAGCGTACCCGCCAGCGACGCCCTGATGCGGGAGATGGACGCGCTGGTGACCGGGACCGACCATACCAATCTGACCGGCATACTGCGCTGGCTGGCTAGTGCTGCGCCATTCGCCCTCCTCGCCCATCTGGAGCGCGACGGACTGCGCCGCGGGATTGCCGAGGCCGTTGCCGCGCTTGCAGCCTTTGCCGCGCTGGCGCAGGTGCTACCGCCAATCGCCCTCGTCTGGACCGCGACTGCAGGGGTGCTGGCCTTGCGCTGGCGCATGCCGGGGCGCGACATGGCCATGCTTGCGCTGGTTGCCGCCATCGGCCTGTGGGCGTTCCTGCCCCTGGTCGACTGGACCGGAGCGGGAGCCGTCTCGCTCGCCGGGGACCCTTTCCTCCTTTCCTCGCTGTCTTCGCTTCGCAGCACGCTGGGGCACATCCTCCCGCTTGCCTTGGCCCTTGCCGCAGTCCAGATTTCGGAGCGAGGCTTCCTGAAGTCGCCCATGGCGCTGGGCTGGGCCGCACTGCCGGTAGGGTTCGTGGTGCTCCACGTCCTGTTCAAGCAGATCTTCGCCATCGAGACGATGACCGGTTTCCGCGCGTCAGGCCTGGCAGAGCGGACCGTCTTCGAAGCCCTCCTGCTTTCGCTCGCCTGGGGCGCGGCAAAGGGTATCGGGCAAATGCCGGCCGACCGGCGTGTCGCGACGGGCCTGGCGGTCCTTTCTTTAGCGCATTTCTCGATCTTCACGCTGTTCTGGCACAACCCGCTCTTCGCGCTGCAGGCTGTCGGTCCGGTCCCGCTGGCGAACCTCGCGCTGGCCGCTTTCGCCGTCGCCATCGCCGGGCTGCTGTCGCTGCGCCTGTGGCATCCGCGCTGGCGGGTATGGATCGACGCGCTGGTCATGGCGACCGCGACGCTCGGGGCAATCACCCTGCTGCGGCAGGCCTTTGCCGGGAGCTACCTGCCTCAGCTGCCCATGTCGCAGGCCGAGGACCTGCTGCGTTCGCTGGTCGGCATCGTGCTGGCCGTCGCATTCCTGCTCATCGGCAGCCGCCGGGCAGAGCGCAGCTGGCGGGTCGGGTCGCTCGTCCTGATGACTGGCACCGCGATCAAGGTGTTCGTCTTCGACACCGCCGGCCTCGAAGGCCTCGTGCGCATCGCCAGCTTCGTGGCACTGGGAGCTAGCCTCATTGGCATCGGCTGGTTCTATTCTCGCCAATTGCGCAGCGAGCCGACACCACAATGAGAAAGGGCCGGAGGTTTCCCCCCGGCCCGTTTCTTGTTTGCGCTATCGCTTCGCTACATGAACGCAGGGATAGTCAAATCCCACCGAAGTAGGAAAGCGGCTTATCACCTGCGCGCTATTAAGCGCCTTCGACTTCGCCGAGGTCGACCTTGAGGCCCGGGCCCATCGACGAGGTCAGCGTGACCTTGCGGACGTACTTGCCCTTGGCGCCCGAGGGCTTCGACTTGACGATCGCGTCGGTCAGGGCCTTGAAGTTCGCCTTCAGGTCTTCGTCCTTGAACGACAGCTTGCCGATGCCGCTGTGGATGATGCCCTGCTTTTCGACGCGGAATTCGACCTGGCCGCTCTTGGCGTCCTTCACGGCCTGTTCCACGTTCGGGGTCACGGTGCCCAGCTTCGGGTTCGGCATCAGGCCCTTGGGACCCAGCACCTTACCGAGGCGGCCGACGACGCCCATCATGTCCGGCGTGGCGATCACGCGGTCATAGTCGAGGTTGCCGTTCTGCATGTCTTCCATGAGGTCTTCGGCACCAACCTTGTCGGCACCGGCGGCCAGCGCCTTGTCGGCGTTGTCGCCGCGGGCGAAGACAGCGACCTTAACGTCCTTGCCCGTGCCCGAGGGCAGCGAGACCATGCCGCGGACCATCTGGTCGGCGTGGCGCGGATCGACGCCGAGGTTCATGGCGACTTCGACGGTTTCGTCGAACTTGGCCTTGTGCTCGCGCAGCGTGGCGATGGCTTCGTCCACGGTGTAAAGCTTTTCAGCGTCCAGCTTGGCGCGGACCTGCTGGGTCTTCGTCTGCTTTGCCATGTCCTTAGCCCTCCACCACTTCGAGGCCCATCGAACGCGCGGAGCCTTCGATGATCTTCATGGCCTGGTCGATATCGTTCGCGTTGAGGTCGGCCATCTTGGCTTCAGCGATTTCCTTGACGGCGCTGCGCTTGATGGTCCCGGCCGAAACCTTGCCCGGCTCCTTCGAGCCCGACTTCAGCTTGGCAGCCTTCTTCAGGTAGAACGATGCCGGCGGCGTCTTGGTGACGAAGCTGAACGAACGGTCGGCATAGACGGTGATGACCGTCGGGATCGGGGCGCTCTTTTCGAGGTCCTGCGTGGCGGCGTTGAACGCCTTGCAGAATTCCATGATGTTCACGCCGCGCTGACCCAGTGCCGGGCCGATCGGGGGCGACGGGTTTGCAGTGCCGGCGGGCACCTGCAGCTTGATATAGCCTTCGATTTTCTTGGCCATGATGGCCTCCTTTCACACTGTCGGCGGTGCTTTTTCGAACGCCGCCTCATGTTGAGCGGTCGAGCGAAGGACAGGGCCTTCTCCCGCACGGGTTTCCTTCGCTGTCGCTTGGGAAGGCGCGCACATAGCGATCTGGGCGCAGATTGCAAGCGCGAAGCGCCCTGTTGGACCCGCGTTGGAAAACCTCCCCTGCACCCCGACAGGATGGAACGGATGGAACACTGTCCTTGCGGAAAAATTCCCGCCCTTCGCGCGCCGCTCCTGTTTCGTGTCCTTCCTGCCTTTTTTGCGTCACCAGCATTTCGCCGCAGCTAGACTTTGGCGGCCAAGTAGGAAAGCAAGTGTCCCCTTGAAGGTTAATTCCGGTTATCGGCGTCAATATTCTTCCATTAAGAATTGAATACTATTAAACGGGGCAGGAATTCAGGGGGACTGCAATGTTTCGTATCGCCATCCAGGTGCGAGAGCTCATTTCCAGTAACGTGACCAGCGCGCTCGACGGTGCGTCCAATCCGGCCAAGCTGCTCGCCCGGCTCCAGCGGGAAATCGAGGAAGCGCTGATCGGCCTTGCCGGGGAAACCACCAAGGCGCGCCGCCAGCAAGATCGGCTCAAGGCCGAACTGGTGCAAGCCAATGCGCAGGAAGCCGACTGGGGCGCCAAGGCCCGCGTCGCCATGGACAACGGCCGCGAGGATCTGGCCCGCAAGGCACTGCACGCCCGCGAGGACAGTCGCAGCAAGATTGCGCAGCTCAAGCAGGACATCGCGCGCCTTGATGCCGAGATGACCGAGATGCAGGAAGCGGAAATCCAGCTCGAGGCGAAGCGCGACGATGTGCGCAAGCGCCTCGCCGACCAGCTCGCCGCCGATGGCAATGCCTCCGGTTCGGCCCCGCGCGGCGGCTTCGCCAGCCGGACCGAAAAGCGGATGGACCACATCGCCAACCTCGAAAAGCGCACTGCCTTTGCGACCGAAGACGACGCCGTGGGCCGCGGTAATGCCTCGGTCGACCGCGAGATCGAGGAAATGCGCCGCGAGCGCCTCGTCGACGACGAGCTTGCCGCCATCCGCAGTGCTGCGCCCGCCAAGCCGAAAAAGGCCGGCAAGAGCAGCAAGGCTGCCTGACTGCCTCCGCCATGCCGTCCCGGTTTCCGGGGATTGGCAGGCACTTGGGAGTTGAAGCCCTGCCCCAACCGGGCGATTGCCGGGTGACAGGCGGGGAGGTCTGATACGCATGGACGATAGCAAGGTCGCAACACTGGGCTGGGGGCGCTTCATCCTCCAGTTCATCACCGTCACGCTGGTATTCTTGGCCGCTTCGGCGCCGGCCGTCATCATCTTCGGCATGACTTCGCCCGGCCTGCTCGGCTCGGTCGCGGGCAGCATGGCTGCGGCCCTGCTCGTGTGCTGGTTCTGGCTGCGCAGGGACGGCGCGCTGGCCGAGGCGTGGGACATGGGCAAGCCCGCCATCGGCTGGGGCCGCACGCTTGCCGTCGGCGCACTGGGCGCCGGCCTCATCATCGCGTGGTTCCAACTCGGCACGCTGTTGACGCGCCAGCTCGGCCTCGGCGCGCCGGAAGTGGCCGCCGTGCTCGACTTCGTAACCGAAAGCCCGGCCAGCCTGCTCCTGTGGATCGTCGTGGTGGCGTGGTTCACTGCCGGCCTTGGCGAAGAGCTGCTTTACCGCGGATTCCTGATGGACCGCCTCAACCGCCTGCCGGGCCTTGCCGGCAAGATGTGGCTGGTGATCTTCATCCAGGCCGTGCTGTTCGGCATTTCGCACGGCTACCAGAGCCTTGCGGGCGTGCTGATCACCGGCGTCGTCGGCTTCGGCCTCGGTTACCTGCGCGCCCATAGCGGCGGCAATCTGTGGGCCTGCGTGATCGCCCACGCGATGGTCGACACGCTTATGATGGGCACGGCCTATGCCGGGAAGATGGGCCTGCTGCCGGTCGCTGGCTGACGAGCATCGCCAACGAAAAGGGGCGCCCCTCGATCCGAGGAGCGCCCCTTTTTCGTGCCGTCATCGGGCGGACTGTTACTTGACCAGTTCGACCTGCTCGAAGTCGAGTTCCACCGGGGTGGCGCGGCCGAAGATCGAGACCGAAACCTTGACCTTCTGCTTGTCGAAATCGAGTTCCTCGACAAGGCCGTTGAAGCTGGCGAAGGGGCCGTCGAGCACCTTGACCTGGTCGCCGATTTCGTAATCGACATCGACCTGCTTCTTGGGTGCTGCCTTGGCTTCTTCCACACCGCCAAAATAGCGCGCGGCTTCCTTTTCGGAGATCGCCTGCGGCTTGTTGTTAGTGCCGAGGAAGCCGGTCACCTTGGGCGTGTTCTTGACCAGGTGGTAGATGTCGTCGGTCATGTTCAGCTTGGCGAGCACGTAGCCCGGCATGAACTTGCGTTCGACCTGGACCTTCTTGCCGCGCTTCACTTCGGTCACGGTCTCGGTCGGGACTTCGACTTCTTCGACGCCTTCGGACAGGCCCAGGCGCTCGGCCTCGGCGATGATCGAATCGCGGACCTTGTTCTCGAAGCCGGAATAGGCGTGGATGATGTACCAGCGTGCCATGTGTTTTCGTTTTCCCGTTAGCGGATCAGGCCAGCGTCATCAGCCAGCGCACGACGGCACCGAACATCGAATCGACGCCGAGGAAGAAGAGCGAGAGAATGACCATCATGATGAAGACGAAGATCGAGATACGGATCGTCTCTTCACGCGTCGGCCAGACGACCTTGCGGCGTTCGGTCTGCACCTGCCGGATGAATTCGGCGGGGGAGGTCTTGCTGTCTTTGTCGGCCATGGCCCGTCACTCTCGCAATAGAACTGCTCTTGTCTTCCGGGATGGGGGTTTCGCCGCCCCGGTTCAAGTCCGGGAGGGGCAGGTTTCCATCGTCGATGTCGGAAGACAGGCAGCCATGTAGGCCGCACCTCGCCAAAAGGCAAGCGGGGGAGAGCGGGGGATTTGCGGGTTTTCAAGCGGGCCATCGCTCTCTAGCGTGCCACGCCTGACATCCAAGGGACGCACAGAGGGGTTACCTGACATGGCAACAAGCCAGGCACCGAGCTTGGGAGAACGGCTGGTAGAGCCGGTCACCAATATTTCCGATTTTATCTGGGTAGGGACGTGGAACGGGGTGGAAGTCATTCCCTTCCCGCCGATGACCATCTTCCTGTTGGGCATGGGCCTGTGGATCATGGTCGGCCTGAAATTCTATCCGATCCTGAAACTGGGCGCGGCGATCAAGGGGCTGTTTGCCGGCCGCAAGAGCGCCGGCGAAGGCGAGATTTCGCCCTTTGCGGCGCTTTCGACCGCGCTGTCCGGGCAGGTCGGCACGGGCAACCTTGCCGGTGTCGCCACCGCCATCGCGCTGGGCGGACCCGGCGCCATCTTCTGGATGTGGATCACCGCGCTATTCGGCATGGCACTGGCTTTCGCCGAAGGCAGCCTCGCCATCCGCTACCGCGAGCGCACCAGCGACGGCGTGCTGCGCGGCGGCCCGATGACCTACATCATGATGGGGCTGGGCAAGAAATGGACCTGGCTCGCCGTGGTCTTCTGCCTCGGCACGCTGTTCTCTGCATTGGTCACGGGCAATTCGATCCAGGCCAATGCGGTGGCGGACGGTCTCAACGAGCTGTTCGGTATCGAGGAATGGCTCGGCGGGCTGATTGTCGCGATCCTCGTGTTCATCGTCATCATCGGCGGCATCAAGTCGATCGGCAACGTGGCGGAAAAGGTCGTGCCCTTCATGGCCGCGGCCTACATCGTGATGGCAGTGATCGCGCTGATCCTGAACTTCGGCGACCTGGGTGAAACCTTCGCACTGATCTTCCACGGGGCGTTCAACCCGCAGGCGGCAAGCGGCGGCTTCGTCGGCGCGGCGATGATCATCGCCATCCGCGCCGGTGTCGCGCGCGGCCTGTTTTCCAACGAGGCCGGCCAGGGTTCGACTGCCATCGCCCACGCGGTGGCGCAGACCAACGATCCCGAACAGCAGGGCCGCATGGCGATGCTGGGCACATTCATCGACACCATCGTGATCTGCACCATGACGGCGCTGGTCATCCTCACCGTGCGCGGCGACTTTACCGCGGGCGGCGAGGCGGTGCTCCACGCCTGGCAATCCGACAAGGTCGGCTTCGAGATGACCAGCGGCGCCTTTGCCGCGGCCTTCCCGATGATGCTGGCTGGCGTGCCGATTGGAACGCTGGTCGCCTCGATCGCGCTGATCCTGTTCGTCTTCACCACGCTGTTGACGTGGTCCTATTACGGCGAGCGTGCGATCACCTTCCTCTACGACCGGATGAAGGGGTCCAACCGTGCGGGCGAGAAGAAGCTGCACATGGCATGGCGCGTGCTGTGGTGCGTGGTGATCTTCCTCGGCGCGGCACAGCCTTCCGAACTGGTCTGGCGCCTCGGCGACATTTCCAACGCGGCGATGGCCCTGCCCAACCTGCTGGCGCTCGCGCTGCTGAGCGGCGTGGTGTTCAAGCTGGCCAAGGGCATCAAGGATGCCGGCCCCACGCACATGGCCGATACGCCGGAAGAGCCGGAGGAATACTGACCTCCGGCCGTCACGTACGGCACAAAAGATCAGGGGCCGGGGGTCTTTCGACCTCCGGCCCCTTCCCTTTTCAGGGTGTCCTAACCGACTGAACCGTTCAGCGAGCCCCGAACAGGCGGGCGAAGAAACCCGGCTCTTCCATCGGGAGGATCTTGCCGTGTTGCCTGTAGCGCAGGGACGCGTCGCTATAGGGCTTCGGCTTCACCCACCGATCGGGGCGGCTGCTATGGAAGGACAAGCTCGACATGGGGTTCCTCCATGAAATACTTTCCCACCGTCCTGCCGCGTAGAACCCCCTATGCGGCTATCGGGTTCCCGCGAAAATCGAGGCAGGGCGGGCGCTTGTCCCCTATCGGGACTGCGGCCCCTCAGCGCTGACCGGCGCGCGTCCAGACGAGCCACAGCAGCGCAAGCGAGCACAGCGGCATGAAGTTGACCTCCAGCGGGAGCGCCGCGGCGCGTGTGGCGTAGGGCGCGAACCACAAGGCGACGAGGCCGAGTTTCTCGTAAGGCCTGAAGCCGCGCTCCAGCCCCTGCTCCACCAGCCACAGTGTCGGGAAGATCAGGAAGGGCAGGTCGTAATTGAACAAGTATGGGGAGGCGAGCGCGGTGGCCGCCAGCATGGCCGACGCGCTTGCCCGCACGTCTTCGCCGGATTTGCGCCATGCCAGCATGGCCGCCGCCAGCGCAGCAAGACCGCTCAGGACACCTGCGACCATCGCCGGTCCCTCACCCGTCCAGTGGCGGACCTGCGAATAGAAGGTCACCATGCGCAGGAAGAAGTCGTCGCTGCGCTCGCCCATGATGGCGCGGCTGGCTTCCCAGCTGGTGGTGTAGCCGGCCATCGTGTCCGTGCCGAACACCAGCCACGAGGCTGCCAGCAGGCCGAGCGCGCTCGCTCCCGCAGCGACTATGGCGCGCCACTTGCCGCCCATCGCCAGCCAGAAGGGCGTGAGCACGGCAAGGTGCGGCTTTACCACCAGCGCCCCGATGGCCGCGCCCGACAATGCCGGACGCTGCGCCAGCGATTGCGCCGCCAGAACCAGCAGCGCGCCGGTCAGCAGCCCCGTCTGCGCGTGGCCAGCGGCCAGCAAGGCGCCCGGATAGGCGAGGACCAGCGGCCACAGGCGCGGGAAGGCGCGGATGCTCGCCCAGGCCCACAGCGCATAGGTCACGCCCACCCAGGCAATCCACGCAATCGGGAACGGCAGCGCGCCGAACGGCGTGACGGCAAACAGGAAGGGCGGCGGATTGACGAAGACGAACCAGCCTTCGCTTCCCGTGGCGGTCTGCACGCTTTCCTGCACGGCAAGGTCGTAGGCCGCCACCGGATTGCCTGCCGCCGCGACATGGCCCGCGCCCCAGAAGGCGAGGAAATCGGTCCCGGCCGGCTGCATCGCCTTGATGTAGCTGTTCGCCAGCAGCGCCAGCGAGGCGATCGCGATCAGCACCGCATAGCCGCGCACGCGCCTTGCGGTCAGCCAGTCCGCTTCGCGAAGATGTGTGAGCACGCGCGCCCTCCCCGGAACTTCGAGGACCCGTCTAGGGCGCGCGGCGCTTTGCTGTCACGCGTGGCGGCTTACTTGCCCCCAGCGGCGATCCAGGCGTCGATCTTGGCTTCCAGCACCGACAGCGGGATATTGCCCGTCGAAAGCACCTGGTCGTGGAAGCGGCGGACGTCGAAATCCTTGCCCAGCGCCTTCTCGGCCTTGGCACGCAGGGCCTTTATCTTCAGTTCGCCCGTCTTGTAGGCCAGCGCCTGGGCCGGCATCACGATGTAGCGCGCCGTCTCGCTTTCGGCGAAATCGCGCGGCTGGCCGTTGGCGACCATGTATTCGATGGCCTTCTCGCGGCTCCAGCCCTTGGCATGCATGCCGGTATCGACGACGAGGCGCACTGCACGCAGCAGTTCGCCGCCCGCAAGCGCGCCGATCCTGTCGAGCGGGTCGTCATAAAGGCCCAGCTCGTAGCCGAGGCTTTCGGCATAAAGTCCCCAGCCCTCGCCATAGGCGGTAAAGCCGTTGTAGCGCATGAAATCGGGCAGTTCCTCGTTCTCGTAGGCCAGCATGGTCTCGAAGTGATGGCCCGGATTGCCTTCGTGCATGTAGAGCGCGACCGAGGTACCGAGCTTGCGCTCCGCCACGTTGTAGCCGCTGAAGTAGAAGGTGCCCGGACGCGACCCGTCGATCTTGCCGGGATAGTAGGAGGCGGCGAGGTTGAAGGCCTCGCGATACTCTTCGTAAGGCTCGATCCGCAGCGGGGTCTTGGGCTGGTTGAGGAACAGGCGGTCCATCAGCGGATCGACCTTGCGGCCGACCTCGTACCAGGCCGCCTGCAGGTCCGCCTTGGTGGTGTAGGTCACCTGCTTGCGGTCGCCGGCCTCTGCCCTCGCCTTGGCGAGCGCTGCATTGATGCGCGCGACTTCGGCAAGGCCGGTCTGGTGGATTTCCTCCGCCGTCAACGGCAGCGTGGTCATTTCCTCGATGCGGAAGGCGTAATAGGCATCGCCCCCCGGGCCGTCGGTCGCCGCGATGCTGGCGCGGGCCTTGGGCAGGTATTCACTGGCGAGGAAATCGCGCATCCGCTTCATCGCCGGGAACAGCGTGTCCTTCACGCTCGCACGGTAGGCGGCGGTCAGGCGGTCCTTTTCGGCCTGCGAGAAGCTGGCCGGGAAGGCGCCCAGCGGAGCGTAATATGGGTTCGCGGCATCGGCTGCGCCCAGCTGCGTGTCGAACTGCTGGATCATGATTTCCACCGTCAGGCGCGGCAGGGTGATGCCCCGCGCCATGCCGGTGCGCATCCGCGTGATCATGTCGTCCATGCCCTTGGCCGCAGACGCATGGCGGGCAAGGTTGTTCTCGTAATCCGTGACCGTGTCGAACGGCATCAGCGCACCCGGGGCCGACAGGCGCGGGTAGAACACGTGGAAGCCGCGGAAATGGTCGATCGGCGTTGCCAGGATGGTCGGCAGGATTTCGGGATCGGTTTCCGCGATCCGGCGCTGCATCGTGTATTCGAAGGTGTCGTAGACGATACGGCCCGTCTCGCTCAGCGCATTGCGATCGATCAGGCGCAGCGCGGCAAGGTCCGCCTGCGCGGCAGCGCGTTCCTTGGCGTAATAGGCAGGCGAGAAATCGCCCAGCGTATCCGCGTCAGAGAAATCGCCGCGGAAGAATGCGGAGGTGGGATTGCGGTCGAGATAGGCCGCCTCGCTCCGGTCGAGCAGGGCATCGAGCGCCACTGCAGCCGTGGCCTGCTTCGCTGCCGCCACCGGTGCTTCGGCATAGGTGCCGACGGTCGAACAGGCGCCCACTCCAGTTGCCAGAACCAGCGCCATCGCGGTCTTCGCTGCGAAAGTCTTCATCATCGTCTCTCCTCGGTCCCCTTGCAAGCTTACTTGCCGCCGGCTGCAATCCAGCGGTCGATCTTTCCTTCCAGCACAGGCAGCGGCAGGCCGCCAGTGTCGAGCACCTGCGCATGGAAGGCGCGAATGTCGAAATCGTCACCCAGCGCGGCTTCTGCCTTGCGGCGCAGTTCCTGGATCTTCAGCGCGCCCACCTTGTAGGCCAGCGCCTGGCTGGGAATGGCGATATAGCGTTCCACCTCTGCCACGACCTCGGTGCGGGTCATGCCCGAGTTTTCCAGCATGAAGTTGATCGCCTGGTCGCGCGTCCAGCCCTTGGAATGAAGGCCCGTGTCGACCACCAGCCGCATCGCGCGCAGCTGTTCGTCCTGCAGCGTGCCGTAGCGGTTCCACGGGTCCTCGAAGAAGCCCATCTCGTAGCCCAGCGTCTCGGCATAGAGCGCCCAGCCCTCGACATAGGCCGTGGTCCCGCCAAAGCGCATGAAGGCGGGCAGCGCCTCGTTCTCCTGCGCGAGGCTGATCTGGAAGTGATGCCCCGGCGCACCTTCGTGGAGGTAGAGCGTGACATTGCCCGTCGTCAGGCGGCTGGGCAGGTCGTAGGCGTTGAAATAGAAGGTGCCCGGACGCGATCCGTCGGGCGATCCGCCCTGGTACGAACCGCCAGCCTCGAACTTTTCGCGATATTCCTCGTAAGGCTTGATCTCAAGCGGAGTCTTGGGCGTCAGCGAGAAATACTGCGGGATCTTCGCATCGACTTGCTTGCCGATATCGTAATAGGTCTGCGTCAGCGCCTCGCGGCTCTTCGGCTGGAACTTGGGATCGGTGCGGACATAGTCGAAGAATTCGTTGAGCGAGCCGGCAAAGCCGACCTCCGCCTTCACCTTTTCCAGCTCGCCCTTGATGCGCGCGACTTCGGACAGGCCGAGGTTATGAAGATAGTCGGGCTCGAGCGGCAGGGTGGTCGTGTCCTCCACCAGCCGGCGATAGAGCGCTTCGCCGCCCTTCATCTGGGACAGGCCCACGGTGCCCCGCGCAGCGGCGTAATATTCATCGCGCAGGAAATCGCGCAGGCGCGCATGAGCGGCATAGATGTCGGCAATGCCGGTGCGATATTCCGCCTCCAGCCGCGCCTTGTCGGCAGCGGAGAAGCTGTCGGGGAAGTTCTTCACCGGCATGAAGAAGGGCGATTCCTCGATATCCATCGCCAGCTGCGTGTCGAGCTGGCTGATGACATTGCCGATGGTCAGCTTCGTTTCCAGCACCCCGCTCGCCATGCCTTCGCGGAAGCGCGCGATCGAGCGGTCGGTCAAGGCAACATAGTCGCGGTGACGCGACAAATTGTTCTCGTAATCCTCGACCGTTTCGAAGGGCGCCGCGCTCTGCCCGCTGGCGAAGCTGGGATAGAACGTGTGGAAGCCTGCAAAGTGGTTGACCGGACGCACGCTGGTCGCAGCGAGGATTTCAGGGGTCAGCCCGGCCAGCACCTCGCGCTGGTTATAGGCGAACACGTCGTAAGCCAGCTGGTCCGTCGCCGACAGCTTGGAACGGTCGATCTCGGCCAGCTTGGCAAGGTTAAGCTGCGCGTCGGCGCGGGTCGCATTGTTGAACTCGTCGGTCATGTAATCGCCCAGCCGGTCGGCATAGCGCATGTCACCGCGGAACAGGGCGGAGATCGGGTTGAGCTTGAGGCTGCGCTCGTCCGCATCCTCGAACAGGCCGAACAGCTTGTCGTGCTCGCTCACCTCGTCGGCTTGCGCCACCGGCATGCTGTCTGCAACCGGCGGGGTCGCTGCGCAGGCGGCAAGCGTGATGGCGGACGCGCAGGCCAGCGCGAGGCGGATCGGTTTCATCGGCTCTATCCCTGTTTTGACGCGCCAGCGCCTATGGCGCACCGGCAGGCCCTGCAAGCGGCAAAGCGGACGGGCGGCCTACCCGCGTCGATCAATGCCGCTCAATCGAGGCAGAAACGGTCGCCGCGCCGCGCGATCCCGAAGCCGCGCGCTTCCACCTCGCGCGCCTCGGCCGAGGCCGGATCGCGGATCGGGTTGGTGTGGTTGTAATGGATGAAGCGCACCTTGGCGCGCTGGTCGGCGGGCAGGTGCTGGAGCATGTCCATCGTCGCCCTGACGCGGGGGTGCGGGATCTCGCTCATGTCGCGGCCGGGCAGTTCGTTGTCGTCCCAGAAGGTCGCGTCAATGAAGACATAGCGCCCCGTCTCGACCAGTTCGAACAGGGCCGAGCGATCGCCGCGTGTGAACTGCGCCCAGCTGTCGATGTCGGGCACGTAGTGGAAGGCGGTTTTCCCGGCGAAGACCATGAAGCCTGCCGTTTCGGAATATTCGTCGCGGTGAGGCACGGCGTAGGGCAGCACGCGCAGGCGCCCGAGGTCGAGCGGGGTAATGCCCCCGTTCGCCAGTAGCCTGACCTCGATATTGCCGAGCTCGACCAGCTGGCTCCACGGGCCGTTCGTGCGCAGGAACTGCGCCATGCGCGGCAGGGCATAGACCGGTACGCCTTTCGCGCCTGCCGCCTCGCGCCCGAGCCAGGCGAGGCCGAGATAGTGGCCGATATGCGCATGGGTCAGGAAGATGCCATCGATGCCGAGGCTTTCGGTGGGTGGCTCGTTCCCGTCGAGCAGCGCCAGCTGTTCGGTAATCGCGGGCGAGGCGTCGAACAGGTAACGCTTGTTCGACCCTCGATCGATCAGCGCGAGCGAGGAAGGCAGCAGGCGCTCCCCTGCGTCGTCCGCATTGCCGATCTGCGGCGCACCTGCGTCCTGTCCTGCGCCAAGGACGACCAGCTCGCGCTCGCATACGCCGCCCTCTTCCCCGGCAGCCGGGACTGCGAGGCCAAGTGCGGCAGCCAGCGCGAGGATCGCCCTCATTCGATGATGCGGCCGCGCACCATCACCCAGTCGGTCTGCTCGACCAGCGTCACGTCCTCGAGCGGGTTGCCCGGCACTGCGATGATGTCCGCCGAGTAGCCCGGCGCGATGCGGCCGATCTGGTTTTCCATGCCCAGTACCCTGGCCGCGCCAGTCGTCGCGCTGGCGAGCACTTCGCGGTCGGACATGCCGCCAGCCCGCATGAGGCCGAGTTCCTTGGCATTGTCGCCATGCTCGAACACGCCGGCATCGGTGCCGAAGGCGATCGTAACGCCCCATTTGCGGGCCCGCTCGACAATGCTTTCGGCATAGGCGGCGACAGCGCGGACCTTGTCTTCCACGACCGGGGTGTAGACGCCCTTGCCCAGATTGCCGCGGATGCCCTGGAAGGCCATGAGCGTGGGCACCAGCACGGTCCCGTTATCGCGCATCGCCTTGGCAGCGGCCTCGTCGATATAGGTCCCGTGCTCGATCGAGGTGACACCGGCGCGGGCCGCGGCCTCGATGCCGCGTGCGCCATGCGCATGGGCCATGACCTTGAGGCCGAGCGAGCGGGCCGTATCGACGATGCTCTTCATCTCGGCATCGGTGAAATGCGCCTCCAGCCCGCGGCCCTGCTGGCTCAGCACGCCGCCGGTCGCGGTGATCTTGATGATGTCGGCCCCGTTCTGGCTGGCGAGCCGGACCTTCTCCGCGCATTCGACCGCGCCGGTGCAATTGTAGCCGTCATCGAGCAGCGCGTTCACTTCGGGCAGGAAGCCATTGGTGTCGCCATGCCCGCCGACGATGGCGAGCGAGGGTCCGGCAGCGACGATGCGCGGTCCGGCGACGAGGCCTTCTGCGGTCGCGCGGCGCAGCGAGAAGGCGGTATGCTGGGCGCTGCCCGCCTCGCGTACGGTGGTGAAGCCGGCCTTGGCGGTGAGGCGTGCGTTCTTGGCCCCGATCACCACGTCCCATTCGGTCGGTTCGGTCGTCGCTTTCCAGAAGTCGCCGCCCGGATCGCCGGTCAGGTGCGTGTGCAAATCGATGAGGCCCGGCGCGAGCGTGCGGCCCTGCAGATGGACCATGTTCGCGCCGTCGGGCACGCCGGTCCAACCCTCTTCCACGCTGACGATCACGCCGTCCTTCACGGTGACGGTGGCCTTGCCCATCGGCTTGCTGGCGGCATCGACCACCAGGCCATCGGCATGGATGATGGTCGTCTCTGCGGCCAGCGGTGAAATGGCAGCGAGCAGGCTGGCAGTCAGCCCGGCGATCAGTTTGCGCATGGAATCTCCTCTTGTCCCTTGGCCGCCTGATGCCTGCACCGCCCGCCGCCCGCAAGCCCCGGTTTGCCCTCCGGCGCGAGGTCGCTATGAGACCGCCAGACGATTCCCAGAGGAGAGAACCTTGACCCGAATTCGCCGTACCGTCCTTGCCGCAGGCCTGCTGGCCACCGCCTCGATCGCCGCGCAGGCGCAAGCACGCCCGATGACGCCCGAAGACGTCGCCGCGCTCGAAAGCGTGGGCACCGTGGCCGTCTCGCCCGATGGCCGCAGCATCGCCTACACCACTGCCGCCCTCCCCGACGTGACCGAAGGCGAGGAAAACGGTTCGACCGAGCAGCAATTGAAGCTCGCCTACGGCCCCATGAATGCACGCGACTTTCTGCCCGACAGCATGAACGTCTCCGCCATCCAGTATTCGCCCGATGGCCGCACAATCAGCTTCCTGTGGACCGAAAAGGATGGCGACCGCGCCGTTTGGGGCATCCCGGTCGACGGCGGCGCGCATCGCAAGCTGGCGGCAGTCAAGGACGCGAGCGTGCGCTCCTATGCCTGGGCGCCCGACGGTTCGGCCATCTGGATGCTGGCCTCTGCCGAAAAGGACAAGGACCGCGAAAAGGAGTCGAAGGCTGGGTTCAACGCCATCGTCTATGAAGAGGAAGCCCGCCTTAACCGCCTTTTCTCCGCCAAGGTCGGCGCTGAAGTGGATGCCGAGCCGAAGGCCGTGACCATCCCCGGCTACGTCAGCGGCTTCAAGGTCGCGCCGGGCGGCAAGACCGCCGTGGTCGACAGCGCGCCCACGCCGCAGATCGACGACGAATACACTTCCAAGCGTGCCCATGTGATCGACCTTGCCACCGGCAAGGTGCTGGCCGTGGTCGAAACGCCCGGCAAGCTGGGCGATATCGAGGTTTCGCCCGACGGCAAGCAGCTGTCGATGATCGCGGGCGTCGACATGAACGACCCCGCCGACACGACGCTACACCTCGTCGACGTGGCAAGCGGCAGCTTCCGTGCGCTGAACGCGGGCGCGCCCGAAGCTGCGGTCGATGCCGCATGGCTGGCCGACGGCCGTCTTGCTGCAGTGATCCACAAGGGCGTGCAGTCGGCGCTGCGCATCTACAACGCCGACGGTTCGATCGCCGAAGAGCATGACGGCGGCGAGCTCATCCTTTCCAACGTGGAAACGGGCGGCAACACCATCGCCGTCGAGGCGAGCAGCCCGCAGCACCCGACCGAACTATTCGTGTGGAACAACGGCGCCTTCGCCCGCTGGACGCAGCACAATCCGTGGCTGTCGGATATCGACTTCGGCAAGCAGCGCGCTTTCACTTTCACCGCCACCGATGGCCAGCAGGTCGAGGGCGTTCTCATCGAGCCGGTCGGCGGCGTGCCCAAGGGCGGCGCCCCGCTGATCCTCAACGTCCACGGCGGCCCCGAAGCGCATGATAGCAATGGCTGGCAGACCGCCTATTCCAAGCCGGGCCAGGTGGCCGCTGGCAAGGGCTATGCCGTCTTCCTGCCGAACTATCGCGGGTCGACCGGCTACGGCACGGCGTTCTCCAAGCAGCACCAGGGCCGTTACACCGATCCCGAATTCCGCGACCTGGTCGATGCCAAGCGCGCGCTGGTCGAGGCGGGCATCGCCGATGCCGACCGCGTCGGCGTGACGGGCGGCTCCTACGGCGGCTATGCGACCGCGTGGACCAGCACCTATTACAGCGACGAATTCGCGGCCGGTGTCATGTTCGTGGGCATTTCGAACCAGATCTCGAAGTTCGGCACCACCGACATCCCTTATGAGATGTACAATGTGCACAGCCGCGCATGGCCGTGGGACAACTGGCAGAAGATGCTCGAAGTCTCGCCGATCTACCATGTCGACAAGGCCGAAACCCCGCTGCTGATCATGCACGGTGCCGAGGACACCCGCGTCGCGCCGAGCCAGAGCTACGAGCTCTACCGCTCGATCAAGGTGCGCAAGCCCGAAACTCCGGTTCGCCTCGTGCTGTACCCGGGCGAAGGCCACGGCAACCAGAAGGCCGCCGCGCGCTACGATTACAATTTGCGCATGATGGAATGGTTCGACACCTACCTGAAGACGGGCGACCGCGACGCGAAACTGCCCGATCCGCGCCCCGACCTCGCCGAAGGTACGGTCGGGACGGCCAAGAAGGACGACTGACGGGCGCTTTCTTAAGTCCTGTCTGCTAAAGACCCGCCTTCCGGACAATTTCGGGAGGCGGGTTTTTTGCGGGCATTGCTGGCCATGGCCGTTGGCGCATTCTTCCTTGCGCTTGCATTGGGGCTCATCCCGCTGGGCGAGGACCAGCCGCCAACCGTCATGATGTGGATCATCGGCATCATGGGCGCTCTCACCCTGCTAGTCGGCATTTCTCACCTGCGCCTGCGGATGAGGCGGCGCGCGGCCTATTCCGGCGGGCGCGAGCGCAAGGGGACGGTCAGGCTGTTCTCACCTCTTAGCGAGGATAGCGACACGGCCGTTCTACTTTTCGCCAACAGCCATTCGGAATGGCTGATGTCGGTCGACCTCGGCAGTCTCAAGTCTGTGAAGGAAAAGCTTTCCAAAGGCGTTCAGGCCAAGGCCTATCTGGGCGACGACGACCGCATCTACGGCCTCGATATCGGGTCTTTGAAAGCCCTGCCGATTTCGCCCGGCGTGCCTTACGAAGGTAAGCTGCGTAGCCGCATGGAATGGGCGAAGCGCAAGAAGGCCGAATGGGCCGACAAGGCGGTCGGGCAGTAGGCGGTCAGCCCAGCGCCTGCCATTCGCGGATGAATTCGAACGGGTAGGCCAGCATAATGACGTTGAGCGTGAGATTGTCGCGCACCACCAGCGCCGCGACGACCTCCATTATGATCGCCAGCACCACCGTCACCCGCACGGGCAGCTTGAGGGCGAGGAAGAACCCCAGGCTCATCCAGCAGATATCGGCCATGGAATTGATGATGCTATCGCCTGAATAGCCCCAATTCACCGTGACCGAACGATAGCGGTCGATGACCATCGGCGTGTTCTCGATGATCTCCCATGCTGCTTCGAGGAATACGGCGAGCGTGAAGCTGTACCTCGCAGCCTGCTTGCCGCCGATGCCCGCCCGCGCGAACAGCAGCCAGCCAAGCGCGTAGAACAGCATCCCGTGGATGATGTGGCTGGGCGTGTACCAGTCGGACAGGTGCTGGCTGTTGCCCGAGGCGTTGATGTCCCCGTACCACAGCGCGACATAGCCGCAGGTGCAGATCGGCGGGCGATCCATGGCGAAGAGCACGGCCAGCGTGACGGCCGTGATCACAAGGCCGGCAACAATTGCCGTGCGGTGCGGCCTCAATGGGTTCGCGGTCATGAGGGCGAGACTGCGCGCGCAGCCCCGTCCCGACAAGTGAACCGCGAATTCTATCCGCTAGAAAGTATAGCCGATGCCCAGCGCGACGAAATACTGGTTCGAACTGCCGCGTATGCTGGTGAAAGGCGTATCCGCCGCATCGCCGAGCAGTTTCGAATAGCCGCCCAGCCCGATCAGCGACAATCCTCCGTCGGTCACGTCGCCGTTGAGATCGTAGGCCAGCAGCAGGTTCACCCCGACGCTTTCGAACCCGCCTTCCGCCTGGAAGCCCGGCAGCACATCGGCTGCAGGCAAGGCCGGATTGGTCGCGGGCACCGAATAGTAATAGTCGGCGAAATCGTCATCGACCCAATTCGTGCTGACGCTGAGCGAGGCGGCCATCGCGCGGCTGAGCGGGGTGAAATAGGTCACGCTCGGCGACACGGTCATGCCGCCGTGGGCGCCGTTCACGTCCCAGCCCGCATCGACATTGAAGCTCAGGCTGTCGAAGGGGTTGAGCAGCTTGGGCAGCTTGACCCCGAGGCTTGCCCCCACCTCGATCGCGGTTTCCAGCTCGCCATAGGCTGCCACGATATCGTCATCGATGTCGTCGATATCGGCGCGGTCGCGGTTCATGCGCAGCAGCGGCCCCGCGGAAAAGGCAATACCCTCGTCGGGATCGGGAATGAAATCGAGCGCGATGCCGGCAGGGCGCGGATTGATCGCCACGCCACCGAGCGAACCCTGGACGATCGGCAGCACGCTGAGCTGGTAGTCGTCCGACCCTGAATAGCTGGCATTGTAGGCCACGCCCACGCCCACACTGAGGTAATCGCCGTCGAATGCCGTGGTCGGCGGCCCGGCCGGAGGCGACACGTTTACATCGGCATCCTGCGCCGCGAGCGGTGTCGCCGCAGTGCCTGCAAGCAGGCCGGCGGCCACGAAAACTGCATATTTCATCGGGGATTCCCTCGTCTTGCCCTTCATCCGCCAACGGTCAAACGGCCCGCGCGTTCCGAATCAGCCAAGCCAAAATCGCGCAAAGCGATTGCCGCGCTGCCCCCGCGCCCGTAAGCGACTTTCCCCATGGGCCGCAGGTTCGACATCGCGATCGTAGGAGGAGGGCTCGCCGGAGGGCTTGCCGCGCTGGCGATCCGCCGCGCGCATCCCTCGCTCTCGCTCGCCCTGTTCGAAGCGGGCGACAGCTTCGGCGGCAACCACCGCTGGAGCTGGTTCGAAAGCGATTTGTCGCAGCAGGGCGAGGCACTGCTCGCGCCTTTCGCCAGGACCGAGTGGACCGGCGGCAACGAGGTCCGCTTTCCCGCGCACCGGCGCGTGCTGACCGCCAACTATCGCTCGCTCGACAGCCGCGATTTCGACCGCACGCTGCGCCGCGAATTGCCACAGGAAGCCCAGCAGCTCGGCTCGCGGGTGGCGTGCCTCGATGCCTCGGGGATCGAGCTTGCGACCGGAGAGCGCGTCGAAGCACGAACCGTTATCGACTGCCGCGATGCCGGGTCCAGCAAGCACCTGACCGGCGGCTGGCAGGTTTTCCTCGGCCAGCACCTGCGCACCGCAAGCCCCCACGGGATAGACCGCCCCGTGATCATGGATGCGACGGTCCGGCAGCACGGCGCCTATCGCTTCGTCTATCTCCTGCCGATGGGGCCGGACGAAATCTTCGTCGAGGACACCTATTACGCCGACAGCGCCGCGCTCGATGCACCGGCCCTGCGCGAACGCATCGCCGCCTATGCCGCGGACAAGGGCTGGGAAGCCACGGTGCTGCACGAGGAAACGGGCGTGCTTCCGGTCATTACCGGGGGCGATTTCGCCGCCTACCGCGCCTCGCTGAAAGAACCCGAAGTGGTGCTGGCCGGAGCGCGCGGGGGCTTCGTGCATCCGCTGACCAGCTACACCATCCCGGTGGCCGTCGAGAACGCGCTCGCCATTGCCGATGCAGCCGCCTTTCCGCGCGACGAGCTTGCCCGCCTGGTCGACCGGCGCGCGCATGAACACTGGCGCCGCACGGGCTTCTATCGCCTGCTCGGCAAGATGCTGTTCGAAGCGGCGATCCCCGAGGAACGATATCGGGTGTTCGAGCGCTTCTACCGCTTGGGGGAACCCCTGATCGAACGGTTCTATGCCGCGCGCTCCAGCGCCCTCGACAAAATGCGGATCCTGTCAGGAAAGCCGCCGGTACCAATTTCGCGTGCGGTCGCAGCCCTGCTTGGCAAGGGAGCGCCGCTCGTCCAAGAGGATCGACGATGAACGCCGATGTAACGCCTCCCGATATTTCCTCCGCCACCGAGATTCCGCAGACCGGCCGCACCGCCTGCGTGATCGGCTCCGGTTTCGGCGGCCTTGCGCTTGCCATCCGCCTGCAGTCCGCCGGCATCGCGACCACCGTCGTGGAAGCGCGGGACAAGCCGGGCGGGCGGGCCTATTACTGGGAGAAGGACGGTTTCACCTTCGATGCCGGCCCCACCGTCATCACCGATCCCGACTGCCTGCGCGAACTGTGGGGCCTGACCGGCCACGACATGGCCGAGGATATCGAGATCATGCCGGTCATGCCCTTCTACCGGCTCAACTGGCCCGACGGCACGAATTTCGACTATTCGAACGACGAAGAAGAGCTGTTCGGCGAGATCGCCAAGCTCAACCCCGCGGACGTTGCCGGATACCAGCGCTTCCTCGACTATTCCGCCGGTGTCTACGAGGAAGGCTACGTCAAGCTGGGCCACAAGCCCTTCCTCGACTTCAAGTCGATGCTCAAGGCGGCTCCGGCTCTCGCGAAGAAGCAGGCGTGGCGCAGCGTCTATTCGATGGTCTCGAGCTACGTCGAGAACGAGAAGCTGCGCGAGGCGCTGTCGTTCCACACGCTGTTGGTCGGCGGCAACCCGATGAAGACCAGCAGCATCTACGCCCTCATTCACAAGCTGGAGAAGGACGGCGGCGTCTGGTGGGCCAAGGGCGGCACCAACCGGCTCATCGCGGCCATGGTCACCCATTTCGAGCGCATCGGCGGTACCGTCCGCCTGCATGATCCGGTGGTGCAGGTGCACACGCTCGGCAGCAAGGCGAGCGAGGTCGAAACCCATTCCGGCTGGAAGCAGCGTTTCGACGCGGTCGCCAGCAATGCCGACATCATGCACAGCTACAAGGACCTGCTGACCGGTTCCAAGCGGGGCAAGACCTACGCCAAGTCGCTGTCGCGCAAGAGCTTTTCGCCCAGCCTCTTCGTCGTCCATTTCGGCATCGAAGGCACCTGGCCGGGCATCCCGCACCACATGATCCTGTTCGGCCCGCGCTATAAGGGCCTGCTGGAGGACATCTACGATCACGGCGTCCTGCCGCAGGATTTCTCCATCTACCTCCACCACCCCAGCGTGACCGACCCGGGCATGGCACCCGAAGGCATGAGCACCTTCTACGCGCTTGTGCCGGTGGCCCACATGGGCAAGCTGTCGGTGGACTGGCAGGAAATGGGCCCGATCCTGGAAAAGCGCATTCTCGACGAGGTCGAGCGGCGCCTGATCCCGGGCCTGCATGGCCGGATCAAGACCAAGTTCCACTACGCGCCGCGCGATTTCGCGATGGATTTGAATGCCCACATGGGTAGCGCCTTCAGCCTCGAACCGGTGCTGACGCAGAGCGCTTTCTTCCGCGGGCACAATCGCGACGACGTGATCGACAACTTCTACCTCGTGGGCGCGGGCACGCACCCGGGCGCCGGCATCCCCGGCGTCGTCGGCAGCGCCAAGGCGACCGCGGGGCTCATGCTCGAGGATTTGCTCGCCTGATGAAACGTCTTGCCGTCTACTGCGGTTCGGCATCGCCCGAAGACCCGCGTTATATCCAGCTTGCCTATGATGTCGGAGCCGGTCTTGCCGAGCGCGGCATAGGTGTCGTCTACGGCGGTGGCCGCCTCGGCCTGATGGGCGCGACCGCGCGCGGCGCGCTCGATGCGGGCGGCGAAGTGATCGGGGTCATTCCCGAAGCGCTCGCCAATTCCGAAGTCGCCAATCACGACTGCACCGAACTCTACACCGTTTCCGGCATGCACGAGCGCAAGCAGCGCTTCACCGATTTGTCCGACGGTTTCGTGACCATCCCCGGCGGGGTCGGCACGATGGACGAATTGTGGGAAGCGATGAGCTGGGCGCAGCTCGGCTATCACGACAATCCGGTCGGCCTGCTCAATGCTTTCGGCTTCTATGACGAGCTGATCGCCTTCAACCGCAAGATGGCCGAGGTCGGCTTCGTACGGCCCGTGCACCAGGGCATCCTCGTTCACGACACGACGTTAAGCGGTTTGCTTGACCAGATGGAAAACTATGTGCCGCATACGCCGATCTTCCAGATGAAGGCCGACGACCTCTGAACAAGCCGCGCCCCCTTACGACCCAGAACCTGCGCCAGACGCCGGCCCGGGCTGGCGGCGGGCGCGAGCGGCACTTCCTGGTCGACAAGGCGCGGGTGGCGATCGAGGAAGGCTCGCACAGCTTCGCCGCCGCTTCCAAGCTGTTCGACCGCGGGACGCGCGAGCGGGCTTGGCTGCTCTATGCCTGGTGCCGGCGGTGCGACGACATTGCCGACAACCAGGACAAGGGCGGGCCGCTGGGCGACCAGGGCGACCTAAAGAACGCGGAAGACCGCGTACAGGCCATCCGCGTGCTGACGAAGCGCGCGCTCGACGAACAGCCAACCGCTGATTTCGCCTTCGACGCTTTCGGGCTGGTCGCCGACGAGACGGGCCTCACCTGGGAAATGGCCAACGACATGATCGGCGGCTTCGCGCTCGACGCGACCCGCTGGCAGCCAAAGACCGAGGCCGACATGCTGCGCTACTGCTATCACGTAGCCGGATCGGTCGGCGTGATGATGGCCGTGGTGATGGGCGTGAGCACCGACGACGGCGAAACGCTCGACCGCGCCTGCGATCTCGGCCTTGCCTTCCAGATGGCGAATATCGCGCGCGATATCCTCGAAGATGCGGAGGCAGGCCGCTGCTACCTGCCTGCGACATGGCTGGCCGAAAAGGGCTGGCAGGCGGGCGAACACGCGCATCCGGACAACCGCTTCGTCCTCGCCAGCCTCATGCCGCGCCTGATTGCACTGATGGAAAAGCACGAGGCGGCATCGAAACTCGGCGCGAAGAAGCTGCGGTTCCGCCAGCGATGGGCGGTGCTGGCCGCGGCCAATATCTACGGCGCCATCGGGCGCAAGGTCCTCTCCCGCGGCCAGAAGGCGTGGGAACGCCGGGTGCGCGTGAGCGGGCTCGAAAAACTCTGGCACGTCGCTACCGCTTTTATTGAGGCGCTTTGGAACCGGCCGTCCGGTCCTGCCGAACCGATCATATGGACGCGCCACGATTTCCGCCCCGTTGCAGGCTGGTAGCTTGAAGCTGCGCGACGCTACGTCTAGCGAGCGTCCATGATCCAAAAGCTCCTTATCGCCAATCGCGGCGAGATCGCCTGCCGCATCATCCGCACCGCGCGCGAAATGGGCATCGCCACTGTCGCGGTCTATTCGGATGCCGACGCGAAGGCGCTGCATGTCCGCAGCGCCGACGAGGCGGTCCACATCGGCCCCTCGCCCGCTGCCGAAAGCTATCTGGTGGGCGAGAGGATCATCGCCGCCGCGAAGCAAACCGGCGCCGAGGCGATCCATCCGGGCTACGGCTTCCTCTCCGAAAACGCAGGTTTCGCGCAGGCGGTGATCGACGCGGGGCTGATCTGGGTCGGGCCCAAGCCGGCCAGCATCGAAGCGATGGGCCTGAAGGACGCCGCCAAGGAGCGGATGATCGCTGCGGGCGTTCCGGTAACCCCGGGCTATCTCGGCGAAGACCAGTCGGTCGAACGCCTGAAGAAGGAGGCCGACGCGATCGGCTATCCCGTGTTGATCAAGGCGGTCGCGGGCGGCGGCGGCAAGGGGATGCGCAAGGTCGACGCCGCAGCCGATTTCGAGGCCGCGCTGGAAAGCTGCCGGCGCGAGGCCAAGGCCAGCTTCTCCAACGACGAGGTACTGCTGGAAAAGTGGATCACCTCGCCCCGCCACATCGAGGTGCAGGTCTTCGGCGACAGCCACGGCAATGTCGTCCACCTGTTCGAACGCGACTGCTCATTGCAGCGCCGTCACCAGAAGGTGATCGAGGAAGCCCCTGCCCCCGGCATGGACGAGACGACGCGCGAGGAAATCTGCGCCGCCGCCGTCCGCGCCGCCAAGGCGGTCGATTACGAGGGCGCAGGCACAATCGAATTCATCGCCGACGCCAGCGAAGGCCTGCGCGCCGACCGCATCTTCTTCATGGAAATGAACACGCGCCTGCAGGTCGAGCACCCGGTGACCGAGGAGATCACTGGCATCGATCTGGTGGAATGGCAGCTGCGTGTGGCGAGCGGTGAGCCGATCCCGCTGCAGCAGGAAGAGCTAAGCATCGACGGCTGGGCCATCGAGGCGCGGCTCTATGCAGAAGACCCGGCGAAAGGCTTCCTGCCGAGTACCGGCCGTCTCGACCATCTCGAATTCGTGGAAGAAGGTCGCGTGGAAACCGGCGTCGAGGAAGGCGATGCGATCTCGCCTTTCTACGACCCGATGGTGGCCAAGCTGGTCAGCTGGGGCGAAACCCGCGACGAGGCCATCGAAGGCCTCGATGCCATGACTGCGGGCGTCGAAGTCTGGCCCGTGCGCACCAATGCCGGTTTCCTCAACCGGGCGCTCAACGATCCTGATTTCGTCATGGGCAATCTCGACACCGGCTTCATCGGCGAACGGCTCGACAGCCTCGTTCCGACAGGCGAGCCTGACGAGGAAGTCTGGCAGACAGCAGCCGCATTCGCCCTGTTCGACGAGGACGAGGACACCGAAGGCAGCTCGCTTTCCGGCTTCCGCCTCAACGCCGAACCGCGCCGCAGCGTCGCGCTGGCCAATGGCGGCGAGACCCGCACCTTGTCGGGCGATGGCGCGCTGCCCGAGGCGACCGGCCTGCTCGATGCGGAAAGCGTCATCGTGTTCGACGAGGGCATGGCCTACGACTTCGCGCTGTCGACGCGCGGCGGCGGCCACCACCATGCCCACGACGGCGACATCATCGCCCCCATGCCGGGCAAGGTCATCGCGGTCGACGTGGCGGACGGTGACAGCGTCACCGCCGGCCAGCGCCTGATGGTACTCGAAGCGATGAAGATGGAACACGCCCTCACCGCACCGTTCGACGGGACCGTTACCGGCCTGTCGGTCAGCGCCGGCAGCCAGGTGCAGGTCGAGGCCGTGCTGGCGGTTGTGGAGCCTGTAGAAGAATAGGGCTTTCCTTTCGGCCCGTCCCTTGCAAGCGTGCCCTCCCTGAGGAGAGAGCACGCGCATGGGCTGGGACAAGGAACTGGAAGAACTGCGCCACCGCGAGGCGCTGGCCGAGCAGATGGGCGGCGCGGATAAGGTCGCCCGCCAGCATGGGCGCGGCAAGATGGACGCACGCGCCCGGCTCGCCGCGCTGTGCGACGATGGTACTTTCCGCGAAATCGGCAAGATCGCAGGACGCGGTTCCTATGACGAGGACGGCAATCTCACCGGCGTCCTTCCCGCCCCCTTCCTGTTCGGCAAGGCGCTGGTGAACGGCCGCCCGGTCGTGGCCACGGCCGACGATTTCACCATTCGCGGCGGGGCGGCCGACGCAGGCATCAGCCGCAAGATGGTGCAGGCCGAGAAGATGGCGCACGAACTGAAGCTGCCGATCATCCGCATGATCGACGGCACCGGCGGCGGCGGCAGCGTGAAGACGCTCGAACAGATCGGCGCGACCTATATCCCTGCCGTCCCCGGCTGGTCGGACGTGGTGAAGAACCTCGACACGGTGCCGGTCGTCGCCCTCGCGCTCGGCCCGACGGCAGGCCTCGGCGCGGCGCGCACGGTCGCCAGCCATTACTCGATCATGGTCAAGGGCCTCAGCCAGATCTTCGCCGCCGGGCCCGCCGTGGTCGACGGGCTGGGCGAAGCTTACAAGAGTTCGACCGACCACCAGCAGGCCAAGGAAGACCTCGGCGG
This sequence comes from Qipengyuania gaetbuli, assembly GCF_009827315.1. Lineage (NCBI taxonomy): Bacteria > Pseudomonadati > Pseudomonadota > Alphaproteobacteria > Sphingomonadales > Erythrobacteraceae > Qipengyuania > Qipengyuania gaetbuli. The sequence continues at coordinate 1,354,767 of NZ_WTYF01000004.1, forward strand.
CTCGGTGATCCACACCCGCAACGGCGTGGTCGACGACGAGGTGGGAAGCGAGGCCGAGGCCTTCGCGCGCGCTCGCCACTTCCTGTCCTTCATGCCCGAGCACGTCGGCCAGCTTGCCCGCCGCTCGCATTGCACCGATCCGGTCCATCGGCGCGAGGAAGCGTTGCTCAGCCTCGTCCCGCGCGATCCAAAGGCCGTCTATTCGATGCGCCGCTGCATGGAGATGGTGTTCGACCAGGGCACCGTGTTCGAGATCGGCCGGATGTGGGGCCGTGCCTGCATCACCGCGCTCGCCCGCCTCGATGGCTGTCCGGTGATGGTGTTGGCAAGCGACCCCAGCTACCTCGGCGGGTCGTGGGAAGCCAAGACCAGCGAGAAGGTCGAACGCTTCGTCAAGCTTGCCGACCAGTTCCGCCTGCCGATCGTACACCTCGTCGACAACCCAGGCTTCATGATCGGGCGCGAGGCGGAAATGGCGGGCACGATCCGGTACGGCGTGCAGGCGATGAACGCGATTTACAAGGCGAGCGTGCCTCTCGCCTCGGTGGTCCTGCGCCGCGCATACGGCATCGCCGGCAGCGCGATGAGCAATGCCGAGACATACCAGTACCGCTATTGCTGGCCTTCGGGCGACTGGGGCAGCCTGCCCATCGCGGGCGGGCTGGAGGTCGCCTACAAGTCGGAACTCGAAGCTGCGGACGATCCGGCCGCCGAACTGGAAGCCATCCGGGCGCGGCTGGACAAGGTCACCAGCCCCTTCCGCAGTGCCGAGCGCTTCAATGTCGAGGACATCATCGACCCGCGCGACACGCGGCCGCTGCTGTGCGAATTCGCCTCGCTCGCCTGGCGCAGGCTGGAAGCGGAAAGCTAGGCGTCGTCTTCCATCTTGTCGCCGAACAGCGTGCCGCGTTCGGAAAACAGCACGAAGGCGAGGCTGAGCACCGCCGTCACCAGCAGCGCGAGCGCCAGCGGACGCGCGGTCCCGTCATAGGCAAAGCCGACGAAGGCGCCCAGCAGCGCCCCGCTGGTCATGCGCAGGAAGCCCTGCGCACTCGAGGCGGCACCTGCGATATGGCGGAACGGCTGCAAGGCGATGGAGCCGAAATTGGCCCCGATGAAGCCCAGCAGGCTCATGTTCGCCGCCATCAGCGGGACGAAGGTCCACAGCGTCTCGTCGGGCTGGTTGGCGAAATAGTATTGGGCTGCCGCAATCGCGATGAAGGCAAACAGCGCGGCATGGCTGACCTTGCGCGCGCCGAAGCGTTCCACGATGCGGCTGTTCGACCAGTTGGCGAGTGCCATGCAGCCTGCGCAGATCGCGAAGATAAGCGGGAAGCGGTCGCCCGCGCCGAAGGCCTCGCCGATCAGCTGCTGGCTCGAATTGATGAAGCCGAACAATCCGCCGAAGACCAGCGCACTGCCGAGCGTGTAGCCGATGGTCTCGCGCAATGTCAGCGCGGCCTTCATATTGCGCGCGATCACCGGGATGCGGATTTCCTGCCGGTCTTCCTCGTGCAGTGTCTCGGGCAAGCGGAAATAGACCCATGCGCTCATCGCCACGCCTGCCACAGCCATGGACACGAAGATCCAGCGCCAGTCTCCCATCAGCACGAGCACGCCCTGCCCGACACTGGGCGCGACGGCGGGCACGAGCAGGAAGATCACAAAGATCAGGCTCATCATGCGTGCCATGCGGTCGCCGCCCACGCGGTCGCGGATGATGGCCGGCGGCAGGGCAATGATGCCCGCTGCGAAGAAGCCCTGGGCCGCACGCAGGGCCACCAGCCCGTCGAAAGTGGTTACCAGCGCGCAGGCGATCGACAGTACGATGTAGAGGAACAGCGCGACGAACAGCACGGGCCGTCGGCCGTAGCGGTCGGCAAATGCCCCCGGCACCAGCGTGCCGATGCCGGCGGCGAGCAGGTAAGCGCCGACCACGAACTGGCGGCGATTGCCCTCCGCACCCAGATCGCCGGCCAACACGTCGAGCGCGGGCAGGATGGCGTCGATGCCGAAAGCATTGAGCGCCATCAGCAGCGCCATCATCCAGATGAGTTCGCGCTCGCCGATCGGCGCACGCTTCGCGGCGGCGGCCGGGGGTCGTTCCCCGCTGGCAAGCTGGTCGTTTCGCATTTGCACAAAATGGCGGGTGGCGCACAAGGTTCCGCTTTGCAACCCATGTCGCTATCTGATGTTGCATGAGCGACACGCAAGGCAGCGATGAGGAGGAGGCCGACGGCCTCAGGAAAATCATCCATGTCGACATGGATGCCTTCTTCGCCAGCGTCGAGCAGCGCGATAATCCGGAACTGCGCGGCAAGCCCGTGGCGGTCGGCGGATCGAGCGGACGCGGCGTGGTCGCCGCCGCCAGCTACGAAGCGCGCAAATTCGGCGTGCGGAGCGCGATGCCCTCGGTCACGGCCAAGCGCCTGTGCCCCGACCTCATTTTCTGCAAATCGCGCTTCGATGTCTATCGCGAGGTCAGCCAGCAGATCCGCGCGATCTTCCGCCACCACACCGATCTTGTCGAACCGCTGAGCCTCGACGAGGCCTATCTCGACGTGACCGAGGACAAGCTGGGTATCGGCAGTGCAACGCGCATTGCCGAACTGATCCGGCAGGAAATCCGCGCCAAGACAAAGCTGACCGCGAGCGCGGGCGTGTCCTACAACAAGTTCCTCGCCAAGCTCGCCAGCGACCAAAACAAGCCCGACGGCCTGTGCGTGATTCGTCCCGGGGAAGGCGCGGAATTCGTCCAGGCGCTGCCCGTCAGGCGCTTCCACGGCGTGGGGCCCAAGGGCGCGGAAAAGATGGACCGGCTGGGCATCGAGACCGGTGCGGACCTCGCCGCGAAAGACATCGAGTGGCTGCGCGCCCATTTCGGCAGCTTCGCAGATTACCTCTACCGTGCAGCAAGGGGCATCGACCTCAGGCCCGTCCGCTCCAGCCGTATCCGCAAGTCGGTCGGAGGCGAGCGCACCTTCAGCCGCGACCTGTCATCGGGCAGCGAACTGCGCGATACGATGGAGGACATCATCGACATCGTCTGGGGCTATATCGAACGGGCCGAAGCGAAGGGGCGCACGGTCACGCTGAAGATGAAGTACACCGACTTCCAGATCTTCAGCCGCGCAAAGACGGTCGACAGGCCGATCGAGAGCAAGGAAGAATTCGCCGCCATCGGCCGCGCATTGCTGGAAGAAGTCCTGCCGCTGCCCATGCCGATCCGGCTGATGGGCCTGACCCTGTCGAAACTGCAGCGCGACGGCGAGGACGAACCGTCCCGTCCCGACGCGCAGCTCAGCCTGCTCTAATCCGCGCGCTGGCGCCACAGCTCCAGCCGCGCGCGCGTACGCGGGCTGAGCGGTTCGGGCAGCGAATGCGTGGGGAAGAACCGCGCTTCGAGGATCTCGCGCCCGTCGGCCTTGGGCACGTCGTTCACCACGCCCGAAAAGATATGCGCCGTGTGCGCTGCGCCCGACAGCGTTTCGTCGATCGTGCCGATCTGCTTGAGCGCGCTGATCTCGCAGCCCACTTCCTCGCGCAATTCGCGCCGGGCGGCGTCTTCGGGCGTCTCGCCCCGGTCGATCCCGCCGCCGACGAAGTACCAGAAATCGGGGCCGTAGCTGTGCCGCACCAGTAGGATCTGCCCGTCGAAATCGCGTGCGATCACGCTGACACCGTCGCGGCTCACGCCGGTGCGCTGCCGCACGATGGCGCGGATGCGATAGGCGATGCGAAGGGCGAACCGGTGGGCCGGAACCGGGATCAGGTGAAGCATGTCATCGGCTGGCTCGCGCCCGACAGGAAACGGGCGACGGGAAGGTCGCTGGCACCGGCAGCGGCGGCATCGAACACGGCGCGCTTGTCCTCGCCGCGGATCACGAATGCGACCTGCGCGGAATCGAGCAGCGCCGGCAGCGTCAGGCTGATCCGGTCGAAGGGCGCCTCGGGCGGCAGCGGATCGGGCGTGAGGCGCACGATCCGGCGCGCTTCATCGAGCTGCGGGTCGGTGTTGGGGAACAGCGAGGCGATGTGCCCGTCCGCCCCCATGCCGAGCCAGGCAAGGTCGAAACGCGGCACGGCTTCCATTTCGGTCAGCGTGACCACTTCGGCACCTGCCGGTTCGAAGAGGGCACGCAGCTTGCCCGTGTTCGAGGCTGCATGGTCTTCCGGCACGATCCGGTCGTCATTCGGCCAGACGACCAGCCGCGCGAAGTCGAGATCCCTTTCCAGCAGCTTGCCTATGATCGGGAACGGGGTCGAGCCACCCGGGACGGTGATGGTCACCGGACCTTCGGTGGATGCCAGTGCCTCTCCTAGGCGGGCCGCCAGCCAATCGGCAATCGCGCCGTCGTCCGCATTCTCGATGATCGTTACGTCAGCCATGACCGTCACATACAGCAAACCCGTCCGCACCCAAGGTGCGAACGGGCCTGAATTGGTATTTTTTCCGAAGGCCTTAATTGGCGGTCTGGTTCAGGAACCAGATGCGCTCCTCCGTCTGGTCGATCCAGTCGTCGACGATGCCGCTGGTGGCGTTGTCGCCGACTGCCTCCGCTTCTTCCTTCACCTTGGCCAAGCGGTCGTGAAGCTTGCGATTGTCGTCGCGCAGTTCGGCTACCATGGCATCAGCGGTGATGGTGACGTCGTCCTGGTCGGCGATCTTGGTCTCGCTCGCGATCGTCCCGATCGAGGTGAGCGTGTATTCGTCGTTCTTGCGCACGCGCTCGCCGATGGCGTCGACCGTCCCGATCAGCTGGGCGGCCTGTTCGTCGAACAGCAGGTGCAGGTCGCGGAAACGCGGCCCGGCGACGTGCCAGTGGAAGTTCTTGGTCTTCATGTAGAGCGCCAGCGTATCGGCCAGCGCGCCGTTCAAAGCGGTCACGAGACCGGCTTTCGAATTGTTGCCGATTTCGGCCATGATTTTTCCCCTTTGTCGGATTTCTGTCTTGTCCAACCAACGGTCGGGCAAGCGGGGAGTTTCATGGTGTATCTAGGTCGTTTTAATCGCTTCAGACGATTACGATATCAATCCGCGAACGGATAATCCGATTGTTACAGCCATCACTGCGAGCATGAAAGCAAGGCCAAGTCGCAGGCCCCTCAGCGGCAATTTTGCAAGCCCCGGCCCCAAGGCATAGCCGGTCGCCATGGCCGCGATTCCGCCGATTGCGCCTCCCGCCGCGGCCATGTGCGGGAGGGCGAGCGCCGCCCCCAATGCGAAGACGACGAAGCGCGCCGCATCGGTCGCCTGCCGCAGGATCAGCGTGAGCGCAGCCGCGCCGAGCGAGCGGGTCGGCTCTTCCGGCATCCGGCCACGGATGGGCCATGCCAGCTCGGCTGCAGACAGCAGCAGCGCCAGCGCAACGAACATCTGCGACGCATTGACCGACAGCATTTCCGCAAGCCGGCCGCCCGCCCATCCGGCCAGCGCGCCGGTCAGCGCCGCGCAGGCTAGCGCGGTAGCGAGGAGACCTGTCGAGGGCCCCAGCTTCGTCCGCACATGCGCCACTAGCAGCTGGTCGCGCGCGCCTGCCGACAGCACGAAGCTGGCGACAAAGGCTAAGAAGAACGCGCTCATTGCTGGCCCGTCAGGCGGCCCAGGGACCGGTGATCGCTATCGTGCGGGTCGGCGAATAGGCGTTGACGAAGAACCATTTGCCATCGGGCGAAAAACATCCGCCGGCCAGTTCGGTCTGCAGGTGCAGGCGTCCGAAGTCGTAGGGCTGGCCGTCGGGCGTGATACCGCGCAGATGGTTGTCGACGACCGGCGTGTATTGATCCTCGCAAACGATCAGATGGCCGTTGGGCCCGACTGTCAGGTTGTCGCCGTAATTGAACTGGTGCTGGCTCTCGCTCTCGAAGAACAGGGAGAAACGGTCCGCGCCCTTCCCGCGGCCCGGAGTGAGGCGGAAGACCTGGCCGAACTTGGCGAATCCGCCGCTGGTCGAACAGACGTAAAGCTCGTTCTCGCCCATGTGGATGCCCTCGCCCCGCGCGATGACGGCGGCGCCCATGCGGGCGGCGCGGGTGCGCAGGTCGTCTTCGGGTGCCTCCACATCGTCGAGATCGATCCACCGCACCGCGAAATCGCGGCCCACCGGCATGAGTGGCGTATCGAAATTGCGCGTATCGGCGATGCCATCGACGACCATGGCCTGCAGCTTGCCGCCTTCGGCCAGCTTGCCCGCGACTTTCGGGATGTAGCGGTAGAGCACCGAATCCGGCCGGTCCTCGGTCAGATAGACGTATCCGGTGACGGGATCGACACAGGCGGCTTCGTGGTTGAAACGGCCGATGGCCTTCAGCGGTACTGCATCGACCAAACCTTCGGCATCGGCGGGCACTTCGAACACCCAGCCATGGTCGCGGCCCAGCTTGTCGGGGGCGATCTGGTCGGGCTTGCTGACGAATTCCTCGCAGGTCAGCCAGCTGCCCCAGGGCGTGATCCCGCCCGCGCAATTACGGATCGTCCCTGCAAGCGAGCGGTATTCGCGCTTCTTTTCCAGCGTCTTCGCGTCGAGCACCAGCGTGGTCGTGCCGCCCGGCAGGACGAACTGGCCCGCTGCCTTGTCATAGCCGCTCGGGATGGTGCCGCCCGACCCGTCGGTGGGGACAAGCTCATGGTTGCGCACGAGCGCGATCTCGCCGTTGGGCAGCGGCAGGCAGCCCATGCCGTCGGCCTTGTCGGGCACCGTGCCCCCGTCGCTCATCGCGTCGTCGAGGCTCGATAGCAGCCGGTAGGTGAAGCCTTGCGGCAGGTCGATGAGGCCCGCCGGATCGGGCACGAGCGGGCCGTATCCGACCGCCTGCGTCGTACCGCGGGTCATGCAGCCGCTGAGCGTGAGCGCTCCGAAAGCGGTGGCAGTAGCGGACAGGAACTGGCGGCGGTGCAACTGGGCGGTCATCGAAAGTCTCTCCATTGGCCGACTGGCCTCGCCATGCGATAGCAGGGTGACTCGCAAATGACAGCACGAGAGGAGAGGCGGATGAAATTGACCGAAGGCATGGCCGCAGTGGTGACCGGCGGCGCATCGGGACTGGGCAAGGCAAGCGCCAGCGCACTGGCGGACCTGGGCCTCAAGGTGACGATCTTCGACGTCAACGAGGAAGCAGGCCAGGCCCATGCAGAGGCTATCGGCGGCCACTTCGCCTATGTCGACATCACCGACGAACAATCGGTGGTCGACGGTTTCGCCTCGGCCCGCGCGGCGCATGGGCAGGAACGCGTGACGGTCCACTGCGCCATGACCAGCCGCCGCGGCAAGACGCTGGGCTGGGACAAGGAAACGGGCGGCTACAAGCGCCTCTCGACCGAGGATTACGCTTTCGGGGCAGAAGGCATCCTCGTCTCGTCCTATCGCATCGCCAGCCATTCGGCACTGGGCATGGCGAACTCCGAACCGCTGAATGAGGACGGGGAGCGCGGCTGCATCACGCTCACCGCCAGCGTGGCGGCGCAGGACGGCCAGATCGGGCAGGTCATCTACGGCAGCTGCAAGGCGGGCGTGAACGGCCTCGTCCTGCCGATGGCCCGCGATCTCATGGACCTCGGCATCAGGGTCAATTCGGTCATGCCGGGCATTTTCGCGACGCCGCTGATGCTGGGCATGAAGGATCGCAACCCGCAGATGTGGGACCAGCTCAACGCCAGCGTGCCCTTCCCCAAACGGCTCGGCCACCCAGAGGAATTCGCTTCGCTGATCTGCGAAATCGCCCGCAACAGCTACATCAACGGACACCAGTTCCGCCTCGACGGCGCGATCCGGATGCCGCCGAAGTAGAATCACGCCAGTTTAGGCAGGCCCTCGCGGATCGCGGCCACCAGTTCGAGCGGGTGATCGACGAGGACGTGGTGGTGGGCACCGGCAATTCTTGTGACGAAGCGGCAGTCCTCGACCCCGGCGACCAGCTGCTCGATGCGGCCTTCGGGAAAGAGCTTGGAATGCTCGCCATAGATGACCCCGACCGGAGCCTGCTGACGGGAGTCGAATTCACGGCGTTCGAACTTGGCCCAGAATTGCGGGTCGAAGCGCCAGGTCCAACCGCCCGGATCGTCGTCGCTTTCGGCCACTTCGTGGAGCGCGCCGCGCGCCATCCAGTCGATGATTTCTGGCAAGCCGGCGTCCTGTTCTGGCAGAAAGCGAAACCGCCGCAAGGCCTCGGCGAGAGAGGGATAACGCGGGTTTCGGCTCCGCCCCTGCGCCAGCCGCGGCGGCGGCCCGCCCTCAGGCTGCGGCGGCGCCGAATCGACCAGGATGGCGGCCATGATGGCTTCGGGGCTGTACGCGCTCACGTAGCGGGCGGGGTAGCCACCGAAAGAATGTGCGATCAGCACCGGCGGGGCGCCCGATGCGGAAAGTCCCGCCGCCGTGATCGCCGCATGGATTTCCGCTGCGAATAGCGGGATATCGTAGGCCTCGCGCCAGTCCGACTTGCCCATCCCCGACCACGAAATTGCGGCGCAGCGATAGTCCTCGGCGAATTGCGGCGCGATGAAGCTCCACCAGTCGGCATGCGCCGCATTGCCGTGGAGGAACAGCAGGCCGGGCTTGCCGACCTCACCCCAGGTCAGCAGCTCGATGCTCGCGCCGTCGACGGTGAAAAAGCCGCGTTCGGGTGCCTGCGCGATCGCCGCATGGAACCACGGCGCAGCAGGCGGCCTTTCACCGCCGAAGCGCCCCAACAGCGTCCCGTCGAAATCCGGGCCCGATGATGCGATAGTGCTCAAGCTGTCCCCAAACCCGGTTGCATTTCGCCACCATTGGCGAGGGACAGGCGCTTTGCAAGCGCAAGTGCGGGGGCGCTGGAGCGGGTGAAGGGAATCGAACCCTCGTCGTCAGCTTGGGAAGCTGCTGCTCTACCATTGAGCTACACCCGCGAGGCGGCGCGGCGCTTGCCACGGATGGCGCGACCCGGTCAATCGATTCCGGCAGCGGCGGAAAAAGGTGCCGGCGCGGGTTCACCTTCGCGGTTTAGCCGATAGAAGGGGGCTCATGGCGACCAAGCGTGAATGGGTGAACTGGGCGATCGGACGGATCGAGGCGGACTTCAATCGTTCGGCCGATACGCACCTGATCCCGCTGCCCGTGCCAGCGCTGCCCGATATCGCGATTTACCTGAAGGACGAATCAAGCCACCCGACCGGCAGCCTCAAGCACCGGCTGGCGCGCTCGCTGTTCCTTTACGGCCTGTGCAACGGCTGGATCTGCGAAGGCACGCCCATCGTCGAGGCATCGAGCGGGTCTACCGCCGTATCCGAAGCCTATTTCGCCCGGATGCTGGGCCTGCCCTTCATCGCCGTGGTCCCCAAATCGACCGCGCAGGCCAAGATCGATGCCATCGCCTTCCATGGCGGCAAGTGCCACTTCGTCGACAATCCTTGCGAGATGTACGACGCGGCCCAGTCGCTCGCTGACGAGCTTGGCGGTCACTACATCGACCAGTTCACCTTTGCCGAACGGGCGACCGACTGGCGCAGCAACAACAATATCGCCGAATCGATTTTCGCCCAGATGGCACGCGAACCCCACCCGGTGCCGCGCTGGATCGTCTGCGGTGCGGGCACTGGCGGCACTTCGGCCACGATCGGCCGCTTCGCCCGCTACAACCGCCATGACACGCGCGTCTGCGTGGCCGATCCGGAAGGCTCGGTCTTCCACCGCCACTGGGCCGACCGGTCGATCGAGCGCGTCGACCATCCTTCCGGCTGCATCGAGGGCATCGGCCGCCAGCGCGTCGAGCCGAGCTTCCTGCCAGACGTGGTCGACCGCATGGAAGCGGTCAGTGACGAATGCTCCATCGCCGCCGCGCACGAGGTGAGCGAACGGCTGGGAAGGCGCTGCGGCGGATCGACCGGGACCAATGTCTGGGCCTGCGCCAAGATTGCCGCCGACATGGCCGAACGCGGCCTCAAGGGCTCCATCGTGTCCATCCTGTGCGACGACGGCGCGCGCTATGCCGACACGATCTTCGACGATGGCTGGCTGGCGCAGAAGGGCTTCGACATCACGCCCCAGCGCAAGAAGATCGCCCATTTCTTCGAGACTGGCACTTTCGCAGCCGGCTGACCGGATTTCCCCCGAGGAGAGCAATACGTGATTACCGACGACCGGATCATCCTGGGCCTGCTGGGCGTCGTCCTGGCATTCGTCTTCGCGACGCGCGACCGGCCGGGCTGGCAGAGGTTCTACACCTTCGTGCCGATCATCCTCGTGTGCTATCTCGTCCCCTCTCTGATGGTGACCTTCGGCCTGATCGACGTCACGGAAAGCAATCTGTGGACCGTGGCGAAGGACTTCTTCCTGCCTGCCGCCCTGTTCCTGATGACGCTCAGCATCGACCTGAAAGGCATCCTCGGCCTCGGCAGCAAGGCGATCATCATGTTCCTGACCGCCACGCTCGGCATCGTGCTGGGCGGTCCGGTCGCGCTGTTCATCGTCGCACAGTTCGACCCCTCGATCATCGGGACGGGTGACAATGCCGCATGGCGCGGGCTTGCGACGCTCGCCGGCAGCTGGATCGGCGGGGGCGCCAACCAGACCGCAATGCTCGAAGTCTACGGCTACAATATCGAGCGCTATTCCGCGCTCATCGCGGTCGACATCATCGTGGCGAACATCTGGATGATCTTCCTGCTCTACGGCGCAGGGGCGAGCGAAAAGGTCGACCGCTGGCTCGGCGCGGACAGCAGCGCGATCGACGCGCTGCGCGACAAGATGGCCGATTACACCAGCTCGGTCGAACGCGTGGCGAAGGCGAACGATTATGTCCTGCTCTTCGGCGTGACGCTGGCCGTGGTCGGCCTGTGCCACCTCGTCGGCAATGCGCTTGGCGGCTTCTTCGCCGATTTGCAGGGCGAGGACGCGACGCTGGCAAGCGGGTTCTTCTGGGTCGTGGTCATTGCAACCACGTTCGGCCTTCTCGCCAGCTTCACCCGCGCCCGCGAGCTCGAAGGCGTCGGCGCGAGCAAGTTCGGCACGCTGTTCATCTTCCTCCTCGTCGCGATCATCGGCACGAAGATGGACGTGACACAGCTCGGCGAAGCGCCCGGTTTCATGGCCGTCGGCCTCATCTGGATGGTCTTCCACGTCATCCTGCTGCTGGCCGTGGCGAAGCTCATCAAGGCACCGTTTTTCTTCGTGGCGGTCGGCAGCAAGGCTAACGTGGGCGGCGCGGCGTCGGCCCCGGTGGTGGCAGCCGCGTTCCACCCGGCCCTTGCGCCGGTGGGTGTGCTGCTCGCCGTTCTGGGCTATGCCTTGGGCACATACGGCGCGATCCTGTGCGCGCAGATGATGGCAGCGGTCGGCTAGGCGCAAATCAGGAGCGGTTTCATTTGATACCGGTTGATTTCGGAGCCTCTCCTTGCCAAGGCCGCTGGCAAGAAGAGAGAGGATTCCCCCATGCGTCAGGTTGACCATTTCATCGTCGGCGACAGCCCGGCTCCCGTTCGCAAGCACCAGATCTGGAACCCCTCCACTGGCGAGGTCCAGGCCGAGGTCGCGCTGGGCGATGCCGCCCTCCTGCAGCAGGCCGTCGATGCGGCGAAGAAGGTCCAGCCCGCCTGGGCCGCGACCAACCCGCAGAAGCGCGCGCGCGTGATGTTCGAATTCAAGCGGCTGGTCGAAGCCAACAAGCAGGAGCTGGCAGAACTTCTATCGAGCGAACACGGCAAGGTGGTGGAAGACGCGCATGGCGATGTGCAGCGCGGCCTCGAAGTGATCGAATTTGCATGCGGCATCCCGCAGGCGCTGAAGGGCGAATACACGCAAGGCGCAGGCCCCGGCATCGATGTATATTCGATGCGCCAGCCGCTCGGCATCGGTGCGGGCATCACCCCGTTCAACTTCCCGGCGATGATCCCGATGTGGATGTTCGGCATGGCGATCGCGGCGGGCAATGCCTTCATCCTCAAGCCGTCCGAACGCGACCCCAGCGTGCCGGTGCGCCTTGCCGAGCTGATGCTCGAGGCAGGCGCTCCCGAGGGGCTGCTGCAGGTCGTGCACGGCGACAAGGAAATGGTCGATGCCATCCTCGACCATCCCGATATCCCGGCGATCAGTTTCGTCGGCTCGTCCGACATCGCGCAGTATATCTACTCGTGCGGCGCGGCCAATGCGAAGCGCGTCCAGGCGTTCGGCGGCGCGAAGAACCACGGCATCGTAATGCCCGATGCCGATCTCGACCAGGTGGTGAACGACCTGGCCGGCGCGGCCTTCGGTTCGGCGGGCGAGCGCTGCATGGCGCTGCCCGTCGTGGTGCCGGTGGGCGAGGATACGGCGAACCGCCTGCGCGAAAAGCTGATCCCCGCCATCAACGCGCTGCGCGTTGGCGTCTCCAACGATCCCGATGCGCATTACGGACCCGTAGTTACGCCGGAGCACAAGGCGCGCGTCGAAGGCTGGATCGACACGGCCGAGAAGGAAGGCGCCGAAGTCGTCATCGACGGTCGCGGCTTCAGCCTGCAGGGCCACGAGAACGGCTTCTTCGTCGGTCCGACGCTGCTTGACCGTGTCACCACCGACATGGACAGCTACAAGGAAGAGATCTTCGGCCCCGTGCTCCAGATCGTGCGTGCCAAGGATTTCGAGGACGCCGTCCGCCTGCCGAGCGAGCACCAATACGGCAACGGCGTCGCGATCTTCACCCGCAACGGCCACGCCGCGCGCGAATTCGCGAGCCGCGTGAATGTCGGCATGGTCGGCATTAACGTGCCGATCCCGGTGCCGGTCAGCTATCACAGCTTCGGCGGCTGGAAGCGTTCGGGCTTCGGCGACATCGACCAGTACGGCATGGAAGGCCTGAAGTTCTGGACCAAGGCCAAGAAAGTCACCCAGCGCTGGCCGGATGGCGGCGGTGACGGGTCAAACGCCTTCGTCATCCCGACCATGGGATAAGAACCGGCCGCAGAGCGTTGGAAGGAAGCGTTTTCAAGGAGATATCGATGCGCTTCCTGCTCTCCGCCGCCCCGCTGCTGCTCCTGGCGGCCTGCTCTGACCCCGTGCGGGATACGGACAGGCAGGACGGCGGCGATGCTGCCATGCCGGTCGAACCCGGTGGCGGCATCGGCGACGGCGCGACGCCCCCTCCGGGTGCCCTTGTCTCGGACGATATTCCCGAGGCCTACCGCGGCATCTGGGACTATGTCGAGGGCACCTGCGACCCTGCGTCGGACCTGCGCATCGAGATCGCGCCCAAGTCGATCGCTTTCTACGAGGCGCGCGGCGAGGTTACGCGGGTCGAGATCGACAATCCGGACCGCATCGTCGTCTCGCTCGCGATGGAGGGCGAAGGCGAGAAATGGGAAATGGCGCGCCAGTTTACGCTGAGCGAAAACGCGACCATACTCACCCCGCGTTCAGTGAACGAGGAGCAATTCGAGCCCATGCCGCTCATGCGGTGCGATAGCCAAGGAGAATGAGATGCGCCTGATTTTCGCTGCGATGACCGCCCTTCCCCTTGCCGCCTGCGCCACGACGAGCGGCGCAGACGACCTGCCCGCCGCCCGCGCCGAAGGTTCGTGCAATGCGGCGGCGGCACAGGGCCACATCGGCCACACCGCCAGCCAGGGCATGGGCGCTGCGATCCTCAAGGACAGCGGCGCGCAGTCGCTGCGCTGGGGGCCGCCCGAATCGGCTTGGACGATGGATTACCGCCCCGACCGGGTGAACGTGCGCTACGACCGCGACATGAAGATCACCGAAGTCACCTGCGGGTGAGCGAGCGGCGGCACGCCTTCACCGGCTCACCCTACGAAGCACAGTTCGGGTTCGCGCGCGCGGTGCGCACCGGCAACCGCATCACCGTCGCCGGGACCGGACCGGTCGAGGATGACGGCTCCTCGACACAAGGCGGCGCTACGGAACAGGCCGCGCGCTGCTGCACGCTGATCCTGCGCGCTATCGAGGAACTCGGCGGCACGGCCGCAGACGTGGTGCGCACCCGAATGTTTCTGACCGACCCGGCCGACCAGGACGCGGTGGGCGAGGTCCACGCCCGTTTTTTCGGTGCGGCGAGCCCTGCAGCGACGATGGTCGGAGCCGCGTGGCTATGCCGCAGCGAATGGCGCGTCGAGATCGAGGCCGAGGCAATCCTCGGCGACGGAAGCTCGGGCGGCGCCTAGCCAGTCTTGCAGGTGCTGATTCCGAAGGGCAGGTAGGCCGGGCAGAACGAGACGAGGCTCGTCACCACGAAAATCGCCGCCACCACGTAGGCTATGGTGGCGAACAGGCCGGTGATCGTTCCGATCGCTGCAAGCGCCACGAGGACGACCGCGGCAATCAGGCGGGCGGTCTTGTCGAGCGATCCCATATTCTTGCGCATCACTGGTTCTCCTTCAGGCCAATTCTGGCCAGCAACGCCCCCTGTGGGGGGCCTGTCCAGACTAGGTGCAAACCGGGCTGCGACATTGATCTGGCGCAATATCGAACGCCGGGAATCGGCCCGAAATGCGAGGGCAACAAAGCTAGCTTGTCCGAGTGCGTACAGCAGTGATTGGAAAGCGGGGCCGCACTGCCCGGCAATCGTTCGCGTGCGAGGAGGCGCCCCCCTTCCCTCGGGCCTCCAGCGGCGCTAGAGCGCGGGCCATGACAGGACAATTCCAGCTCACCGAAGAACAGCTCGCGATCCAGGAGATGGCGCAGCGTTTCACCGCCGACAACATCACCCCGCACGCCGCGGAATGGGACGAGAAATCGCACTTCCCGCGCGACGTGATCCAGCAGAGCGCCGAGCTCGGCTTCGGGGCGATCTACGTGTCGGAAGAAAGCGGCGGCATCGGCCTCGGCCGGCTCGAGGCGGCACTGATCATGGAAGCCATGGCCTATGGCTGCCCGGCGACGAGCGCCTACATCTCGATCCACAACATGGCAGCATGGATGATCGACCAGTTCGGCGGCGCGGAAGTGAAGGCGAAATACCTTCCCGACCTCGTTACCATGGACAAGATCGCAAGCTATGCGCTCACCGAACCGGGCAGCGGCTCGGACGCGGCAGGGCTCAAGACGAGCGCCCGGCTCGATGGGGACCACTACGTCCTCAACGGCACCAAGCAGTTCATTTCGGGCGGCGGCTTCAACGACGTCTACGTGACGATGGTCCGCACCTCCGACCACAAGACCAAGGGCATAACCTGCCTTGTGATCGACAAGGACACGCCCGGCATGTCCTTCGGCAAGCCGGAGAAGAAGCTGGGCTGGAATGCCTCGCCCACCGCGCAGGTCATTTTCGAGGATGCGCGCGTACCCGTCGCCAACCGCGTGGGTGACGAAGGCGAGGGCTTCCGCTTTGCCATGATGGGCCTCGACGGCGGCCGCCTGAACATCGGCGCCTGTTCATTGGGCGGGGCGCAGCGCTGTCTCGACGAAGCGGTAGCATACACCAAGGACCGCAAGCAGTTCGACACGCCGATCGCGGATTTCCAGAACACGCAGTTCATGCTCGCCGATATGGCGACCGAGCTGGAAGCGGCCCGCGCCCTGCTCTACCTCGCCGCAGCCAAGGTGACCGACGGCGCGCCGGACAAGAGCAAGTACTCCGCCATGGCCAAGCGCCTTGCGACCGACAGCGGATCGAACGTGGTCAACAACGCGCTCCAGCTGTTCGGCGGCTACGGCTACCTGCGCGAATACCCGATCGAGCGCTTCTGGCGCGACCTGCGGGTGCATTCGATTCTCGAAGGCACCAACCAGGTGATGCGCATGATCGTGGGACGGGACCTGCTTCGCCAATGACCGACGATATCAACATTCACCGCCACGGCGCGGTCGGCCACCTTTCGCTGAACCGACCCAAGGCGCTGCACGCGCTGACGCTCGACATGTGCCACGCGATGAGCGCGGCGCTGAGGGAATGGGCGGGCGACGACGCCGTCGAGGCCGTGGTGCTCGACCATGCAGAGGGACGCGGCTTCTGCGCGGGCGGGGACATCAACCTGCTGCGCAATTCTGCGCTGAACGACGGCGGCGCATCGGGCCGCGCCTTCTTCCACGACGAGTACCAGCTCAACCACCAGATGATGACCTATGACAAGCCGATCGTGGCTTTCATGGACGGCATCACCATGGGCGGCGGCGTGGGCATCGCCCTGCCTGCCAAATACCGCGTCGCGACCGAACACACCCGCTTCGCCATGCCGGAGACGGGCATCGGCCTGTTCCCGGACGTTGGCGGCGGCTGGCACCTTTCGCGCCTCGGCGGACGGCTCGGCCAGTTCCTCGCGCTGACCGGCGCGCGGCTCGACGGGGCCGAATGCCTGTGGGCGGGCATCGCAACGCACTACCTCCCGGCCGAGAAACTGCCCGAGGCGAAGGCCCGCATCATCGAGCACCCGGGCCGCATCGCCGGCATCCTTTCGGAGCTTTCGGTGACGCCCCCACCGGCCCGGATCGAGGGCAATGCCGACAAGATCGCCAAGCATTTCGCCTCCGACCGCTACGAGGATATCCTCGCCAGCCTCGAGGCGGACGACAGCGACTGGGCGGCCAAGGAACTGGCGACGCTCGGCACGAAAAGCCCGCAAACCTGCAAGGTTGCGCTGCGCCAATTGGCCGAAAGTCAAAATCTCGACAATTTCGCCGACAACATGGCGATGGAGTACCGCATCGCTTCCCGCGTCCTGACTCGCCCTGATTTTGCCGAGGGCGTGCGCGCGGTGATCGTGGACAAGACGAACGACCCCAAATGGGATCCGGCGACGCCCGAGGGCGTGAGCGATGAACTGCTCGATCAGATCTTCGCCCCGCTTCCCGCAGACGAGGAATGGAAACCCCTATGAGCCCTACAACCTCAAACTACGAGACCATCACCGTCGAACAGCGCGACGCCGTCACGCTGATCACCTTGAACCGCCCGCAGGCGCTCAATGCACTCAACAGCAAGGTGCTCGAAGAACTGATCGAGGCTTTAGCCGCCTACCAGGCCGATGCCAGCCAGCTGTGCGCGGTCCTGACCGGATCGGGCGACAAGGCCTTTGCCGCCGGCGCCGACATCAAGGAAATGAGCGAGAAAGCGGCGGCCGATTTCTACCTCGACGATTTCTTCAGCCCGTGGACGAGCGAGATCGTCAAGAAGACCCGCAAGCCGTGGATTGCCGCGGTCAACGGCTTCGCGCTGGGCGGCGGGTGCGAGCTCGCCATGATGGCCGACTTCATCATTGCGAGCGAGAACGCCAAGTTCGGCCAGCCCGAAATCAAGCTGGGCGTGGCACCCGGCATGGGCGGCAGCCAGCGCCTGACCCGCGCCATCGGCAAGTCGAAGGCCATGGAGATGTGCCTCACCGGCCGCATGATGGGCGCCGAGGAAGCAGAGCGCAGCAACCTCGTCGCACGCGTCGTGCCGCATGACAGCCTGCTCGACGAAGCCATGAAGACCGCCGCGCAGATCGCTGCCATGCCGCCCATGGCAGCCATCGCGAACAAGGAAATGGTCAACGCAGCATTCGAGACGAGCCTGGACCAGGGCCTGATAGTCGAGCGCCGCATCTTCCAGATCCTCACCGCGAGCGAGGACAAGCAGGAAGGCATGGCCGCCTTCATCGAAAAGCGCGAGGGCAAGTGGAAGGGTAGGTAAGGGACAGAGCACATGCTCATATTCCCGCCCTACTTCTTTCTCATCCTTGCGATCATAGGCTTCGTAATCGGTTACGTGCTTGCCTGGTTCACCCAACGGCCGGTGCGCTCTATCGGTGTCGGGGTATTCGGCGTAGTATTTGTCGGCCTTTTCATCCTGGACTGGACGATCCCGGACCAGCCCGCCGATGCGATATGGCTGATTGCGATGCTAGGTGCGCTCTATGGGACCGCGACAGGACTTCCCGCACTGTTCGGCGCTGCGGTCGGGCGGAATTTGAAGAAGGAAATGCTCAAATGAAAATCGCCTTCATCGGCCTCGGCAACATGGGCGGCGGGATGGCCGCGAACCTCGTCAAGGCGGGGCACGAGGTGAACGCATTCGACCTGTCCGAAGCGGCGCTTGCAGCGGCCAAGGAGAATGGCTGCGCGACCTTCACCGATGCCAGCGAGGCCGTGCAGGGCGTCGACGGCGTCGTGACCATGCTGCCCAATGGCGGGATCGTGAAATCGGTCTACGAAGGCAGCGTGATCGGCAAGGCACCGGCAGGCGCGGTCCTGCTCGACTGCTCGACCATCGATGTCGCCACCGCAAAGGAAGTCATCGCTAAGGCGGAGGCAGCCGGATACGACATGGTCGACGCGCCCGTTTCGGGCGGTATCGCGGCAGCCAATGGCGGCACGCTCACCTTCATGGTCGGTGGCACCGACAAGGCGTTCCAGCGCGCCAGCGAAGTGCTCGACCCAATGGGCAAGGCCGTGATCCACGCAGGCGATGCAGGTGCGGGCCAGACTGCCAAGATCTGCAACAACATGCTGCTCGCCATCACCATGATCGGCACTGCCGAGGCCATGACCATGGCGAAGAAGCTCGGCCTCGACCCGCAGAAGTTCTACGAGATTTCCAGCGTGTCGAGCGGCTACAACTGGTCGCTCAATGCCTACACGCCGCTACCCGGCGTTGGCGTGCAGAGCCCGGCGGACAATGACTACCAGGGCGGATTTGCCACCGCGCTGATGCTCAAGGACCTGCGGCTCGCGATGGAGGCCGCTGCCAGCGTCGATGCGACGACCGTCCTTGGTTCGCAGGCGGCGGAGATCTACGAGGCTTTTGCCGAGCAGAACGGCGCACTCGATTTCTCGGCAGTGATCAAGACCCTCTGATTTCCTCGATGATCGCCGCGAGCCAGTCTCGCGGCGCTTTCCGGCGTCCGATATCGGCCACGAATTCCTGCCCGCGCGCGACGCTGCGCAGGCGGCCTCCGCGCAGCCAGCGATCGGGCCGGTCGTGATAGCTCAGGCCGCCGGGCTTCAGCCACGCCGGCCGGTGCCAGATCGATGGCGGTCCTTCTTGCACCGTAAGCCGCAAGGCATCGCTCGCCCGCGCCGCTACCTGCCCGTGTCCCGAATAGACGGTGTCGTTGCTGCCATGCATGGCGAGCGCGTGCGGATGGCCGCGTTCGACCAGCCAATCGGGCGCTCCGCCAGCGAGCGGGATGATGTCCTCGATCTCGAGAAAGCCGAAAATCCGGTGGTGCGGATCGCCGCCATTTTCGCGGAAGAGGCCGAAGAAGAGGAACACGTCCCCCACTCCCACGCCGCGGTTTTCGAGATGGGTTTGTGCCGCCCCGACCTGGCCGAACAGGCAGCGTCCTTTCTCCACGAACATGGGATCGTGGTGGCAGGCCTCCTGCGCGCCATACCGGCCGCGGCTTGCCGCGTGGGCATGGTCGCCAAGGCCGAGATCGCCATACGTCGTATCCGAAGCCGCGCCAGCGGGGATCGGCAGGCTGACAGGCGCGCCGCCCACGATAGGCGAAGGTCCTCCGCCTGCCGCGCTATCGAAGCCCTTCCTGCTGAAGATGATCCGCATGACGCTCTCGCTGCCCGTCGGCACAGGTCATGACAAGAGGCCTGTTGCTGGTTAGAGCCACATTATGAGCCTGAACGAGAACCAAAAAGTCACTGCTCTGGTCCTGGCCGGCAAGCGCTCGGGAGCG
This sequence comes from Qipengyuania gaetbuli, assembly GCF_009827315.1. NCBI lineage: Bacteria > Pseudomonadati > Pseudomonadota > Alphaproteobacteria > Sphingomonadales > Erythrobacteraceae > Qipengyuania > Qipengyuania gaetbuli. Next base: position 1,374,337 of record NZ_WTYF01000004.1, read on the forward strand.
CTCGACCCCTTGGCCGAGGCGGCGGGTGTCGCGCAAAAATGCGTCGTCCCGGTCGCGGGAAAGCCGCTGATCGAACACGTGGTCACTGCCCTGGCGCATTGCCCCGAGGTGAGCAGCATCCGCGTGGTCGCGCACGAGCCTGACGAAATCGCTGCAATCGATGCGGTCGCGGCGCTGGTCGCGCAAGGCCGCCTCACTTTCCGGACCGGCGCACACAATCTCGTCGACAGTATCTTTGCAGGCGCGGAAGGAGCCTCGTTCCCGCTTGTCGTCACCACCGCCGACAACTGCTTGTGGCGGGCCGAAGATTATTCCGAATTCATCGCCAAAGCGCTGTCCGCCGGAGCCGACGCCGGCGCCGCCCTCGCCCGCAAGGAAGACGTGCAGGCCGCCGATCCGCGCGGACAGGCGAAATTCTACCAGTTCGCCGATGGTGGCTTTTCCAATTGCAACACCTACTGGGTCGGCAGCGAAAAGGCGCTGAAGGCTGCCGAAGTCATGCGCGGCGGCGGGCAGTTCGTGAAGCACCCGATGCGCATCGCGCAGGCCTTCGGCTTCATGAACCTGATCCGCTTCTACCTCGGCAACGGCACGCGCGAGAAGCTGTTCGGCCAGGTCGGCCGCCGCATGGGACTGAAGATGGAACCGGTCGTCATGTCGAGCGGCACATGCGCCATCGACGTCGACAACCGGCGCACCTGGGAGGTCACCGACCGGTTGCTGCGCGAACGCAGCTGACCGGTCAGGCCATGTTCGGGTCGTTCCAGGCGAGCACCGGCTTGCGGGCGGCCTGGGTTTCGTCGAGGCGGCGACGCGGCGCGTAGTGCGGCGCGGTCTTCATCGTCTCGTCACCCGCCTTCGCCCGTTCCGCAACGCTGCGCAGCGCCATGATGAACTGGTCGAGCGCCGCCTTGCTCTCGGTCTCGGTCGGCTCCACCAGCATCGCGCCATGCACCACCAGCGGGAAATACATGGTCATCGGGTGGTAGCCCTCGTCGATCAGCGCCTTGGCGAGATCGAGCGTCGAGAGGCCCTCTGCAAAACCGTCGTCCGAGAACAGCGCCTCGTGCATGCACGGGCCGCTCGGCCCGAAAGGTGCATCGAGCACGTCGTCTAGGCTACGCAGGATGTAGTTGGCGTTGAGGACCGCGTCTTCCGCCACCTGCTTGAGACCGTCCGCGCCGTGGCTGAGGATATAGGTCAGCGCGCGGGTGAACATGCCCATCTGCCCGTGGAAGGCGGTCATGCGGCCGAAGGCCTGCACATGGCCGTAATCGGCAGCGTTCTCTTCCTCGACGAGGTGGACCACTCCGTCGGCAGTGCGCGCCGTGAACGGCAGCGGACCGAAGGGCGACAGGGCCTCGGACAGCACCACCGGGCCCGAACCCGGGCCGCCGCCGCCATGCGGGGTGGAGAAAGTCTTGTGCAGGTTGATGTGCATCGCATCGACGCCGAGGTCACCGGGGCGGACCTTGCCGACGATGGCGTTGAAGTTCGCGCCGTCGCAATAGACGAACCCGCCCGCCGCGTGCACCGCGTCCGAGATCGCCTTCATGTCGCGCTCGAACAGGCCGCAGGTGTTGGGATTGGTGATCATCACCGCGGCAACGTCGGGGCCGAGGCGGGCCTTCAGGGCCTCCAGGTCGACGCGCCCTTCCGGGGTCGCGGGGATGTCTTCCACCTCGTAGCCGGCAAAGGCGGCGGTGGCGGGATTGGTGCCATGGGCGCTTTCGGGCACCAGCACGACCTTGCGCGCATCGCCGCGCGCTTCGAGAGCGGCGCGAATGCACAGGATCCCGCACAGTTCGCCATGCGCGCCTGCCTTGGGGCTCATCGCGACGCCGTGCATGCCGGTCAGCTCGATCAGCCAGTGAGCGAGCTCGTTGATGACTTCCAGCGCACCAGGCACGGTCTGCACCGGCTGGAGCGGATGGACATCGGCGAAGCCGGGCATCCGCGCGACCTTCTCGTTGAGGCGCGGATTGTGCTTCATCGTGCAGCTTCCGAGCGGGAAGAGGCCGAGATCGATGGCGTAGTTCTGGCGCGAGAGGCGCGTGTAGTGGCGCACGGTTTCCGGCTCGGACAGGCCGGGCAGGCCGATCGCTGCCGCACGCTCCAGATCGCCGAGGCGCGTGGCAGCGCCGGAAGGTTCGGGCAGGTCAACGCCGGTCGTCTCGACATGGCCGATTTCGAACAGCAGCGGCTCTTCGAGCATCAGCGCACGGTTGCCGGTCACGGTGTCGGGGCCGCTCATAGCGTTGTGGTCCTGGACAGGGGTGCCGGGCTTCCAGCCGGACTGGTTGGGCGCGTTCATGCGAGCACCTCCTCGAGCGCGGAGGCAAGGGTTTCGACGTCCTCCTCCGTGGTGGTTTCGGTGACCGCGACCAGCAGGCCGTCGGCCAGTTCCTCGTTGTCCGGATAAAGCCGGCCCAGCGACACGCCGCCGAGAATGCCGCGGTCGGCCAGCTTGCGCACGACCTTGCGCGCGTCCTGGCCGAGGCGGACGGTGAATTCGTTGAAGAAGCTGTCGTTGAGCACGCTCACGCCGGGGACCTTGGCCAGCCGGTCGGCGGCGTGGCAGGCGAGGCGGTGGTTTTCCATCGCCAGGCGGCGCAGGCCCTTCTCGCCGAGCAGCGTCATGTGGACGCTGAATGCGAGCGCGCAGAGGCCCGAGTTGGTGCAGATGTTGCTCGTCGCCTTCTCGCGGCGGATGTGCTGCTCGCGGGTCGAAAGGGTAAGCACGAAGCCGCGCTTGCCCTCGGCATCGACAGTCTCGCCGCACAGGCGGCCGGGCATCTGGCGCACGTGCTTGGGATCGCGCACCGCAAAAAGGCCGAGGTAGGGACCGCCGAACTGGAGGCCCACGCCGATCGACTGGCCTTCGCCCACAACGATATCCGCACCCTGCTCACCCGGAGATTTGATCGCCCCCAGCGCCACCGGTTCGGTGTTGACGACAATCAGCAGCGCGCCCTTTTCATGCGCGGCATCGGCGATCTGCTGCAGGTCGGGCAGGCGACCGAGGATGTCGGGATACTGGACCACGACGCAGGAGGTCTGGTCGTCGATCCGCGCGATCAGGCCGTCATTGTCGGGGTGAGCCTGCAGTGCCGGGCGCGCATGGGCGATCTCGTCCTCGGTGAACTTCGCCATGGTCTTGACGACCTCGGCATAGTGGGGGTGGAGCGCGCCCGAGAGTACGACGCGCTTCTTGCGCGTAACGCGCCCGGCCATGGCCACCGCTTCCCAGCACGCGGTCGAACCGTCGTACATCGAGGCATTGGCGACCGCACAGCCGTAAAGGCGGGCCACCTGCGTCTGGAATTCGAACAGCATCTGCAGCGTGCCCTGCGCGATTTCCGGCTGGTAGGGCGTGTAGGCGGTGAGGAATTCGCCGCGCTGGATGATGTGGTCGACGCTTGCCGGCACGTGGTGGCGATAGGCCCCTGCCCCGAGGAAGAAGGCCGCATCGGCCGCTGCGAGGTTCTTCTTCGACAGTTGCCGCATATGCTTTTCGACCGCCATTTCGCTGGCGTGCATCGGCAGGCCTTCGATCGGGCCGGACAGGCGCGCCGCTTCCGGCACGTCTACGAACAGCGCATCCATATCGGGTGCACCGATCTTTTCCAGCATGGCCGAACGGTCGGCATCGGTAAGCGGCAGGTAACGCATCTTGGAAAAACCCCTAGTGCCCTTTGCGGGCAGTCAGATCAGAGACCGTCGCAGAAGCTCTTGTAAGCAGCCTGGTCCATCAGGCCTTCGAGCTGCGACTTGTCGGAGACGGTCATGCGGAAGAACCAGCCGTCCTCTTCGGGCGAGCTGTTGACCAGTGCCGGATCGTCTTCGAGCGCGCCATTTGCTTCGGTCACTTCGCCGCTGATCGGCGCGTAGACGTCGCTCGCCGCCTTGACGCTTTCGACCACGGCGGCGTCCTTGCCCTTTTCGAGCATGGTGCCGACGCTCGGCAGTTCGACGAAGACGATGTCGCCGAGCTGGCCCTGTGCGTAATCGGTAATGCCGACCGTGGCGGTGTCGCCTTCGAGGTCGATCCATTCGTGTTCGTCGGTGAAGTAACGGGCCATGTGTCAGTTCCCTCTGTGATAGCGATGGGGGACGAAGGGCATGGGTACGACCTTCGCCGGCAGTCTCTTGTTACGAACCTCGATCTCGACCTCGGTTCCCGGTTCGGTATGGCTTTGCGCCAGATAGCCCATGGCGATGGGCGCGCAGAGCGTGGGCGAGAAGCCGCCGCTGGTGATGCGGCCGATCTGCTTGTCGCCGTCGAACACCAGCGCACCTTCGCGGGCGGGCAGGCGCCCTTCAAGCGAGAGGCCGACGCGCTTCTCCGCCGGACCTTCGTTGAAGACCTTCATCACGGCCTCGTGGCCCATCCAGCCACCTTCCTCGCGGCGCTTCTTGGTCAGCGCGAAGACGAGATCGGCGGATACCGGATCGGTTTCGGTAGTGATGTCGTGGCCGTAAAGGGGGAGGCCCGCTTCGAGGCGCAGGGAATCGCGCGCGCCGAGGCCGACCGGGCGAACCTCGATTTCGGCACACAGGCGATCGCACAGGCTCTCGGCGAATTCGGCGGGCACGGAAATCTCGAACCCGTCCTCGCCGGTGTAGCCCGCGCGCGTGATTCGCAGTGGCCATTCACCGAAGTCGTACGTCACGCTTTCCATGAAGACCATGTCGTCGATGACGTTGCGCATGACGCGGTTGAGCGCGGTCGCGGCATTCGGACCCTGCAGCGCGATCAGCGCCTGTTCGTCGAGATGGGTCAGGGTGATTTCGTCGGGCAGGTGCTCGCGCAGATGGGCGATGTCGTCCCATTTGGTCGCACCGTTGACGACGAGGTAATAGGCCGGATCGCCCCAGTGCCCTTCGGTGCCGGTCTCCTCGTCGGCTTCGATCCAGGGCGTGGCATTGGTGACCATGAGGTCGTCGATGATCCCGCCGTTCTCGTCGATCAGCAGCGAATAGCGCACTTTGCCCGGCTTCAGCGAGGCGATTGCGCCGGGCAGCAGCTTCTCGAGCTCTTCCGCCACGTTCTCGCCGGTCAGCATGAGCTGGCCCATGTGGCTCACGTCGAACAGGCCCGCCTGCGTGCGTGTCCATTCGTGTTCGGCAACGATGCCGTCGAACTGGATCGGCATTTCATAGCCGGCAAAGGGCACCATGCGCGCGCCCTTGCCGCGATGCCACGCGTCGAGCGGCAGCTTCTCGATTTCCTGCACAATGTCGTCGTTATCGTCGCTCAAGACCCGTCCTCAAAGCCAAGCATGGCAGCGCCCGGAGCGGACGCCGTTACAACCCATGCCCCCTCTGTCGGGTGACCTGAGAGACTGGCCTGCAAATGAGCAGGTTTACCCCTTCGGTGGCGCATCGCGACTGGCACGAAGCGCGCTTTCCAGAGTGTCGATGGCAGCGCACGGTCCTGAGGCCTGAGAGTTTCCGGGGCGGTTGCTCCTTCGGCGCTGGCGGGTGTCCCCGGACCAGCTCTCCCATGCGCGCCTGCCGCAGAATCGCTCCCGTGGCCGACGGGAAACGCCCTGCGCGATAAGCGGGGCGCGGTCAATTCCCTTGGGTAGCCGAAATGCGCCTATTTCCCCGCCCTCGCGGCCTTTCCCATCGCGCGGCGGACCAGCCTGACCTCTTCGGGTGCAAAACCGCCTTCGTCGGGCGCGGTGCGGTCGGGCACGGAGGAGGTGAAATAGGCGATGCCGCGCCCCCCGACCGGATCGAACCACAAGCCCGATCGCAGGCCATAGGCCTCTCCTGCATGGCCGACATAGGCCTTGCCGTCCCCGACGAGTGCGTCGGCACAGGGCGCGGGTCGCATCTGGATTGCCTGGAAGCCCAGTGCGTAGGCGCAGAAGAAGTCTTCTTCGTTCGGGGCGACAAGGCCCAGCGAAGTGCCGATCTGGCCCCAGCGGCGCGCCGAGACCACGCGTTCATCGACCGTGACCAGCGCTTGGCCGAGCCGTGCAAGGTCGAGCATCCCGATCCTCACCCCGCCCTGCGGCGAGAAGATCGAGGCATTGGTGCCCGGCACATAACCGTCGAGCGTACAGGGGATGCCCTCGGCGACGGGGAAAGTACAGTTGGGCGGGAGGTCTGCGGCATCGTCGCGCGCCACTTCGCCCGTGCTGCGATAGAGCGTCACGGCCAGCGCAATGGTGTCCGGCTCGCAGCCGATCCAGTTGAGACAGGCATCGATGCCGAGCGGGGCAAAGACCAGCCGGTCGACGAGGCGGTCGTAGCGCTCCCCGCTCGCCGCCTCGAGCACGGTTGCCACCACGGGCGAGCCGAGATTGGCATATTCGAACGGCGCTTCGCCGGGCGGGGCCTCGGCATACCATGCGCCGGGTTCGGAAAGCTTCGCCTCGAGGCTTTCGCCGAGCGGGATGACATAGCCTGCACCGTCGCGCAGGCCGGAGCGGTGGGACAGGATCTGCGCGACCGTAACCGGTGCGTCGGGAAAGGCGGGATTGCGCAATTTCCAGCCGAGATAGCGTGACACGTCGGCGTAGGGATCGAACTTGCCTTCGTCCGCCAGCTTCATCGCGGCGAGCGCCATGACCAGTTTCGAAATGCTCGCAATCCGCACCGGATCGTTCGCTTGGACCGCCCTGCCGCTGTCGCGGTCGGCCAGCCCCTCCACGATAATCGGCTCCGCGCTCTCCGCATCGAAGACCACGGCAACCGACGCGGGCCGTTGCTGCGCCGGCAGGCTTGCGCAGGCCGGCAGCATCACGAGGGCGGCAATGGCAGGAGCGATCCGCATGGTAGGCGACGATTGCCGCACCCTGCGCGCCTGTCAATCAGGCGCGGTTGAGCCAGAGGAGATAGAGTGCCGAGAATACGATCCATCCGCCATCCAGCGTCTTCAGCCGCCGCGCGCCGAGCCACAGGGCTATGGGGCGCGCAAGGAAGCCGCCTAGTGCCGCACCGGGCCCTGCAAGCAGCACGACTTCCCACTGTATGGTGCCCGCATCGATATGCCAGATAGCGCCACTAATGACGCTGACCGAGGAGATCAGGCAGGCGGCACCCGTGCAAAGCAGCACCGGATAATGCCGGATGAAGAGATAGAGCGCGACCAGTTCGCCGATCCCGACGGAGAACAGGGCAGTGAGCACGCCGCCCGGGATCGCCAGGAGCAGCAGCACCATCAGGTCGAAGCGTTCGAGCCGTTCCTTCTCTGGCCGCGCGAGATTGACCGTCCATGTGGAGGCGATCAGCGCAATGCCGAGCAGGATCGAAAAGCCCTTGTAACCCATCAGCACCGCATGCTGGTCGAACGACGTCAGCCGCTGGGTCAGAAGCATGGCCGGCAGCGACAGGGCCAGGACGGCAAGCGCGACGGTGAAGAAATCGCGGGGCAGCACCTTCGCGTGCAGCGGCTCCGGCTCGGGCTGGTGATAGAGGCGATCGGTCCAGCGCAGCGCGCCCATCGTCATGCCGAAACTCTGGATGCACATGGAGACGCCGACCACCTGCAGCGGCTGCAGGTCCATCACGCTCCATTCGCGCAGTGCGTTGAAGACCGGCACGAAAACTACGCCGCCGCCGGTGCCCGAGGTGTTCGCGATGATCGCTCCGATGACGCCGATGCCGGGCAGGAACCACAGCCGCGCCATCAGCTCCGGGTCGAAGGGAACGGAAAGCAAAAGCAGGGCATAGGCGACCAGCAGCACGCAGCCGCCGATCACCACCAACCGCCCCTTGGGCAGCGCGCTCAGTCCAGATTGGGTCGCAGCCATCTCTCGGCCGTCGCAATATCTACGCCGCGGCGGCGCGCATAGTCTTCCAATTGGTCGCGCCCGATGCGGGCGACGCCGAAATACTGGCTTTCGGGATGACCGAAGTAGAAGCCGCTGACTGCCGCCGTCGGATACATGGCGAAATTCTCGGTCAGCGTGATGCCGGTGCGCTCTTCCGCCTCCAGCAGGTCGAACAGGACCGGCTTCAGGCTGTGGTCGGGACAGGCGGGATAGCCCGGCGCCGGACGGATGCCGCGGTATTCCTCCTTGATCAGCGCTTCGTTGGTGAGCTGTTCCTGCGGCGCATAACCCCACAGGTCGGTGCGCACGTGCTGGTGCAGCGCTTCTGCAAAGGCTTCGGCGAAACGGTCGGCCAGCGCCTTCAACAGGATGTCGGAGTAATCGTCCTTGTCTTCGATGAAGCGCTTCGAATGCTCCTCGATACCGTGGATGCCGACGGCAAATCCGCCAAGCCAGTCACCGGCCGGATCGATGAAATCGGCGAGGCACATGTTCGCGCGGTCGCGGCTCTTCTTCACTTGCTGGCGCAGGAAGGGCAGGACGGTATGCGTTTCGCCCTCCGGATCGTGGATGGTCACGTCGTCCCCGTCGCGCGCGCAGGGCCAGAAGCCGGCAACACCCCGTGCGGTCAGCCATTTGCCCTCGATGATCCGGTCGAGCATCGCATTGGCATCGGCGAACAATTGCTGCGCCGTTTCGCCCACCACCTCGTCCTTGAGGATGGCGGGATAGGTGCCGTGCAATTCCCAGGCGCGGAAGAACGGGGTCCAGTCGATATACTGGCGAAGATGGGCAAGATCCCAGTCCTCGAACGTGTGCAGCCCCGGCTTCAGCGGCGGGGCGGCCTTGTCCGACAGGAACGCGTCGTAGAAATTGGCCCGCGCTTCCTCGAGGCTCAGCAATACGCTCTGGCCCTTGCCTGCTCGCGCGTCGCGGACCTTCTCGTATTCGGCGGCAGTCGTATCGACGAATTCGTCGCGCTGCGTGTCCGAGAGCAGGCGGCTGGCCACGCCGACCGCGCGGCTCGCATCGAGCACGTGGATCACCGGCCCGTCATAGGCAGGATCGATGCGCAGGGCCGTGTGGACCTTGCTGGTGGTCGCACCGCCAATGAGCAGCGGCATGGTCATGCTGGCACGGTTCATCTCCTCGGCAACGGTGACCATCTCGTCAAGCGAGGGGGTGATGAGGCCCGACAGGCCGATCATGTCGGCATCGTTCTCGTTCGCTGCCGCCAGGATCTGCGACCACGGCACCATCACGCCAAGATCGATCACCTCGTAGCCATTGCACTGCAGGACCACGCCGACGATGTTCTTGCCGATATCGTGGACGTCGCCCTTCACCGTGGCCATGACGATCCGGCCCTTGGCCTTGGCGCCTTCTTCCTTCTCCGCTTCGATGAAGGGGATGAGGTGGGCGACCGCCTTCTTCATGACGCGGGCGGATTTCACCACCTGCGGCAGGAACATCTTGCCGCTGCCGAAGAGGTCGCCGACGACGTTCATGCCGTCCATCAGCGGGCCTTCGATGACTTCGATCGGACGGTCGAACTGCTGGCGGGCTTCTTCCGTATCGTCAACGACATGGGCATCGATGCCCTTGACCAGTGCGTGCTCCAGCCGGCGGGCAACCGGCCAGCCGCGCCATTCCTCTTCTGCCTTCTCGTCGGCCGCGCTCTTGCCGCGATAACTTTCGGCAAGCGCGATCAGGCGCTCGGTCGCGTCGGGACGGCGCATCAGGATCACGTCCTCGCACGCTTCGCGAAGCTCGGGGTCGATCTGGTCGTAGACGTCGAGCTGGCCCGCATTGACGATCGCCATGTCGAGGCCGGCGGGGATCGCATGGTAGAGGAAGACCGAATGCATCGCCCGGCGCACCGTCTCGTTGCCGCGGAAGCTGAAGGAGAGGTTCGACAGGCCGCCGCTGGTCCGCGCATGGGGGCAGCGCGCCTTGATCTCGCGCACCGCCTCGATGAAATCGAGACCGTAGCGGTCATGCTCCTCGATCCCCGTTGCCACGGCGAAGATATTGGGATCGAAGATGATGTCTTCGGGCGGGAAGCCGATGCCGGTCAGCAAGTCATAGGCGCGCGCGCAGATTTCGACCTTGCGGCCCTTCGTATCGGCCTGTCCCTTTTCATCGAAGGCCATCACGACCACGGCAGCGCCGTAATCCATGCACTTGCGCGCATGCTCGAGAAAAGCGTCTTCGCCCTCCTTCATGCTGATCGAATTGACGATCGGCTTGCCCGACACGCACTTGAGGCCCGCTTCGATCACCTCCCATTTGGAGCTGTCGATCATCACCGGCACGCGGGCGATATCGGGCTCGGCGGCGATGAGCTTGAGGAAGGTCGTCATCGCCCGCTCGGCATCGAGCAGGCCCTCGTCCATGTTGACGTCGATGACCTGCGCGCCGTTCTCGACCTGCTGGCGCGCGACCTCGACTGCCTTTTCGTAATCGTCGGCAAGGATCAGCTTCTTGAACGCCGCCGAACCGGTGACGTTGGTACGCTCGCCGATATTGACGAAGCGGGCAGTGGTGTTGCTCTGGGTCATCAGGCGGCAATCGTGAAAGGTTCGAGGCCCGCAAGGCGCATGTCGGGCGAAATCTCAGGAAGCTGGCGAGGGGGCAGCCCCTTCACCGCTTTCGCCATGGCCGCGATGTGTGCGGGCGTGGAGCCGCAGCATCCGCCCAGCGCATTTATTCGGCCATTCTCCGCCCAGACCCGGGTCAGCGCCGCGGTTGTCTCAGGAACCTCGTCATATTCGCCCAGGTCGTTCGGAAGCCCTGCGTTGGGGTAGGCCATCAAATAGGTGTCCGCGATACTCGAAAGGATCTGGACGTGCGGCCGCAATTGTTCGGCACCGAAACTGCAGTTGAGGCCGATTGTCAGCGGTTTCGCGTGGCGCACGGTATACCAGAAGGCCTCCACCGTATGACCCGAAAGGTTCCGGCCCGACAGATCGGTCAGGGTGAGCGAGATCATCAGCGGAATATCGCGGCCAAGTTCGCGCTCCAGTTGCTTGACCGCCATGATCGCGGCCTTGCAATTGAGCGTGTCGAACACCGTTTCGACCAGGATGAAATCCGCGCCGCCTTCCAGCAGGGCGCGGCATTGCTCGACATAGACGTCGACGATCTCGTCAAAGGTCACTTCGCGGAAACCCGGGTCCTCGACATCGGGAGAAAGTGACAGCGTCTTGTTGGTCGGGCCGACCGCTCCGGCAACGAAGCGGGCGACACCGTCGCCTCGCGCATCGACGGCTTCGCGGATGATGCGGGCGGCAGACACGTTGATGTCGTGTACCAGCCCTTCGGCGCAGTAGTCCGCTTGGCTGATCCGGTTGGCATTGAAGGTATTGGTCGCAAGGATGTGCGCGCCGGCGTCGATGTAGCTGTCGCAGATCGCGCGGATGACCTGCGGCTGGGTCAGGTTGACGAGATCGTTATTGCCCTTCTGGTCATGGGTCAGCCCGGTGTCGCCGGCATAGTCTTCCGCTGCCAGCTTCGCGCGCTGGATTTCGGTCCCGTAAGGGCCATCCTTGATCAGTATGGCATTTGCTGCGGCAGCTTCGAATTCTTCACGCTTCGACATGTCAGGCCTTCGGGCGCAGGCCGAGCATATGGCAGATCGCATAGCTCAGCTCGGCGCGGTTGAGGGTGTAGAAGTGGAACTGGCGCACCCCGCCCGCATAGAGGCGGCGGCACAGTTCGGCAGCGATCGTGGCGCTCACCAGCTGGCGCGCCTCGGGGCGGTCGTCGAGACCGTCGAAAAGCCCCTCCATCCAGTGCGGGATTGCCGTGCCGCATAGGCCCGACATGCGCTGGACGGCAGCGAAGCTGAGCACCGGCATGATGCCCGGGACGATCTCGCCCTCGATCCCGGCCGCTGTCGCGCGATCACGGAATTCGAAGAAGCACTGCGGATCGAAGAAGAACTGGGTGATGGCCCGCGTCGCGCCGACATCGAACTTGCGCTTGAGATTGTCGAGATCGGCCTGGCGATCAGGCGAATCCGGATGCACCTCGGGATAGGCGGCGACCGAGATTTCGAAATCGGCCACCTTCTTGAGGCCCGCGATCAGCTCGGCCGCATTGGCATAGCCGCCGGGATGCGGCGTATAGGCGGATCCGCCTTCCGGCGGATCGCCGCGCAGGGCGACGATGTGCCGCACGCCTTCTTCCCAGTATTCGCGTGCCACGGCATCGACCTCTTCGCGCGTGGCGTTGACGCAAGTCAGGTGGGCAGCGGCGGGCATCGCGGTTTCGTTGACGATCCGGCGCACGGCGGCATGGGTCCGCTCGCGCGTGGAGCCGCCCGCGCCATAGGTCACCGACACGAAGCGCGGACGGAGCGGAGCAAGCGTTTCGACGCTGTGCCACAGGGTTTGCGCCATCGCCTCGGTCTTCGGGGGGAAGAACTCGAAGCTGACGTCGATATCGCCGGGCAGGCCGGAGAAGAGCGGCGCTTCGAGCGCGCGCTGGGCTTCGCGCATCTGGTCGAGCGTGGGGCTCACGAGGCTTTCCTTCCTGCGGCCACGCGGCGCTGCGCGACCCAAATCTTCACGGCCAGTTCGCCGTCTGCGAGGGCAATCGGGGCTTCAGGGTCGAACCCTGCATCGGTCAGCAATCCTGCCATCTGCTCGTCGGAAAAGCCGAGGCGGGCATGGGCATGGCGTTCGCGCAGTTCCTCGCGCTGGTGAGCGGCGAAGTCGACGATGGCGACCCGTCCGCCGTTGCGCGTCACGCGGGCGGCCTCGGCCAGGACGGTCGCCGGATTCTGGGCGAAATGCAGCACTTGGTGGAACAGAACTGTATCGAAACTCGCAGGGGCAAACGGTAGCTGGGCGAAATCGCCCTGCACCAGCTCGACCCGCTCGGTCGGCAGGTGCTGGAGCTTCGCGCGGGCAACGCGCAACATCGCCAGGCTCTTGTCGAGCGCGACGATATGGTCCGCCCCTTCCGCGAAAAGTTCCGCCATGCGGCCCGTGCCGGTTCCGATATCGAGCAGCCTGCCAAGCCGGTTGTCACCAAGCGCCCCGCGCAATGCCGTCTCCACCTCCGCGTCGGAAGAATGCAGCCGGCGTAGCTCGTCCCAATCATGCGCATGATCAGCGAAATACTGTTCGGCCTGCTCTTGCCGCGCGGCACGGATTTCCGCCAGCTTGCGGCGATCGTCTTCGCACAGGCCCGCAAACTCGGCATCGGCGCGTTCGGCGGCCTCCAGCAATTTGAGCACTTCGCTGCATAACGCCCCGTCGGCGCGGGCGCGCAGGAATATCCAGCTTCCCTCGCGGCGGCGCTCGGCAAGGCCGGCATCGCACAGGATGCCGATGTGGCGCGAAACGCGCGGCTGGCTCTGCCCCAGGATCTGCGCAACCTCGCCCACGGCGAGCTCCATCGAGCCGAGGATGCGCAGAATGCGCAGTCGGGTCGGATCGGAAAGCGCGCGGAAGATGCTCTCAGTTCGCATGAGGGAACATATAAAGATATTTTTATATCTGTAAACGTAGCAAAACCGCAGTCGCCGAAAGGTGTCCTGCGTGCGACCGGCAAGGCCTTGGCGCTAACGGGAAATTTACCACCAGCCGCCAGAATTCTCCGCGAACCGTTCGCGGGGGCCCGTTCCCCGCATCCACCCCGTGCCTGCGGAGGGACAGATGGCGAAGCGCTCCCGCTCCCGGCCGATGCCGGCGCGACTGCCCCTCACGGGCAGGCGGGCGGAGGCGCGCGCATGATCCATCTGCTGCCCGACAGCGATTGCGAACGCGTGATATCCGACCTGCTCGCTTACATGACGGTCGAGGAAAAAGCGGGCCAGCTCGCCATAGTCCAGGCGCCCGATCCCCAGGACCGAGCGGAAACCGAAGCCTTTGCCCGTGCCATTCGCGAAGGACGCGTCACCGCCGTCGAAGGAATCGGCTCGAAACTTCAGGCGGAAGCCTTCCAGCAGATTGCGATCGAGGAATCCCGGCTGGGCATTCCCTTGCTCTTTCCCGCCGAAACGGCGACCGGCGTCGATACCATCTTCCCCGCACCGCTCGCTGCTGCCGCCAGTTTCGACATGGACGCGATCACCGCGGCGGAACAGGTCATTGCGGACGAGGCCCATTCCCGCGGGATCAACTGGGCGCTGGGTCCGGCAGCGGGATATCTGCGTCTCGGCAGGGGGGCCAGCCATGCTTCGTCCGCAGAGCAGGTCCACCTCGCAGCGCGGATCGCCGCGGCTCGGGTAAGGGGTCTGCAGGCAGCGGACGACACGTCGCGCGAAGGCGTCCTCGCCTGCCTCGACCTCTCACGCATCCTGGCCCCCTCGAGTACCGGAGGACGGCAGGAAATCGCCGACGCCCTGCGCATCGCTGCCCATGTCTCGCAGCAGGGCTACCTGGGCTCGATCTCGTTTGGCGGCGCCGACGCCCGCCACCGCAACGCATTGCAGCGGGCCTTCTCGTTCCTGCAGGGACCGGGAGCTTTCGAAGGCATGGTGCTGTCCGAATGGCAGACGCTGGCCGCTGCCGCGCGTGACAGCGAACACGTCGAGATCGGGGATTACATGCCCATCGACGCCATCGTCGCGGCCGTCGAAAAACGCCAGATCCCCCTCTCGCGCCTGGACGATGCAGCGGCCCGCGTCCTGCGGGCCAAATACGCACTCGGCCTGTTCAGCCTGCCGCTGGGACGCGAGGCGGTGCGCCGCCGGGGGTCGCTCCCAACCCCGATCCAGAACCGCCAGGCGGCGCTGGATCTCGCCAAGAAGTGCTGCGTGCTACTGCGCAATGAGCCGGCAATGCTGCCGCTCGGCGTCGATTCAGGTGACATCCTCGTCATCGGCAATTCCGCCAATGACCGGTCCCTTCCGGTCGCAGGACGCGGCGGCCCGGGTGCCAGCGTCATCGACGGGCTGGAACAGCTCGGCATTCCCTACAAGTTCGCGCCCGGCCTCGCCCTGCGGCGTGAGAACGGGACCGTCGGTCGGCTGGTCGAGGCCGACAGCATGGCCATCGGCATGGCCTGCGAAGCCGCCAAGCGCTCGCGCACGGTCGTGGTGGTGCTGGGCGAATGCGAGAACGGCAGGCTGGCGGAGGCGGAGCACCAACTCCTGTCCTCGCTGCGCACGGTCACCGAGCGAATCGTACTCGTCACGCTCGGCACGCTCCCGCTCGATCCGGTCGTGTCCGGCGGCCCATTGCCGGCAGTGCTTCATGCCGGCCAACTGGGCACGATGAGCGGCCATGCGATCGCGGAGATCCTGACCGGAGAGGCCGCGCCTTGCGGCAAGCTGCCCGTGGCCATCCCGGCGAGCGAGCATAATCGCGGGCTGCCTTTCGGACATGGCCTCAATTACGCCGATTTCGCGCTGACCGACCTAACACTCGACTTGGCGACCGACCACATCGTCGCCAGTGCCCAGCTGCGCAACACGGGCGAAGTCTCAGGGGTCGAGACAGTCCAACTGTTCGTCCGCCGCTATCGTGGACGCCACCTTCCCAGCCGGATGGAACTGCGCGATTTCGAGCGCGTCACGCTTGCGCCCGGAGAACGGCAAACGGTCCGTTTCGAGCTTGCCCGCGAAGAGGTCGGCGAGTTCCGCGAGGACGGCCGATTGGTCGCCGAAGGCGGCACGCTCGACATTCGCATCGGCCTTTCGGCGGGCCGCACTCTCGGCGGAGAGATCGAACTGCCCGAAGCCGTCGCGCGCGCCATGGGCGGCTTCGTCAAGGGTTTGCCCGGCAGTGCCGCAGACAGCCGCCGCCGCGCCTGAGCTCAGCTTTTTTCGAGCAAGGCCAGTAGGGCGAAGCTCGCCAGCCAGTGTTCGCCCATGTAATCGCCCGCGACATGGGGCATGGCAGCCTCGAGGTGCTCCTGCGCCCTTGCCTCCAGTAACTCCTGCGCGAAATGATCGCCCAGCGCGCGCGAGGCTGCGCGCAGGTTCCACGCCCGGCTGAGGTTCAATCCGTCGAGATGGGCGATCTTGCCGTCGCTGCGGTCCGACACCGTTACGGGCCTGCACTCACGCTCCACCCAGCCGTTCGACAGGACCAGCCCGTCGAGCCACGGCGCGTACTGGAGTTGCGGCATGATGCGGCTCATCAGCATGGCGACCGACAGGACGGGTGAGAGGAATTCATCGCCGCCCGGTTCCCAGCCCGCATAGTCCCGCCGCTGGCCGTATGCCGCCAGCGCCCATTCGTCGATCGTCGCAACCAGCACGGAATCGCGCTCCTGTGCCCATTCGCGCGCCAGCGTGAGCGCGAAGGCGGAGTTGTAATGCGAGCCTACGGTTATCGGGTAGGTCAGAGTGCGCAGGTAGTCGCGAAATTGTTTGGCAAAGGCACGGGCAAGCGGCTCCAGCCTCGCGCCCCAGTCCCTGTCGCCATGCCGCACAGCCTCGTGGTGGAGATAGAGCAGCCACGCCCAGCCATAGGGCCGCTCGAA
Organism: Qipengyuania gaetbuli; assembly: GCF_009827315.1. Lineage (NCBI taxonomy): Bacteria > Pseudomonadati > Pseudomonadota > Alphaproteobacteria > Sphingomonadales > Erythrobacteraceae > Qipengyuania > Qipengyuania gaetbuli. The sequence goes on from NZ_WTYF01000004.1 coordinate 1,390,566, forward strand.
CGAACGCGAATAGGTGCGGTCCAGATAGGCAAGTTCGACTGCCAGCTTTTCGTCGGTGAAGGTCGTTTCCGCCAGCGCAGCAATCTCCGCCGCTTCGGGCATGTGCGGATAGAGCCGGCGCAAGGTGAGCAGGGTCCACCAGCCATGGACACAGCTATGCCAGTCGAAACTGCCGAAAAAGACAGGATGCGCCTCACGCGGGGGGCGCACATCGTGATCGCCCTCGAACACGTGGTCGTCCTTGTAGGGATAGGGCCGCACCACGTGGCCCAGTGCGATGCGGGCGAAATGGCGGGCGATGTCTTCGGTCAGGTCCACAGCAGGAATGCTCCGACATAGATGATCACGACATTGCAGACCCACAGCGGCAATGCCGTGCCGACCTGCTGGCGGATGACGGCGTTCTGGTCTTTCAGTTCGAGCAGGGCGGCAGGCACGATGTTGAAGTTGGCCGCCATCGGCGTCATCAGCGTCCCGCAGAAACCGGCCAGCATGCCGACCGCGCCGATCACCGCCGGATTGCCGCCATAGCCTTCGACCAGCAGCGGGATGCCAATGGCCGCAGCCATGACCGGGAAGGCGGCAAAGGCATTGCCCATGATCATCGTGAAGAGCGCCATGCCCAGCGCGAAGACCACAACGGTAAGGAAAATGCTGCCGTCGGGAATGATCTCGCCCGCGATGCCACCGATAATGTCGCCCACGCCTGCCAGCGCGAATACCGCACCAAGGGCCGCGAGCATTTGCGGCAGGATACCGGCCCACCCGATCGAATCGAGCAGTCGCCGTCCCTCTTCCGCTGCGGCCAGGACCGGCGGCCTCAACCAGAGCATTGCTGCGGTTAGCGCGATGAGCGTGCCGAGGCTGAAGAGGATCAACGTCTCGCGACGTTCAGCCAGCAGGCCGCTCTCGCTAAGCGGCGTGTAATTGTAGAGCAGTGTGCCGGCGACGGCCGTCAGGGGCACGATCAGAGCAGGAAGGAATAGCCGGTTGCCCAGTCTCCCGGAATGCGCCTGCCGCTCTTCCAGCGTCGTCGTGGCCGGGTCGCTGCGCTTGAGAAGGCCGAGCCCCGCGATGCCCACAAGCGCGAGCACGAGCACGCCGTTCGCGAAATCGGACAAATGGCTGCCGAACAGGAAGCTCGCTGAAAGCAGTCCCCAGAAGGCGGCATTGCCCCATTTCGCGTCGCGCGCGGACAGGAGCGACCAGACGAGAAAGAAACCACCCGTCAGGATGTAGAGCCATTCATAGGTGATCATGCCCCTGCCCTCCCCAGACGCCGGTCGAGCGAACGGATCCGCCAGCCGTGGATGATGAAGGCGCAGATCGCCGTGGGGATGGCCCAGACCGACAATTGCAGCGGGGTAAGCGGATAGCCGTAGCTTTCGAACACGCCTTGGATCAGCAGTATGGAGGCGATCGCAAAGAAGATGTCCTCGCCGAAGAATAGGCCGACATTGTCGGTCGCCGCCGACATGGCCTTGACCTTTTCGCGATCTTCATCGGCCAGTGCACCGTGTGATTTCTCCGCCGCGGCTTCCGCCATCGGGGCGACCAGCGGGCGGACCGTCTGCGGGTGGCCGCCTAGACTGGTCAGGCCGAGTGCTGCGGTAATCTGCCGGAACAGGAGGTAGATCGTCAGCAGCTTGCCCATGGTCGCACCGCGAATGCCCTCGATCACCGCGCGGGCGCGCTGCTGCAACCCGTAGCGCTCGAGCAGGCCGATTACCGGCAGGATGATCCACGTCACCGAGATGTAGCGGTTGTCGTTGAATGCCTTGCCCAGCGCCTCGATCACCGCGACGAGGTCGAGGCCTGCAAGGACGCCGGTCGCCAGCGCCGCGGTGACAACCACCAGCAGCGGATTGAAGCGCAGCGCAAAGCCCGCCACCACGATGGCGATGCCGGCCAGCGGCAAGTAGTTCATTCCCGTTCCTCCCCGTATCCGCCCCCGCCGGGCGTCAGAATGACGAAAGCGTCGCCCGGCTTCATTTCGGCATGACCGGTCGCGCCCAGTTCCTCGATGCTGCCATCGGTGCGTTCGACCCAGTTGTGCCCCGGCTGCGCATCGCCGCCGCCGCAAATCCCGCGCGGCGCGATTGCTCGCCGGTTGGCGAGCATGTTCGCGCGCATGGGTTCGAGGAATGTGACGCGCCGCTCCACCCCGTCGCCCCCGCGATGCACGCCCCTGCCTCCCGAGCCGCGCCTGATGGCGAAGCGGTCGAGCCGCACCGGCAGGCGCGTTTCCAGGATTTCGGGATCGGTCAGGCGCGAATTGGTCATGTGGGTCTGCACCGCACTGGTCCCCTCGTGATCTGGGCCTGCGCCCGAACCGCCGGCGATAGTCTCGTAATACTGGTGCCGCTCGTTGCCGAAGGTGAAATTGTTCATCGTGCCCTGTGACGGCGCAAGCTTGCCGGTCGCAGCGAACAGCGCGTCGGTGACGACCTGGCTCGTCTCCACATTGCCCGCCACGACCGCTGCGCCCGGTTCGGGGTCGAGCATCGAACCTTCGGGCACGACCAGTTCGACCGGCCGCAGGCACCCGTCGTTCATCGGGATGGCATCGTCGATCAGCGTACGCAGGACATAAAGGGCCGCCGCACGCGTGATTGAGCGCGGCGCGTTGAAATTGTCGGGCAGCTGCATACTGGTCCCGGTGAAGTCGAACACGGCGCTGCGGCTTTCGCGGTCGATGCGGATGGCCACCCTGACCTCGGCCCCGTTGTCCATCGGATAGGCGAAGCTGCCGTCGTCCAGCCGGTCCAGCAGCCGCCGCACGCTTTCCTCCGCATTTGCGAGGACGTGGCCCATGTAGGCCGCGACTACCGCCTCGCCCTGGTCGCGCGCCGACTGGACGAGTAGTTCGCTCCCCCGCGTGCAGGCGGCCAGTTGCGCGCGCAAATCGGAGATATTGCGGTCGGGATTGCGCGCCGGATAGCGGGCCGATGCGAGGACTTCGCGCACGGCGTCCTCGCGAAAATGGCCCTCGTCCACCATCAGGAGGTTGTCGATGAGGACGCCCTCTTCCTCGATCGTGGCGCTTTCGGGCGGCATGGAACCCGGCGCGATGCCGCCAATGTCCGCATGGTGGCCGCGCGCCGCAACGAAGGCATCCGGTTCATCGCCAGTCTCGCCATAGAACACCGGCACAATGACCGTGATGTCGGGCAGATGCGTGCCGCCGCGATAAGGGTCGTTGAGGACATAGGCATCGCCCCGCCGGAAGCCGCGTCCGTCGCGTGCTTCGCCGCGCGCCTCGATGACGCGGGCGATGCTGTCGCCCATCGAACCGAGGTGCACAGGGATATGCGGTGCATTGGCGATCAGCGCGCCGCTCGCATCAAACAGCGCGCAGGAGAAATCGAGCCGCTCCTTGATGTTCACCGAAGTCGCGGTCGACTGGAGGACCACGCCCATTTCCTCGGCAATGGCCATGAAGAGGTTGTTGAATATTTCGAGCCGGACAGGATCGACAATTGTTCCGGCCGCACGGTCGCGTTCGAGCGCCTCGGTCCGGGTGAGGACCAGGCTGCCCTCCTTGGCGAGCCGCGCGTGCCAGCCGGGTTCCACCACGGTGGTCGAGCCGGGATCGATGACCAGCGCTGGTCCGGCAATTTCCTCGCCAACCTTCATCGAACTGCGTTCCACCGTCGGCCATGTGCCGCTGGCAGTGCCTCTTGCCTCCTGCGGCTCCGCCTCGACCGCGCCGAGCCCGCCAGATGTGCCGCTGGCTTCGACGCTCAGCGCCTCCACAACAATGGGCGCAGTCTCGTCCGAATAGCCGAAGCGCTGGCGGTGAAGCTTGCGGAAGGCCGCGTCCATTTCGCGCGTCTCGCCGCAAGGTACGGCCAGCATGGAATCGCTGCCCGCGAAGCGCAGCCGTGCGCTCGCATCGATGCGGATGTCCTCGACACCCTGTGCGACAAGAGCATCCCGCGCCTCGGCTTCCAGCGCGGCCAGATCGGCAGAATAATCGTCGCCCAGCGCGCGCACTAGGCTGACTTCGCGGATCGTCTTCACGGGTGCAAGGCCGATACCATAGGCGGACAGGATGCCGGCCAGCGGATGCACGAGGACGGTCTCGATGCCGAGTTCGTCGGCCACCTTGCAGGCGTGCTGCCCGCCCGCACCTCCGAAACAGGCCAGCGCGTACGCGGTGACGTCGTGCCCGCGCGCGACCGATATCTTGCGGATCGCATTGGCCATGGAGTCGACCGCGATGGCGAGGAAGCCTTCGGCGATTTCCTCCAGCGGCCTCGGCTCTGGCAACAACGCCGCCACTTCCTCCAGCCGCCGGCGCGCTGCTTCCGGATCGAGTGGTTCGTCACCTGCAGGCCCGAAGACACTCGGAAAGAAGGCCGGATCGAGCCTGCCGAGGAACAGGTTGCAATCGGTCACCGTCAGCGGTCCGCCCTTGCGGTAACAGGCCGGTCCCGGATCCGCGCCTGCGCTTTCAGGTCCGACGCGAAAGCGCGAGCCATCGAAACGGCAGATCGAGCCCCCGCCTGCAGCCACAGTGTGTATCTGCATCATAGGCGCGGCCACGCGCACGCCCGCCACGACGCTATCGCCGGTTAGCTCGAACTCGCCCGAATAATGCGCGACGTCGGTGCTGGTCCCGCCCATGTCGAAGCCGATAATCCGATGATACCCGAGCGGAGCGCTGGCTGCGACCATGCCGACCACGCCGCCGGCCGGACCGGACAGGATCGCATCCTTGCCGCGGAAGGCGCCGACTTCGGCGAGGCCGCCGTTCGACTGCATGAAGCGCAGCCTTTCGGCCCCGGGAAGTTCCGCCTGCAACCCGTCGGTGTAACGCCTCAGAACGGGCGATAGATAGGCATCCACCACCGTCGTATCGCCCCGTGGGACGAGCTTGATCAGCGGGCTGACCTCGTGGCTGACGCTGACCTGCGCGAAGCCCATATCGCGCGCGATCGCAGCGATTTGGGTCTCGTGAGCGCGATATTTCCACCCGTGCACCAGCACGATGGCAAGGGCATCGAAACCTTCCGTGCGCAGCTCTTCGAGATCGGCACGGACCTGCGCCTCGTCGAGCGGTTGGAGGACTTCGCCATCCACCGCGACGCGTTCGGTCACCTCGACCACGCGCGCAGGCAATTGTTCGGGCAGGACGATATGGCGCGCGAAAATCTCGGGCCGCGCCTGCGTCCCGATGCGCAGCGCATCGCCGAACCCGCGCGTTATCAGCAGGGCCAACCGCTCTCCCTTGCGCTCGAGCAGCGCATTGGTCGCCACCGTGGTGCCCACGCGCAGTTCGGCAATCGGGCCCGGGCCGTGGCGTGCCATGAGACGGCGCACCGCCTCGCTCGCCGCATCGGCATAATGGCCGGGGTTTTCGCTCAGCAGCTTGTCGGTCACCAGCCGCCCTGCGGGCGTGGTGGCGACGACATCGGTAAAGGTCCCCCCGCGATCGATCGCGAAGCGCCATGCGGCTGCTCTCTCGCTCATCGCGCGCACCCTAGGCGCGCGCGCGGCTCATGCAAGACGCGATCGGACCGCCGCGCCGCGACGCATCATGCGAACGGCGCGGCGGCGCCGGTAATCGTGGCTATTCGGCGGCTTCTGCCGCGCGCGGCTTGACGGTGACGGATGTGCCTTCGTCGGAAGTGGCGGTGAAGGAACCGTCCGCTCCTTGCTCGCCTTCGGTCCAGCACAGGCCGTCTTCACCCGTCGGCGTGAAACAGGACTTGCCGTCCACGACCGCCCAGGTGCCGGAAATCTGCGAACCATCGGCAGCGGTCGCGACATAGGTCCCGTCGGCGCTGGTTTCCATCACGGACGCAGTCCCGTCTTCCCAGGTCACGTCATAGGTGCCGGGCCCCGTACCGTTGGCGGTCGTCATTTCAGGGGCTTCGGCAGCGGCCGGTGTTTCCTCGGCAGCCGGTTCTTCTGCCGGTTCGGCAGTGCAGGCAACAAGGGTCAGTGGCAGGATGGCAATGGCAAGATAGCGCATGAGGTCTCTCCCTCCCAAAAGGGCGACCACAGGCGCTCTCTTACCACGCCTTCATCAAAAGCGGAAACGCCGTTCCGCTTGGGGGCGGATCAGATATCCGCGTCGCGCTTCACCGTGATGACCTGCGGATAGGTGAATTCCTTGAGGCCATCGATGCCGTATTCCGCGCCGAAGCCGGACTGCTTGTGCCCGCCGAAGGGCGCCAGCGGCGAGATGTGGAGATATTCATTCACCCACACCGTGCCGGTTTCCAGCTGTTCGGCGATCTCGACGCCCTTGTCGGCATCCTTGGTCCAGACCGCACCGGCAAGGCCGTATTCGGAATTGTTGGCGCGCTCGATCGCTTCCTCGACGCTGGAGAACTTCATCAGCGGCATGACCGGGCCGAACTGTTCCTCGGCCACGATACGCGCGTCCTCCGGCGGATTGTCGAGGATGGTGATCGGCACGTAATAACCCGTGCCCGACGGATCGACGTCGCCGCCGGTAAGGAACTGGTAGCCCTGGTCCTTGGCGTCCTGGATCAATTCGCACACGCGGTCGAACTGCTTCTTGTTCTGGATCGGGCCGACGCCGGTGCCCTGCTGCGAACCGTCGCCCACGACCACGCCCTTGGCATATTCTGCGATCGCTTTCGACAGGTCGTCGTAAATGTCCTCGTGGATGTAGATGCGCTTGGCCGCGACGCAGATCTGGCCGGCGTTGGAGAAGCTCGACCAGAACAGCTGTTCGGCGACCTTCTCGACATCGGCGTCAGGCAGGACGATGGACGCGTCGTTACCGCCCAGTTCCAGCGTGATGCGCTTGAGGTCACGGCTGGCGCCTTCCATGATCTTCTTGCCGGTCGCGGTGGAGCCGGTGAAGGTGATCTTGTCGATGTCCGGATGCTCGGTGATCAGCGGGCCGAGCTCGTCGGGACCGGTGATGATGTTCACCGTGCCGGCGGGGACGATATCCTTGATCAGTTCCGCGATCCGCAGCGTGGTCAGCGGAGTGAAGGGCGAGGGCTTGAGCACGATGGTGCAGCCCGAAACCAGCGCAGGGACGATCTTCTGGATCGCCATCATGACCGGGAAGTTCCACGGCACGATGCCGCCGACCACGCCCACCGGCACGCGGCGGGTGCGCGACAGGCGGGTGTCGTCGTCCTGGTTGATCACGTCGTCGAGCGTCAGCGTCGACTGGGCGGCGGCAAGGCCGGCAGCACCGAAGATTTCCATCTGCGCCTGCGCGTGCGGCTTGCCCTGTTCGGTGGTCAGCAGGCGGAACAGTTCATCGCCATTGTCCTTGATCGCGGCGGCAATGCCCTGGACCACCTTCTGGCGTTCTTCGGCACTGGTCTTGCGCCAGCTCTTGAAGGCGCGGCGCGCAGCGGCGACGGCGCGGTCTAGTTCGTCCTTCCCGCAGGACGGGACGAGGCCGACGACTTCCTCGTTGGCCGGGTTCACGACCTCGAATGTGTCGGAGGTGGTGACCATCTCCCCGTCGATCAGGTTCGCATAGGTCTTGGTCATGGTTCTCTCTCCTCAAGCCGCAAGAATCGGTTGCTTATCGAGACCCTATATGGCGCGCGGTCCCGCGACAATGCGCTATCGCTCGAAGCGGACTTCGCCTGCGTTGTAGTCGAACTCGAACAGCGTATCGCCGCGCCTTCGCCGGCGGATCCCTTCGGGCAGCGGCTCCGCTTCCGGGCCTGTCGCTTTCCAGCGAATAGCAGTTCGTTCGGTTCTGGAAGATGGTGACTGGCGGAGAGGGAGGGATTCGAACCCTCGATACGGTTGCCCGTATACCGCATTTCGAGTGCGGCGCATTCGACCACTCTGCCACCTCTCCGCATGTCGGGTGCGCTTATCGGGCCATGGGCCCCGGTCGAAGCGAGCGCGCCCGTTAGCCCACGCCGCGGGCATTGCCAAGCCCTTTCGCGTGCGAAATCGGGGGACGAGAGCCGTGCTGCGCTTGTGCCCGGCCATATCGATCCCATATTCTCTCCAGACATGGACAGGACTTTGTTTTTCTCTCCGCAGGCAGGCCGCACTCTCGAGGCGCCCCGCCGTATCCGCACCCGCTTCGCGATCGGCGACGTCGTCCGGCACAAGGTGTTCGATTTCAGGGGCGTGATCTTCGATATCGATCCCGTCTTCGCCAATAGCGAGGAATGGTATTCGGCGATCCCCGAAGACATAAGGCCGGATCGCAACCAGCCCTTCTACCACCTGCTCGCCGAAAGCGACGAAAGCGATTACGTCGCCTACGTCAGCCAGCAGAACCTCATCGGCGATGCGCTGGCGGGGCCCGTTTCGCATCCCGACGTGCACCAGTATTTCCAGCATTTCGAACACGGGCGCTACCGGATGCGCCGCAAGCTCACCCACTAGCATTGCAGCCGTCTTGCGCTGCTTGGGCAACCCCGCTAGAGGCGCGCCCTTGCCCTAGCCGGCATGCGGAGCAGTGGCCGAGTGGTCGAAGGCGCACGCCTGGAAAGTGTGTATACGGTAACCCCGTATCGAGGGTTCGAATCCCTCCTGCTCCGCCACTTTCCCAATGAATTCATCGGCTAAAGCCGCCCCGCGCTTCCCAATCCACGCTGCGCCGCGGCTTGCCCGCCCGGGTTTGCCGTGTTTAATGTCGCGCCAGTGATCGGGTGAGGCAACGGGGGTGCGCCGGGTGCGAAAACTAGTCTGGGCGATCCTGTTCGTCTTTGCCGCTTCAGCGCTCGGCAATCCGGCGCTGCTTGCGCAGGATGCTCAGCCCGCGGCACAGGAACCCGCAGCACCGACTAAGCCTGCCCGCGATATCGAGAATATCTCCGCAGAGCAGATCGAGGCCGACCCGGTCGGCATCGCGACCGAAATCCTTTCGACCCCGCCCGGACAATATAGCCTCGAGCGCCTCGCCAAGTTGCGCCAGTTGCGCTCCGCCCTCGGGAAGAGGCGTGAGGAAGCCCGCGCGATTGCCGATGCAGGAACGCTGGATTCACGGATTATCGAAGCCCAGATCGAAACGCTCGGCCCCGCCCCTGCGGAAGGCGAGACGGAGCCTGCAGCCACGTCGAAACGGCGCGAAATCCTCTCCCAGCGTCTATCGGAGGAACTCGCACCGCTGCTCGTACTGCGCGAACATCAGGTGCGTGCCGCCACGCTTATCACCGAAGTGGATGAACGGATTGCCACAATCCAGGAGGACCGGCTCTTCAGCTTCAACGGAACCCCCCTGAACCCGGCAACGTGGGCTAGCGCGATCACCGCCGCAGGCTCCACGCTCACCTGGTATTTTGGAAAGTCGAGCATTGGAGCGATAGCCATTGGACTGTCACTCCTACTCGTTATCCCCGCCGGAATCCTCTGGCTCGGCAGGAAGTGGATGGCGACTGTGCGCAGCCGGGCAAAAGCCGCATCTAGCAGTGCCCGAAGTCTGGCGATCCTTCTGGTCGAAGATATTACCGGGCTGCTCATCGCCGTATTGGTCGTTGGCTCAATGGCATGCGGTGTGGCCGCACTCAGTTGGGGAGCTGCACCCCAAACCCTACTCCTGCAAATCTCTGTCATGGCTTTCGTCAGCGGGATTACGATTGCAGTCGCGCGCTGGCTGGGTCGGAGCATCTTCCGCTCGCCTATCGAGAGCTTGCGGATCGTCCTGCTACCCGAAGCTCTCGGGCGGCAAGCCTCGCGACTGACCGGGCTTATCGGGGTTACCATCGCGCTCGAAGCATTCCTCGAGGTAGTCGAGAACGACGGCATCGTCGTGTTGGCCGTATCGCGCCTGTTGTCCGCATTGCTGGTCCTGTGGGGTAGCTGGCTTGTATGGCGACTTGCCGGAATCATAGCGCGGCGCGAACGAAAGCCTCCCGAGCCCGACCCGCTGGCCGACCAAGCCTCGAACGAGGTCGAGATACACGAGGCGATCGATTTCGCCGGCCCCTTGAGCAAGCTGGTCAAGGTCGTCGCACTCGCCGCCGTGGCTTCGGCAGTCGCGGGCTTCGTCTATCTGGCACGCGAAATTTTCTTCGATATCGTCGGGACGCTTGCCGTTATCGCGATGGCCTTTCTCGTCCAGCGGACCCTGCGATTGATCCTTGTGGTACTTGCCGAAGGGTATTTGCGCCGGTTCCGCGGCATCATCCATCTTCTGCCGGTATTTACGGGCTTCTTCATCGCGCTGGCCGCGGTCCCGTTACTGGCGATCATCTGGGGCTATAACGGCCAGGAAATCATCGACGGAATCATTGCCCTGCGGAACGGCGTCACGCTGGGTGACATCACCATTTCCGCAGGCGATGTGTTCGCCTTTGCGCTCGTCTTCTTCCTCGGCTTTGTCATCACACGGTGGATCCAGCGCATCCTGCGCTTGTCGATTTTGCCGCAATTCGCGCTCGACCTCGGGGCGCGCTCGGCGATCGTCACCATAGTCGGTTACGTCGGCATTGTGCTGGCGGCGATAATCGCCATCACTTCCACCGGTCTCGACCTGTCGAGCCTCGCCTTCGTCGCAGGCGCGCTGTCGGTCGGCCTCGGTTTCGGCCTCCAATCGGTGGTGGAGAATTTCGTCAGCGGCATCATCCTGCTGCTGGAAAGGCCTGTGCGCGAGGGCGACTGGGTAGAGGTCGGCCCCTATTCGGGCATCGTGCGCAAGATCTCCGTCCGCTCGACCCGGATCGAGACATTCGACAATCATCAGATCATCGTTCCGAACTCGCAACTCATCACCGAGACCGTCAAGAACCTCAGCTTCGCCGGGGATGCCGCGCGCATTATCGTGCCGGTCGGGGTCGCCTACGACACCGATCTGGACAAGGCGCGCACTGTATTGCTCGAAGTCGCAGCAGCCAACGAGCTAGTGATCGACGATCCCGCGCCGTCCGTTGCAGTCGAGGATTTCGGCGACAATTCGATCAACCTCAAGCTTCTGGCCTTCGTCCGCGACGTGACGACTGGAGCGGGGGTCAAGTCGGACCTGAGCTTCGCCGTCGCGAAACGCTTTGCGCAGGAAGGCATCGAAATTCCCTTCCCGCAGCGGGTCGTGACGCTGCGCGACGAACGCGCCGCGCCCGCCGGCGGCTAGCCGTGCAGGCGGTCAGATCTCGAAATTGAGGCGGTAACCCGGCTTGTAGACGAGCGTGATATCGGTAACCGACCGGTCGCCGAACCAGGTCGTGCGGTCCATCGTGAACAGCGCTTCCCCGGCAGCCGTCCCGAACAGTTCGGCAAGGCGTTCGTCGGCCACGCTGGCAGACAGGGCGACTTCCCCGCGGGAGAACGGGACTGTGCGCACCAGCCATTCGTTCGCGCTCGTCTCGGCAAGGTCCGCATCGCTGAATTCGGGCACCGTTTCCAGGTTCACCCAGCGCCGCTCGAAAGCAAAGGCCTTGCCGTCGGCGAGGTGAAGGCTCTCGAGAAAGGCGCAGCGCTGGTCCGTGCCAAGCCGCATCCTTTCGCGCAGCGCGGCAGGCGGCTTGCGCTGTTCGCGCCGCAGCACTCGGTGGGCGTATTCCTGTCCTCCTCCCTCCACCTGCTCGCGCAGGATCGGGATATTGACCTGCGCCTGCCTCGCCGGGAGCGGGCGCACGCGGGTCCCGCCCTTGCGCTTGCGCTCGACAATGCCTTCTTCGGCAAGGGCTTGGAGGGCGCGGTTCACCGTCGTGCGCGAACAGCCATATTCCTCGGCGAATTCGACCTCGCCCGGGATCAGCTCGCCCAGCTTCCATTCGCCGGCCACGATCCGGTCCCTGATCGCCTCGCGAATGCCGGAATGGGTTGCGCTGTTCACAGGGCCTGCCTCAGGCGGGCCATGGTCCGGTGGAAACGCTCGCGGACGCGCCCTGCGCCGATATGTTGCCCGCCTTTGACGATGTGACGCCCTGCGGACCACACGTCGCTGACCGCACGTTCCTCTGCGCCGAATATCCAGCTGTCGAGGCGCGTGTCCGCATCCGCCCAGTCGAGGAAGGGAATATCGTCGCGCAGCGCCACCAAATCGGCCAACCGCCCTACTTCGATAGCTCCTGCGGGTCGCCCGATCGCCTGCGCCCCGCCGCTTGCCGCGCGCTCCAGCAGGTTACGCCCGTTCGAGCGCACATCGTCGCTCGCCAGCACGGTCCGCTGGCGGTGGAGCAGGCGCTGCGAGACTTCGAGCATCCGCAGTTCCTCGGTCACCGAAAGGCGGATATTCGAATCCGAACCCAGTCCAAACCGCCCGCCGTGCTGCAGATAGTCGCGGGCCGGGAAGATGCCGTCGCCAAGGTTCGCCTCGGTCGTGGGGCAAAGACCAGCGACCGCGCCCGAGGCGGCAAGGTCGCGCACTTCGCCCTCGTCGATATGCGTCGCGTGGATCAGGCACCAGCGCTCGTCGACCGGCATGGAGTCGAGCAGCCAGCGAACCGGCCGCGCGCCGAGGAACTGTTCGACCTCCTCCACTTCCTTGACCTGTTCGGCAGCATGGATGTGGACCGGCCCTGTGGGACAGAGCGCCAGGCAGGCCTCCAGCCCCTCGCGGTCGACCGCCCGCAGCGAATGGGGCGCAATGCCGAGACGGAAGTCGGACGGCATGCCCGTCGCCGCATCGGCGATCCTCGCATAGAGTCCCTCGAAATGCGCCACGTCGCAGCCGAACCGCGATTGGCCCTGATTGAGAGGCCGCCGGTCCAGCCCGCCATGCGTATAGAGCACCGGCAGATGCGTCAGGCCGATCCCGGTTTCGGTGGCAGCGGCAAAGATACCGAGCGAGGTTTGCGCCGGATCGTCATACCGCGCGCCGCCCGGGCGATGGTGTACGTAGTGGAATTCCGCCGAGGCGGTGTAGCCCGCCTCCGCCATCTCCACCTGCACCAGCGCCGCGATTGCCTCGATATCCTCCGGACTGAGCACGTCGAGGAAGCGGTACATGACCTGCCGCCAGGTCCAGAAATCGTCGGTTCCGCTCGGGCCGCGCCGCTCTGCCAGCCCCGCCATCGCGCGCTGGAAACTGTGCGTATGGAGATTGGCAAGGCCCGGCACCAGCGTGCCCACGGCAGACGCCGCATCGAAGCCTTCCTGCGAAACGCCCGTAATGCGCCCCGCATCGTCCCAGCTCACCACGCCGTCGGCCACCCAGCCGGATGGGGTGAGAATCTGCCGCGCTGACAATCTGCCGGTCATCGCACCTTGCGCCTTTTCGCTATTATGTGCATACATAATCACGAAGGGAAGGTATTGGCAAGGCCATGAGCGAGCGAGTCTATTCGGGCTGCACGGCAGCGACCATGGCCGGGGATACGACCTACGGCCTGATCGAGGACGCAGCGATCGTCACCAGCGCGGGACGTATCGTGTGGGTCGGCCGCAACCGGGACTTGCCGGGCTGGTGCGCGCATATTCCGAACATCGGCCTCGGCGGCGCGCTGGTCACTCCCGCCCTCATCGATTGCCACACGCATCTCGTGTTCGGCGGCGACCGATCGAAGGAATTCGCCATGCGCCTGTCGGGCGCGACCTACGAGGAAATCGCCCGGGCAGGCGGCGGAATCCGCTCGACGGTCGGCGCCACGCGCAGCGCCAGCGATGACGAATTGCTCGCAGGCGCGCTACGCCGGGTGGACGATCTGCTGGCCGACGGGGTTGCCGTCATCGAAGTGAAATCGGGCTACGGCCTGACGATCGAGGACGAAATGCGCATGCTGCGGGTGGCGCGCCGGATCGAACAGCACCGCAAGGTCCGCATCCGCACCACCTGGCTCGCCGCGCATGCCCTGCCCTCCGAATATGCCGACCGGGCCGACGACTATGTCGCTGATGTCACGATCGAAGGCTTGAAGCGCGCGCACCAAGAAGGTCTGGTCGATGCGGTCGACGGCTTTTGCGAAGGCATCGGCTTCACGCCCCAGCAGATGCGCCGCGTGTTCGAAGCGGCAAGGGAGCTGGGCTTGCCGGTCAAGCTGCATGCCGAACAGCTGAGCGACCTGAAGGGCGCGGTCCTGGCCAGCGAATTCGGCGCGCTTTCCGCTGACCACCTCGAATATCTCGCGCGCGAGGATGCGCACCACCTTGCCCGCAGCGGCACGGTCGCCGTCCTGCTGCCGGGGGCATACTTCGCGCTGCGCGAAACGAAACTGCCGCCCGTCGAGGCGCTGCGCGAGCACGGCGTGCGCATGGCGGTCGCGACCGATGCCAACCCCGGCAGTTCGCCGCTGTCTTCGCTGCGGCTCGCGATGGGCATGGCCTGCACGCAGTTCCGCCTGACGCCGGAAGAGGCGCTGGCCGGTGCCACGCGCAATGCCGCAGCCGCGCTCGGCCTCGAAAAGGATTACGGGACGATCGAACTCGGCAAGCGCACCGAGCTTGCGGTGTGGGATGCTCCCGGCCCCGACTTCCTCAGCTACTGGCTCGGCGGCGATCTCCTGCGCGGCCGGATCATCCACGGAGAATTCCATGAGCGTTGAACTCGCGCCCGGTGCGGTCAGCCTGGCCGAACTCGAACAGCTGTTCCGCACCGGATCGGCCTTCTATGTCTCGGGCGAGGCGATGGCCGATGTCGCGGCCGCGGTCGAGCGACTTGAGAAAGCGGTCGCTACGGGCGGCGCGCTGTACGGGGTGAACACGGGCTTCGGCAAACTGGCCAGCGTGCGCATCGCCGATGGCGACCTCGCCACGCTCCAGCGAAATATCGTGCTCTCGCACAGCGCGGGCTTCGGCAAGCCGCTCTTGCCGGAAATCGTCCGCCTCGTCATCGCGCTGAAGTGCATCTCGCTGGGCCGCGGCGCTTCGGCGGTGAGGCCCGTGGTGATCGAGCGGCTGCAGCAGATGGTCGCCTGCGATGTCATTCCGGTAGTCCCCGAAAAGGGATCGGTCGGCGCATCGGGCGACCTAGCCCCGCTCGCCCACATCGCCGCCGTGCTGATCGGAGAGGGCGAGGCCTTCTACAAGGGCGAGCGCATGGCCGCAGGCAAGGCGATGCAGCTGGCCGGCCTCGAGCCGGTGGAACTGCAGGCCAAGGAAGGCCTCGCGCTGCTCAACGGCACGCAGGTTTCGACCGCGCTCGCGCTGGCGGGGCTGTTCGATGCCTGGCGCCTGTCGGTCAATTCGCTGGTGACGACCGCGCTGTCGGTCGATGCCGCGATGGGTTCTTCCGCGCCCTTCCGCGACGAGATCCATACGCTGCGCGGTCACCGCGGTCAGGTCGACGCAGCGCGGATCGTGCGCGGCCTGCTCGAAGGATCGGAAATCCGCGAGAGCCATCTCGAAGACGATTTGCGCGTTCAGGACCCCTATTGCTTGCGATGCGCCCCGCAGGTCGTCGGCGCCTGCCTCGACCAGCTGCGCCATTGTGCGCAGGTCCTGACGACTGAAGCCAATGCGGTGACCGACAACCCGCTGGTCCTGTCATGCGGCGAGGTGGTTTCGGGCGGCAATTTCCACGCCGAGCCCGTTGGTCTTGCCGCCGATGCCATCGCGCTCGCCATTTCGGAAGTCGGCAGCATCGCGCAGCGGCGCGTCGCCCTGCTGGTCGATCCTTCGCTCAGCTTCGGCCTGCCCGCCTTCCTTTCCGCCGATCCCGGCCTCCAGTCCGGCCTGATGATCGCGGAAGTCACATCGGCCGCGATCATGAGCGAGAACCGCGCGCTGGCTAATCCGCGCACGGTGGATTCGACGCCGACCTCGGCCAACCAGGAAGACCATGTCTCCATGGCCTGCCATGCCGGGCGCCGCCTGCTCGAAATGAACGAGAATCTCGCCGCGATCCTCGGCATCGAGGCACTGTCGGCGGTGCAGGGTATCGAATATCGCGCCCCGCTGCGCACCAGCGGCGCGCTGCAGGCCGTCATCGCCTGCGTGCGCGAAGCTTCGCCGACGCTCGACAGCGACCGGCAGGTCGACGGCGACATCGCGGCGGCGGCAGAACTGCTCGCCTCCGGCCCGCTCGCGCCCGAGGTCGAGGGGGCCTTGATCGGCGAGGCGCTGGCGTGACACCGGTCACCGTTACCAGGGGCACTTCGCCCATCGTCCTTGCGCAACCCCATTCGGGCACCTGGCTGCCGGACGAGGTGCTGGAGGCACTCGAACCGTCAGCACGCGAGCTGGTCGATACCGACTGGCGGATCCCGGAACTCTACGAGGGGCTGCTGCCCGATGCGACGGTCGTGCGCGCCGAATTCAACCGCTACGTGATCGACGCAAACCGTCCACCCGACGATGCCTCGCTCTACCCGGGCCAGAACACCACGGGTCTTGTCCCGCTGCATGATTTCGATGCCCGCCCGATCTGGCGCAGTGCGCCCGACGAGGCAGAGACGGCGCGCAGGCTCGCCCTCTACCATGCCCCCTATCACGAGGCGCTCCGCGGAGAGCTGGAGCGAGCCAAAGCGCAGCACGGTTTCGCCATCCTCTACGACTGCCACTCGATCCGGTCCGAGGCGCCGTACCTGTTCGACGGCACGCTGGCCGATCTCAACATCGGCACGAATTCCGGCGCATCCTGCTCTCCAGTGATAGAGCGCGCGGTCGAGCGCACCTGCAAGGAGGCGGAAGGTTTCACCTCGGTCCTCAACGGCCGGTTCAAGGGCGGGTGGACGACGCGCCATTATGGCCAGCCGGACAGGGGCGTGCACGCGGTCCAGATGGAGATCGCGCAAAGCGCCTATCTCGAAACCGAAGCCCCGCCCTTTGCCCTTTCGCCTGAAAAATCGGCACGTCTGCGCGGGGTTCTCGCCCGCGTATTCGCTGCCATCGAAGACAGTTTTGGAGAGATTGCATGAGCCACCAGATCAGGAACGCGCGGGACGTGAAGAGCCCGACCGGCGCCGAACTGACCTGCGGAAGCTGGCAGACCGAGGCGCCGTTCCGCATGATCCAGAACAACCTCGACCGCACGGTCGCGGAGAACCCCGATGAGCTGGTCGTCTATGGCGGCATCGGCAAGGCGGCGCGCACGTGGAGCGATTTCGACCGCATACTCGACAGCCTCAAGACGCTGTCCGACGACGAGACGTTGCTGGTCCAGTCGGGCCGTCCCGTCGGCGTTTTCCGCACCCATTCCGATGCGCCGCGCGTGCTGATCGCCAACTCCAACATCGTCCCCCATTGGGCGAACTGGGAGCATTTCAGCGAGCTCGATAGGAAGGGTCTGATGATGTACGGCCAGATGACGGCCGGATCGTGGATCTACATCGGCACGCAGGGCATCGTGCAGGGCACATACGAAACCTTCGTCGAGGCGGGCCGCAAGCATTACGGCGGCGACCTCACGGGCAAGTGGATCCTCACCGGCGGACTTGGCGGAATGGGCGGTGCCCAGCCGCTCGCCGCGGTCATGGCCGGGGCCTGCTGCCTGGCAGTCGAGTGCAATCCCGAGAGCATCGATTTCCGCCTGCGCACGAGATACGTCGACGAGAAAGCCGAGACGCTGGACGAGGCGCTGGCACTGATCGAGCGCTGGACCGCCGCGGGCGAGGCGAAATCGATCGGCCTCCTTGGCAATGCCGCCGAGATCTTCCCCGAACTGGTCCGCCGCGGCGTACGGCCCGATATCGTCACCGACCAGACCTCCGCGCACGATCCGGTCAACGGCTATCTGCCCGAAGGCTGGACTATGGCCGAATGGCGCGAAAAGCGCGAAAGCGACCCTAAGGCGGTCGAGAAGGCCGCGCGCGCATCCATGCGCAAGCAGGTCGAGGCCATGCTCGCCTTCTGGGACGCAGGGGTGCCGACGCTCGATTACGGCAACAACATCCGCCAGGTCGCGCTGGAAGAGGGGCTGGAGAACGCCTTCGCCTTCCCCGGCTTCGTGCCTGCCTATATCCGCCCGCTGTTCTGCCGCGGCGTGGGCCCGTTCCGCTGGGCCGCGCTGTCGGGCGATCCGGAGGACATCTACAAGACCGATGCCAAGGTGAAGGAGCTGCTGCCCGACAACCATCACCTCCATAACTGGCTCGACATGGCGCGCGAGCGGATCGCCTTCCAGGGCCTGCCCGCGCGCATCTGCTGGGTCGGCCTCGGCGACCGCCACCGGCTCGGCATGGCGTTCAACGAGATGGTGGCGAACGGCGAATTGAAGGCTCCCGTCGTGATCGGGCGGGACCACCTCGATTCCGGGTCGGTCGCCAGCCCCAACCGCGAAACCGAGGCGATGAAGGACGGCTCGGACGCGGTCAGCGACTGGCCGCTGCTCAATGCCCTGCTCAACACCGCTTCGGGTGCGACCTGGGTCAGCCTCCACCATGGCGGCGGCGTGGGCATGGGCTTCTCGCAGCACGCGGGCATGGTAATCGTCGCCGACGGGAGCGAAGACGCGGCCCGCAGGCTGGAACGCGTGCTGTGGAACGATCCGGCCACCGGCGTCATGCGCCATGCCGATGCGGGCTATGACGAGGCGCTCGACTGCGCCCGCGAGAAGGGGCTGCGCCTGCCCGGCATCCTGGGCAACTAGTCTCTGGCATAAGCCTTCCCGGCAGTGTTAGGGACACTGCCGGGAGAGATGCCGATGAGCGATACCGATACCGCCGCCGAATGGGTCCGCATGCCGGCAAATGCCGGGCAAGGCACCATCTGCACTGCCGCGCAATATGAAGAACATTACGCCCGCAGCCTTTCCGATCCGGACGGTTTCTGGGCCGAGCAGGCAGGGCGGCTCGACTGGGTCCAAGCGCCGACAGCGATCGCCGACTGGAGCTTCGATCCGGTCGCGATCAAGTGGTTCGAAGACGGCGTGCTCAACATCTGTCACAATGCCGTCGACCGCCATGTCGATGCAGGACGCGGCGACACGGTCGCGCTGATCTTCGAGCCCGACGATCCGGCAGGCGAGGTGCGCCGCATCACTTACGGCCAGCTCAAGGCCGAAGTCGTACGCATGGCCAATGCGCTCAAGAAGCTCGGCGTCGCCAAGGGCGACCGGGTGACCATCTACATGCCGATGGTGCCCGAAGGCGCCTTCGCCATGCTCGCCTGCGCGCGCATCGGGGCGATCCACTCGGTCATCTTCGGCGGCTTCTCGCCCGAGGCCATTGCGGGCCGCGTCGAGGATTGCCGCAGCGACTGGATCGTCACCGCCGACGAGGGGCTTCGCGGTGGCAAGCGCATCCCGCTGAAGGCCAATGTCGACGCCGCGCTGGGAAAGGTGCCGGCCAAGGGCGTGCTGGTGTTGAAGCATACCGGCGGCGAGGTCGCGATGCGCGATGGCCGTGATCACTGGTATCACGAGTTTTCGCAAGACGTGTCCGGGGATTGCCCCTGCGAGCCCATGAAGGCGGAAGACCCGCTGTTCATCCTCTATACCTCCGGCTCCACCGGAAAGCCCAAGGGCGTGCTGCACACCACCGGCGGCTATGCCGTCTGGACCGAGACGACCTTCCGCTATGTCTTCGATTATCGCCCGGGCGAAATCTACTGGTGCACCGCCGACATCGGCTGGGTCACTGGGCACAGCTACATCGTCTACGGCCCGCTGCTGAACGGGGCCACGGCCTTGATGTTCGAAGGCGTGCCCAACCACCCCGATCACGACCGCTTCTGGGCCGTGTGCGAGAAGCACAAGGTCAACATCTTCTACACCGCCCCCACCGCCATCCGCGCGCTGATGCGCGAAGGCGACGGGCACGTGACCAAGCATGACCTCTCCAGCCTGCGCCTGCTCGGCAGCGTGGGAGAGCCGATCAATCCGGAAGCCTGGCGGTGGTATTCCGACACGGTCGGCAAGGGCGCGGTGCCGGTCATCGACACCTGGTGGCAGACGGAAACCGGCGGCGTGATGATCACCACCCTGCCCGGCGCGCACGACATGAAACCGGGCAGCGCGGGCAAGCCCTTCTTCGGCATCTGCCCGCAGCTGGTCGACAATGAGGGCGGCGTGCTGGAGGGCGCAACCAGCGGCAATCTGTGCATCACGCGCAGCTGGCCGGGTCAGGCGCGCACCGTCTACGGCGACCACGAGCGTTTCGTGCAGACCTATTTCAGCACCTACAAGGGCAAGTACTTCACCGGCGACGGGTGCCGCCGCGATGCCGACGAATACTACTGGATCACCGGCCGCGTGGACGATGTGATCAACGTCTCGGGCCACCGCATGGGAACAGCCGAAGTGGAAAGCGCGCTGGTGCTCCACCCCAAGGTCAGCGAGGCGGCGGTCGTGGGCTATCCGCACGACATCAAGGGACAGGGCATCTATTGCTATGTCACGCTGATGGAAGGCGAGGAGCCCTCGGACGATCTGGCCGCCGAACTGCGTCAGTGGGTGCGCAAGGAAATCGGCCCGATCGCCACGCCCGACCACCTGCATTTCACCCCTGCCCTGCCCAAGACGCGCAGCGGCAAGATCATGCGGCGCATCCTGAGGAAGATCGCGGAGAACGATTTCGGCGCGCTGGGCGACACCTCGACGCTGGCCGATCCCTCCGTGGTCGAAAGCCTGATCGAGGGTCGCCAGAACCGCTAGGATTTTTGCGACGAGTTGAGGGAACCGGGCAAATTCTCCCTCGTTTCGCAAATACCACCCCCCAAGTCGTGGCGGTGCGCGGAATAGCATTCCCTGCGACCTCCACTACAGAGCCCCTTTCCGCCCGGCAAAACGCGCGGAAAGGGGCTTTTTGTTTGGGCCGACAGGTGGCACGCTGGCGCGCATGACCAAGCACCTGATTTCGCTCGCCGCGATGCTCGCCCTTGCCGCCCCTCTAGCCGCGCAGGAGGAACCGCAGGGCGCCCCTTCGCCGAACGAGATCGTTGAGCAGGCGAGCGCAGAAGAGTGGATCGCCATTCCGGCGGAAGACCTGCTGGTCATGACGCTCGCTCCCGCTGCGGATGGTTCTGCGCGCAAGGTCGTGATCCAGCTCATGTCCGCGCCGTTCTCGCAAGGCTGGGTCGAGAACATCCGCACCCTCGCCCGCGCGCAATGGTACGACGACATCGCGGTGAACCGCGTGCAGGACAATTACGTCGTCCAGTGGGGCGATCCCAATTACGACAATCCGGAAAGCGAGGGTGCGGCGAAGCCGTTGCCCGACGGGCTGCGGGTCGTGGGGGAAAACGAGTACGTTGCCAATGTTATCGATGATGATCTTCTAGCGCGCCATCGTTACGCCGATCCATACAGCGGTTGGACTACCTTCATTGAAGGTTGGGCCGTAGGCTCAAAGCAAGAGTCGCTGCATTCTCTGGAATATCAAGCTTGGCCCGTACACTGTTACGGCATGGTCGGCGTCGGGCGGAACTACTCGCCCGACACGGGTTCTGGTGCCGAACTCTACACCGTGATCGGCCATGCACCGCGCCATCTCGACCGCAATATCGCGCTCGTGGGCCGGATCGTTGAGGGGATGGAGCACCTCTCCTCCTTGCCGCGCGGCACCGGCGCGCTTGGCTTCTACTCGGCCGAAGAGACGGACAAGCGTACCCCGATCCTCTCCATCCGAGCGGCGAGCGACTTACCCGAAGGCGAGCGGCCGGCGTTCGAGTATCTTTCCACCGACAGTGAAACCTTCGCCCGCTATGCCAATGCGCGCGCCAATCGCCGCGATCCGTTCTTCATCGTCCCGGCGGGCGGCGCGGACATCTGCAATATCCCCGTGCCTGTGCGCCGCGCGGGCGAGTGAGCGATACTATCACCTGCACCCTCCCCTTGCGCCAATGGCGCGGGGAGCGGGGCACCTACCACCTCGTGACGATCACCGGAGAAGAGGCCGAGGCGATCGCGATGCACGAACGCCTCGCACGGCTCGAAGTCGGCAGCAGGCGCGGTTTCGGCTCGGTGAAGGTCATGGCCCGGATCGGCGGAACCCGTTGGAAGACCTCGGTGTTTCCTCAGAACCGCAAATCTGAGTGGGTATTGCTCGTGTCGAAAAAGGTGATGAAAGCGGAAGACCTTGCAGAGGGCGACCCTCTCACGGTCGAACTCCAGCTGCTCTAGAGCTTTTCCATCAGCTCGATACGGTTGCCGAAGGGGTCGGCAATATCGCCGCGGCGATAGCCGTCGAGCTTCTTGCCCGGCTTGAAGGGGATGCCAGCCGCTTCCAGCTTGGCAACCATCGCGCCGAGGTTCTCGACCAACAGCGCGGGGTGCGCGCGGCGGGCGGGGAGGAAGGCGTCCTCAACGCCGCAGTGGATGGTGATGCCCTTGCCTTCGAACCAGCAGCCGCCATTGACCGCAAGGTGTGCGGGCTTGGCGACTTCTTCCAGCCCCATGAGGTCTGCCCAAAACTTGCGCGCATGCGGCTCGCCCCCGTGGGGCATGGCCAGCTGCACGTGGTCGATACCGACGAGCAGGCTCATGCGCGCTCCGCCTGGGCCACGGCATCGCTGGCGCGCAGCGCGCTGAGGATGCGGGTGAGGTGGGCAAGGTCCTGCACTTCGAGATCGACCTCGTAAGTGGTGAAGGGGTGGTCGAGCTGGACCTGTTCCAGGCTTTTCACGTTCACGACGTTCTTGGCGAAGATACCGGCCATCTCGGCTAGCGTACCGGGCCGGTCGTAAAGTGTCACCCTGAGACGACCGACCGCGCCGCGCGAGCTCTTGCCCCACGACAAATCGAGCCAGTCGGTATCGATGCCGCTCGCGAGCTCGTGGCAATCGATCGCGTGGACTTCCACCCCCGAACTGGGTTTGCGAACGCCGACGATGCGGTCGCCCGGCACCGGGTGGCAGCATTCCGCCAGTTGGTAGCCGACGCCCGGCGTCAGCCCGCGGATCGAAAGCGACTTGCCGCTGCGCAGCCATTCGGCATCGTCGTCCGCCATGCCTTCGGTGCAGCCGGGGACCAGCGCCTCCATCACGTCACGGTCGGCGATATTGGCCGCGCCGATGGCGTAATAGAGGTCGTCCTCTTCCTCCATCTCCAGCCGCTTCAACGCATCGCGAACCGCCTTCTTGCCGATCTTGGCAGGCACGCGGCTGGCGATTTCGTCGAACAGCTTGGTACCGATTTCCGCGACTTCGGCGCGTTCCTTGAGGCGGACAGCGCGGCGGATGGCGGCCCGCGCCTTGCCGGTGACGACGAAGCCCAGCCAGCTCATCTGCGGCTCGGCATTCTTGCCCTTCAGGATTTCGACCACGTCGCCGTTATGCAGCTGGGTACGCAGGGGCATGTGGCGCCCGTTGATCTTGGCCCCCACCGTCTGCGCACCGAGATCGGTGTGTACGGCGAAGGCGAAGTCGACCGCGGTCGAGCCCTTGGGCAGCTGGAACAGCGCACCCTTGGGGGTGAAGGCGAAGATGCGATCCTGGTAGATCGCCATGCGCGTGTGTTCGAGCAGTTCTTCAGGGTCGTGGCTGGCATCCACGATCTCGATCAGGTCGCGCAACCAGCCGACCTGCCCGTCGGGGCGGTCGCCTTGCTTGTAGGCCCAGTGTGCGGCAAGGCCGAACTCGTTGGTGCGGTGCATCTCGCGCGTGCGGATCTGCACCTCGACGCGCATCGACTTGCCGTAGATCAGCGAGGTGTGGAGGCTGCGGTAGCCATTCGTCTTGGGCGTCGAAATGTAGTCCTTAAAACGTCCGGGCAGGAACTGCCAGGTCGTGTGCAGCAGGCCCATCGCGCGATAGCAGTCGTCGACGCTTTCGGTGATGATGCGGAAGGCCATGATGTCGGTGACCTGTTCGAAGGACACGTGGCGTTCGGCCATCTTGCGCCAGATCGAATAGGGGTGCTTCTCGCGGCCTGACACCTCGACCGTCAGGCCCGCTTCGGCCAGCGCATGCTTCATGTCGAGCGCGATGGCATCGACCTGCCCGCCGTCCTGCTGACGGATCTGGTCGAGACGCTGGGTGATCGTCTCGAAGGCTTCGGGCTCCAGCTGCTCGAAAGCGAGCATCTGCATTTCGCGCATGTATTCGTACATGCCCACCCGCTCTGCCAGAGGGGCGTAGATATCCATCGTCTCGCGCGCGATGCGTTGGCGCTTTTCCGGGTTCTTGATGAAGCCCAGCGTGCGCATGTTGTGCAGCCGGTCGCCCAGCTTCACCAGCAGGACGCGGATATCCTCGCTCATGGCGAGGAGGAACTTGCGCAGGTTCTCGGCCGCCCGTTCGTTCTCGGGCATCTGTTCGATCTTCGACAGCTTGGTCACGCCGTCGACCAGCCGCGCGACATCGGTCCCGAAATTGAGCTCGATATCCTCGATCGTGGCCAGCGTGTCCTCGACCGTGTCGTGGAGCAGCGCGGTGGCGATGGTCTCCTGGTCGAGCTTTAGGTCGGTCATCAGGCCCGCGACCTCGACCGGGTGCGAGAAATAGGGGTCGCCGCTGGCACGCGTCTGGGTGCCGTGCTTCTGCACCGTATAGACATAGGCACGGTTCAGCATCGCCTCGTCGGCGTCCGGGTCGTATTCCTTGACCCTCTCTACGAGTTCGTACTGGCGCAGCATCTCTCGTCCACGATGTGGGCAAATCGTGCTGCAATGCAACGGGAAATGCGGATTCTGCCCGAAGTCTTGCCGCCATTCGAAAATTTTTACTCCGTCCAGCCCAGCACCCGGTCCACGCCTGCCCGCGTCGCCGCGTGGTAGCTGCCGCGCGTTCCTGCATAGATGCGCTTGGCGATCGGCTGGCCCCAGTCGCCTTCGTTCCACAACACCGTGAAGAGCGGGCGGACGAATTTGGCGCGGCCGACTTCGGCGAGGAACGCCTCGACCTGAGGCACTGCCGGTTCGTAGCGGTTCATCAGCGCCAGTTCGAGCCAGAGGAACAGTATCTCGTTGTTCCCCGTCTTCGACAGGCCCAGCGCCGTGTCGAGCGCGGCCAGCTGCGCGGCGGTGCGATCCTTGGGAATGTTGTCGACGAAGCGCATCTGCTCCGCCGCGGTCCAGCCGGCATAGGCTGCAGGGATTGCGCCCGAGGCCGTATAGGCGGCGACTGCGGTATCGACCTCGGCGAAGGCAGCCGGGTCGGGCTTGGCGACATTGGCGGGCAGGCCGGGCGCGAAAATCCAGTCGCGCAGCATCAGCGCCTCGGCCTCGGCCGGCGAGGCGACGAGGTTCTCCATCATGTCGGCGAGGAACATCTCGCTGGTGGCAGGCTGGAAGGCGTGGCCGTCGAACCACTGGCGCAGCCAGCCATCGAACCGCTCGCGGCCGACGATCCGCTCCACCGTGCGCAGGAAGAAGGCGCCCTTGTCATAGGCAATCGCGCTGCCGAGTTCGTATTCGCCATCGGTGCTGAGCGCGGTGCCGGGTTCGTCCGAACCCACTTCGGCCAGCACTTCCTGGATATTGGCATACATCAGCGCAGCTTCCTGTTCGGCGCGCTTCTTGCCATAGACTTCCTCGACGATGCGGTTCTCGAAATAGGTCGTCACGCCTTCGTTGAGCCAGCTGTCGCCCCAGGTCGCATTGGTCACCAGATTGCCCGACCAGCTGTGCGCCAGTTCATGCGCGACGAGGCCGTTGTTCGACCGGTCGCCCGCGATGAAGGTGGGGGTGAGGAAGGTCATCACCGGGTTTTCCATCCCGCCGAACGGGAAGGCAGGCGGCAGCACGATCATGTCGTAGCGGCCCCAGCGATAGGCGCCGTATAGCCGTTCCGCAGCGACCACCATTTCTTCGGTATCGGCCACCTCGGCATGGGCGCGGGGCAGGACCGAGGGTTCGGCCCAGACGCCCGTGCGCGGCCCGATCGCCTTGAAGTCGATATCGCCTGCAGCGAGCGCGATAAGGTAGGGCGGCACCGGCTTGTCCATCACGAAACGGAAGGCGCGGCGGCCATCGTCGAGGTCTTCAGGCTCGCCCTGGCGCACGCCGCTCATCACCACGTCGAGGGGCTTGGGCGCGGTGATGCGCGCGGCCCAGGTCTGGCGGATGCCGGGGCTGTCCTGCGTCGGGATCCAGGTACGGTTGCGGATCGCCTGACCCTGGCTGAACAGGAAGGGGTGGACCTTGCCCGCGGTCTGTTCGGGGCTCAGCCATTGCAGCGCGCTGGCATCGGCAGGCGCCTTGTAGGCGATGCGGATATTGCGCGCACCGTTCAGCGCAATCGTCAGCGGCGCGCCCTTGCCGCCAGCCTCGACCGTCTCGCCCACCGAATAGGAAAGTTCGGCGCCGCGGCTGTCGGTGATCTTCTCTATTTCCAGCCCGTAGCTGTCGAGCACTAGCCGCTCTTCGCCCGGAGCCACCAGCAGCCTGAGTTCGGCCACGCCGCCAACCCGCTGCTTGGCAAAATCGAGGTCGAGATCGAGCTCGACATGGGTGACCCGCGCTTCCTGCGGGCGGGCATAGGTCGAAGTATCGAGCGCTTCGGGAGAGGTCAGGATCGGCGCGACCAGCGGCTCCGGATAGCCGCCCGTCTCGGCCGGGATCGACGTGCAGGCAGCGCTGGCGAGCAGCAGGGAAAGCGGGGCGACGATACGGCGCATGGGCGACTCCGGAAGCGGTTGATCTGGTTGGGACGGGGCGCCATCTCGCAAATTCGGGAGGCTCTGGCCAGAGCGGCAATGAAATCGTACCCGCAGGACTCGCCAAACCGGCCCAGATCGGCAATGAGAACGTTATCAAGAACCAAGAGGTCCCCGATGAAATCGATCCTGCTGTCGCTTGCCGCCGCCCTTGCCGCCATCCCCGCCGCCGCTTCGGCGCATGACATGAGCGGGCGCGAGCTGCTTTTCGCCGACGAGTTCGATGCAGGTTCGCTCGATCGGGAAAAGTGGATCACGATCGGCCCGGATTTCTGGGTCAACAACGAACAGCAGGCCTATGTCGACGATCCCGGCGTGATCAACTTCCTGCAGGACATCCCGGGCGCGGACGACGGCGTCCTGATGCTGCGGCCCGTTTTCAGCCCGGGCATCGACCCCAAGAAGGACCGCAACGCGCCCTTTGTGTCGGGCCGGATCGAGAGCAAGGGCAAGTTCGACTTCACCTATGGCCGCGCCGAAGCGCGCATCCGCATGCCCGATGCCGAAGGCGCATGGCCGGCCTTCTGGCTGCTGGGTAACGGCAAGTGGCCCGACACCGGTGAAATCGACATCATGGAATATGTCGGCGAAAAGGACTGGATCGGCGTGGCGCTGCACGGCCCCGGCTATTCGGGCGAGACCCCGCTGGTGAACAAGTATTTCTTCCCCGAAGGCATCGATGTGACCGACTGGCACGACTATGCCGTCGAGTGGGGCGAGGACAAAATCGAGTTCCTCATCGACGACCGCGTGATCTACCGCGTCACGCGCCCGATGGTCGAAAACTACGGCAAGTGGCGCTTCGACAATCCGAAATACCTGATCCTGAATTTCGCGATGGGCGGTGCCTATCCGTTCAAAACCAACGGCATCAAGGAACCCTATAACGGCGTGCCGGCGGAAACGGTCGAGAAGGTGAAGACCGGCAAGGTCGCCATGCTGGTCGACTGGGTGCGGGTCTGGGGCCCGGAGAAGAAGTAGCCTAGGTCGGGTCCTGCAGGACCAGTCTGCCGCGATCATCTTCCGCGACTCCGAAGATCTCCAGCGCCGGGCAGCGCCCGCCTTCCTCGTGGCCGTCTTCCAGCGAAAAGCGATAGCCATGCCACGGGCAGCTCACGCGGCCATCGGCGACCTCGTGACCTGACAGCGGCCCCAGCAAGTGAGGGCAGGTCGCGCGGTGCGCCAGCCAGCGGCCCTCGTGGAAACGCAGGACCATCTCGCCCCCGCCTGCGGAGACGATATTGGCGCAGGCCTTGTCGAAACCGGACGAGGCACCCAGCGCGGTACCCGCCTCCGGCCGCGCATGGCCACCCGATGACTTGAGCTCGATAGCCGCCTGGCGCCCGTTCATCAGCTGCTCGTCCTCATCATAGAGCGTGGCATATTGCTGCTGGAGAGCGGCGAGGAGGAACCGGGCCTGCGCTTCGCTTTCCGGCGGCTGGGGGAGGTAGAATGCCACGCGTACCGTGATCCCGTCTTCGGGCACGGCAGTCGCCTGGGTATGGATTTCCACGCCCTGCCCGAA
The DNA here is from genome assembly GCF_009827315.1 of Qipengyuania gaetbuli. Lineage (NCBI taxonomy): Bacteria > Pseudomonadati > Pseudomonadota > Alphaproteobacteria > Sphingomonadales > Erythrobacteraceae > Qipengyuania > Qipengyuania gaetbuli. The sequence continues at coordinate 1,418,408 of NZ_WTYF01000004.1, forward strand.
CCCCTCGACCACGCAGGTCGCCCAGTAATGCCGCGCCGCGTCGACGAGCAGTTCGATGAACTGGCTGCCCGCAGAGCCCGGAAGCGATGCCTTGCACCGCCAGCCCCAGCTGCCCTGTTCGACCAGCGCGATATCGCCAAACGAGGTCGGATGGACGAAGGGCAGGTGTTCCCAGTCGTAGGCGTTTTCCATCATCCTCTGCAGGTTCACCGGCAGCTTGCGCTCGTAGGTGCCAAGGCAGTGGAGGTCCTCGAGGCGCGCCCGGTCGATCCGGTCGGACCTGCCGGCGAAGACCGCCAAATCGGCCTCGCTCAGCTCCACACGGCCTCGGGCGGCAGGCTCATGAGGATCGCGTCGATATTGCCGCCGGTCTTGAGGCCGAACAGCGTGCCGCGGTCGTAGACGAGGTTGAATTCGGCATAGCGCCCGCGCCATTCGAGCTGGGTCAGCTTTTCTTCGGGCGTGAATTCGCTCTCCATCCGGCGGCGCACCAGCTTGGGGAAGATGTCGAGGAAGGCCTCGCCCACGTCGCGCGTGAAGGCGAAATTGCGCTCGAAAGCGGCTTCGTCCGTACATTCCAGGTGGTCGTAGAAAATCCCGCCCACGCCGCGGTGCACGCCGCGGTGGGGGATGAAGAAGTAATCGTCGGCCCACTTCTTGAACCGCTCGTAATAGGTCGGGTTGTGGGCCGAACAGGCCGCGCGGAAACGGGCGTGGAAGTCGTTCGTGTCCTCTTCGTACGGGAGCGGCGGGTTAAGGTCCGCCCCTCCGCCGAACCAGGCGGCCTGCGTGGTGAGGAAGCGCGTGTTCATGTGCACGGCGGGAACGTGCGGGTTCGCCATGTGCGCGACCAGGCTGATGCCGGTGGCGGTGAAGCCGGGATTGTCGGCGCTCGCCCCGTTGATCGAGGCGGCGAATTCGGGCGCGAAATTGCCGCGCACGGTCGACACGTTGACCCCGACCTTCTCGAACACCTTGCCCTTCATCAGGCCCTGTACGCCGCCGCCCGGATCGTCATTGCCCGCTTCCTCGCGCTGCCACGGCGTGTAGGCGAAGGCGGCATCCGAACCAGCCTCACGCTCGATCGCCTCGAATTCGGCGCAGATGCGGTCGCGCAGGGTTTCGAACCAGTTGCGCGCTGCTTGGGTCTGTTGTGTCCAGTCGGTCATGCGTGGGGCCTTGCCATCCCGATTTCCCTACGGCAATAGCGCCGCATGGTTCCCCTTTCGTTCGCAGGCGAGGAATGGCTCCTGACAGAGGGCCGCGCACTGTACTGGCCGCGCGAGCAAGCGCTGCTGGTCGCCGACCTGCACCTCGAGAAAGGCAGCTTTTTCGCCAAGCACGGGCAGATGGTCCCCCCATACGACAGCCGCGAGACGCTGGAACGCGTCGCCCTCGCCATCCGCGAAACGGGCGCGCGCCGCGTCATTACGCTGGGCGACAATTTCCACGATTCGGACGGGTCGGCCCGGCTCGAACCACACGCCTGCGGCATGCTGGAAGCGCTGACCAAGGCGGTCGACTGGGTGTGGATCACGGGCAATCATGATCCCGACATGGACGCGCGCTGTGGAGGTACGCTGGCAGAGGAGCTGGAAATCGGCGGCGTGATCCTGCGCCACCGCGCGCAGAAGGGCGAGACGCGGCCCGAACTGTCGGGCCACTATCACCCGCGCCTCCAGCTCAAGGTCCGGCAGCGCATGATCCGGCGGCCCTGCGCGGTAGTCAGCGCGAACGAGGGCACGGGCGGAAGGCCAAGCGGGCGCATGATCCTGCCTGCGTTCGGGGCCTATACCGGCGGCATGAACGCGGCCGATCCGGCCATCCTCAAGGCGCTCCAGCCTGCCGATCGCATCGATGCGGTAGTCCCTGCGGCAGGCAAGCTGGCGCGTTTCAACCTGTGGCATCGCGCCGCCTGAGTTTCGCCCTAGCGAAAAGGCGCGTTTCTCCCTACATAGCGCGCACACCAAACGGCAGAATCAGGAGATTGCCCCATAGCCCGTCCACCCCGGCGCAGCATGCAAATGCCCGTGAAAAGCGGCCCGCGCTACGATAACATGATCAACGTCCCCAAGGTCCGCGTGATCGATCACGAAGGCGAAAACCTGGGGGTGATGTACACCCGCGAAGCGGTAGAGCAGGCCAACGAACTGGGTCTCAACCTCGTCGAAGTGTCCCCCAATGCGGACCCGCCGGTGTGCAAGTTCCTGGACGTAGGCAAGTATCGCTACGAGGCGCAGAAGAAGGCGAACCTCGCACGCAAGACCCAGAAGACGCAGGAGATCAAAGAGATCAAGATGCGTCCCAACATCGACGATCACGATTACGACGTGAAGATGCGCAACGTGAACAAGTTCATCGAGCATGGCGACAAGGTGAAGGTCACCCTGCGCTTCCGCGGTCGCGAAATGGCGCACCAGCAGCTCGGCATGGACCTGCTCAACCGGGTGCGCGACGACGTCGAGGAAATCGCCAAGGTGGAAAGCTTCCCGCGCCTCGAAGGGCGCCAGATGCTGATGGTGCTCGCACCCAAGTAAGCGTCTGCCGGCAACGGATCGACCGGACAAGAGCGGGGCGGTGCCATGGCACCAGCCCCGCTTTTTCATGGGCTTGGCAAGCCCAGCTCCATCGACGAGGGGCGAATAGTCGTCCCTCCTATCGACCAAGTGCTTGCCCCAATCGGCAGGCTGCCCTGCCCCTGCCATGAAATCTGAAGTATAAGGTCGGCGATTTTCTTGGGGCTGCGACATCAGGCCCCGTCACGACTTCACCAGGCAGGTATCGCAACATGGGCAAACGACTTCTCGCTTCGGCAGCCATCGCATCGCTTCTTGCGCCGCCCGCAACGCCTGCCCTCGCGCAGGATGCCGCGCCGCTGGCCGCAGCGCAGGCTGCATCGGTGGACGCCGAATTCGCCCGCTTCGCGCCGCGCCCGTCGAAGAACCTCCAGCTCGATTTCTCGGTCTGGCAGGATGCGCTGCGCTACATGGTCCTGCGCATGGGTCCGTCCACGCGCCTCGGTGCGAACACCGTCCTGCCTCTGACAGGCACGCGCTTCGTCTACGGGCACGATTCGCGCATCCGCCTCGAAGGTAACCGGATTCCCTTCTCGATGTTGAGCGAGGAGGCGATTGCCCCGCTGACCGAATACCGCGAGGATCTGCAGCGCATCGCCGGTGAAATCGACATCGCCAGCCTGCCGAAGAACCAGCAGCTCGCATTCTGGATCAACCTCCACAATGTCGCCGTGATCGAGAAGATCGCGCTGAACTATCCCGTCACTTCGCCCTCGCTCATCCGGCTCGACGGCAGCGACAAGCCGCTCGACGAAACGAAGTTCATCACCATCGCCGGCGTCGCGATGAGCCCGAAGGACATCCGCACCAAGATCGTCTTCCCCCACTGGGACGACCCCAAGGTGATCTACGGCTTCTTCCGCGGCGAACTGGGCGGCCCCACTATCCCGCGCGAAGCCTATACCGCGGCCAATGTCGATGCGCTGCTGGCCGAAAACGGCAGCGAGTTCGTCAATTCGCTCCGCGGCGTGGAAAGCATCGGCGGCAAGCTGCTGGTCTCCGAAATCTTTGAGGAAGCGGCCCCGTTCTTCTTCCCGCGCATGGACGATGACCTCAAGGCGCACCTTGCAACGCTCGCCGAAGAAGACGTCTCGGCGCTGCTCGCCGAAGGCAAGTCGATCAAGGTGAACACATATGTCGACACGGTCGCCGACCTTGCCGGGGGCGAGAAGGAACCGCTGTTCTACGAACTCCAGTCGAACGGCGAATACGCATCGGCCAAGTTCACGCCTTCGATCCTGCGCCTGCTTGGCGAACGCGCGCAGAAATATCGCGTGCTGCAGGAACAGGGCCGCCTCGGCCGCGTGATCCTGCTGCCCAATCCCGGCGAGACGATCGAACCTGCCGAGGAAGCCGGCGAGCCAGCCCAGCCCGAGCAATAAGCGCTGCCGCCGCCATGAAAGCGGCATAGGCACCACGTGAAGCCTTGCTCCCTCCCGCCCCTGCCCGTTAGCAGGGCAGCGGGAGAGACGCAGTGAGCGCACAACGCATCGGTCTGGTAATCGGCATTCTTGCCCTGCTGGCAGGCATTTTCGCGCCTTTGCCTGCGGGGATGGAACGCGGGGCCGGGATCGTTGCCGGCCTCGTCGTCCTCATGGCCGCATGGTGGATGACCGAGGCGCTGCCGCTGACGGCGACGGCGCTGATGCCGTTCCTCGTGCTGCCCTTTGCCGGAGTGATGGACGCAAAGACTACGGCATCGGCCTATTATTCGCCCATCCTGTTCCTGCTCCTGGGAGGTGCCTTCATCGCCCTCGCCATCGAGCGCACCGGATTGCACAAGCGCCTGGCGCTCGCGCTGCTGCGCATGGTCGGCGGGCGCGGCGGGCAGGCCGGCGTGCTGCTGGCCTTCATGGCGACAGCGGCGATCCTGTCGATGCTGATCTCCAACACCTCCACCGCGCTGATCATGATGCCCATGGCCGTCGCCGTGCTGGCAGGCGGGGGCATCGGCGATGAGGACACCGAAGGCCTGTCGGGCGCCCTGCCCATGGGGATCGCCTTTGCGGCCAGCATCGGCGGGCTCGGCACGCTGGTCGGATCGCCCACCAATGCGATTGCCGTGGGCCTGCTCGACACGCTGACCGGCACGCGCATCACTTTCGCGCAGTGGGCCTTCTACGGCCTGCCGGTTGTCGTGATCGGGGTGCCGCTGGCCGCCTTCCTCGTCGCGCGGGTCCAGAAGGTCGCGGCGCATCCCTTCGATGCGCGCGCCGCACGCACGGCGATCGACACGCATTCTGCCTGGTCGAGCGCGGAGAAGCGGCTGGTCCCCGTCGTCGCAGTGACCTTCCTCTTGTGGATGGGGCAGATGTGGATCGCACCCTATCTGCCGGACGGATCGCTGACCGACGGCACCATCGCCATCCTGATGAGCCTGACGCTGTTCCTCCTGCCCGATGGCACGGGCAGGCCGCTGCTGACCTGGGACGAGGCGAACCGCGCGCCATGGGGCGTCATCATGATGTTCGGCGGCGGACTGGCGCTGGCGGCCGGCATGGCGGCGAGCGGCCTTGCCGACTGGTTGGGGCAGGCCCTGTTGCCGCTGGAGGCCTGGCCGCTGGTGCTCGTCGCGATTGCCGTGGTCGCGATGGTCGTGCTGATCACCGAGTTCGCCAGCAATGTCGCCACGGCCAGCGGTATCATCCCGGTCGTCGCCAGCCTCGTCGTGGCGCTGGGGGCCGATCCGGTCCTGCTCGCCATGCCGGCCGCACTTGCGGCGAGCTGGGGCTTCATGCTGCCGGCCGGAACCGGTCCCAATGCCATCGCCTGGTCGACCGGTCGCATCCGCATCGAACGGATGGTCAAGGCAGGCCTGCTGCTCGACCTGTTCGGCATCGTGATGATCGTGGCCGTGGTGTGGGGCATGAACGCGCTGCTCTGACGGGCGTTTTCCTACCGTCAGTCTACTTGCTATCGCCGCCCTGATGGCGCCGAAAAATCTCTCCTCCAACGCTTCCGTGTGGGCGTCGTCTGGGGTCCGGGATTTTCTCCTGTGGACTGTGTTCCAAGCGTTCCATCCTGTGGGACCGGTCGCAGTTGAAACCAACATCGCTCCAACATAAGAGATGGCCCACAGCGGCTGTCGGCGGAGAGGCGTTCCTGCGGAGGTTAGGAACGGGCGCCCCGGCAGCCTCATCGGCCCCCGCCTTCCTGGGGGCGAAGATACAGGAAGGATGCTCGCGCCATGAGCGACGTCACCAAGATCAACGGCCGCCCCCTGAAACCCAGCACGCTGATGATGGGCCACGGTTACGACCCCGTGCTGTCCGAAGGCAGCCTCAAGCAGCCGCTGTTCCTCACCAGCACCTTTGCCTTCCCCAGCGCCGCCGACGGCAAGCGCCATTTCGAAGGCATCACCGGCAAGCGTCCGGGCGGTGCGGACGGCCTCGTCTATTCGCGCTTCAACGCGCCGAACCAGGAAATCCTCGAAGACCGCCTGTCCATCTGGGACAGCGCGGAAGACGCCCTGTCCTTCTCCAGCGGCATGTCCGCGATCTGCGTCCTGCTGCTGACCTATGCCAGCCAAGGCGACGTGATCGTCCATTCGGGACCGCTCTATGCCGCGACCGAAGGCTTCGTCGCCAAATGGCTGAGCAAGTTCGGCGTCAGCTACATCGACTTCCCGGCCGGCGCGACGCGCGAAGAGATCGACGCCGTGCTGGAACAGGGCAAGGCCAAGGCCGCCGAACAGGGCGGCAAGGTCTGCATGGTCTACCTCGAAAGCCCGGGCAATCCGACCAATGCGCTGGTCGACGTCCAAGCCGTGCGCGCCGCGGTCGACGCAGCGGGGCTGGAATGCCCGATCGCGATCGACAACACCTTCCTCGGCCCGCTGTGGCAGCGCCCGCTCGAACATGGTGCGGACATCGTGGTCTATTCGCTGACCAAGTACGTCGGTGGCCATTCGGACCTCGTCGCCGGCAGCATCGCCGGGGCCAAGAAGTGGATGGACCCGGTGCGCATGCTCCGCAACACGATGGGCGGCATCTGCGATCCGAACACGGCATGGATGCTCTGCCGCAGCCTCGAAACCGTCGAACTGCGCATGCAGCGGGCGGGCGAGAATGCGGAAAAGGTCTGCGCCTTCCTTGCCCAGCACCCCAAGGTCGAAGGCCTCGGCTATCTTGGCATGATCAAGGATGCGCGCCAGCAGGACATCTACGACCGCCATTGCCTCGGCGCAGGCTCGACCTTCTCGCTGCTGCTCAAGGGCGGCGAGGCTGAATGCTTCCGCTTCCTCGACAGCCTCAAGATCGCCAAGCTGGCGGTCAGCCTAGGCGGCACCGAGACGCTGGCCAGCCACCCGGCCTCGATGACGCACCTCTCGGTGCCGGACGAGCGCAAGGCGGCGCTGGGCATCGGCGACAACCTGATCCGCATCTCGATCGGGATCGAGGACGCGGACGACCTCATCGCCGACTTCGAACAGGCGCTGGAACAGGTCTGAAGTGACGACAAGGATCGGCTTCCTCGCCTGCGCCGACACGCTGCCTCCGCCTGAAGGCGCAGCGGACGAACGGCGCGGGGACGCTTTCGAGCACGATCTCGAGACCGCGGCCCTGCGCCCGGCATTCGCTGCGACGGGACTGGAGCTGGTGGAGATCGACTGGCGCGCACCGCTGGGTGAGTTCGAGGGTATGGCCTTGGTCATGCTCGGCACGGCCTGGGACTATCAGGACCATCCGGACGAGTTCCTCGACAGGCTGGAAGCCCTGGCCGGCATGGGTATTGCAGTCTGCAATCCGCCGGACGTCGTGCGGTGGAATGCGGACAAGCGCTATCTTCGCGAGCTGGAAGAGCGCGGCGTGACCACCGTACCCACGCTCTGGCTCGACGATCTCAACCATGCGGACGCGTTGGAGGCGATGGACGACTTCGCCTGCGAGCGCATCGTGGTCAAGCGGCAGGTCGGCGCAGGAGGCCTCGGGCAGCACAGCTTCTCGCGCGCCCAGCTGCCCGCAGAGGGCTGGCGCATGGGTCGCGCCTGCATGGTCCAGCCGTTCCTGTCGAGCGTTGTCGAAGAGGGCGAATACACCTTCCTCTTCATCGATGGCGCCTTCAGCCACGGCGTGCTGAAGCGGGCGGCGGAGGGCGAATACCGCATCCAGTCGCTCTATGGCGGCTACGAATGCGATTTCGAGCCCGATGCCGCCGATCTCGCCAGGGCACAATCGGTGGTCGCTTCGCTGCCGTTCGACCGGCCGCTATATTGCCGCATCGACATGGCGCGCCTGCCTTCAGGTGACCTTGCGGTGATGGAAGCCGAAATGATCGAGCCCTACCTCTACCCGCAGCAGGGGCCGGAACTCGGCAAACGGATGGCCGAGGCCATTCTCGGCAGGCTGGGTTAGCTAGGCCTCACGTCCAGCGCGGCGAGGATTTGCGGCAGGAGGGGTCGGGTGAACTGCACGCCAGCTTCCACCCCCTGGACCCAGACGACTTGTCCCGCGAAGGCAAGACGGTCGTCGATTTCGAAGATCAACATTGCACCTGGCTCTGCCGAGGCATCGAACAGTTCGACGCGGCAACCGGTGGGGGAGACGTCGCACAAGATCGCCTGGACCCGTTGCCGCGAAACGAGGCAGTCGAGCACGACATTCGTGGCGTGACGCGGAGTGAGGCGCTGCTGTATCGTCATGGTCCGTTCTAGGACCGTTTGTAGCAGGCACAGGGGAAGAAATCGTAAACGGGGCCTTTACTATGGGAAGCCGCGAAAACAGTGGCTTAGAAAGGTATCAGCCCTTCCATTCGCGTCTTTCCTCGGCAGATTTTAGGATTTCGTAGGCGAGCGAATATTTCTGGAACTGTGCCGCTGCACCCTTGTCGCCCGGCTTGACGTCGGGGTGCACTTCCTTGGCCCGGGCGCGAAATGCCTTCTTCACGGTCGCGAAATCGGCATCGGCCTCCAAGTCGAGCACTTCGAGCGCGCGCATCTCGTCGGCGCTGCGCGATCCGTCGCCGCTGCCTGCCCAGCCGTAATGCTGTGCCTCGGCATAGCCGGCATTCTCGGTTCGCTCTGCCTTGGCGCGGGCCTCCTTCTCGGCCTTGTCGAGGCCTTCGAAATAGTCCCAACCGCGATTGTATTCGGCGGCATGGGCCTGGCAAAACATCCAGCGCTCGGGACTGTTGGGTGCCTTGGGAGCGGGACAATCGCCGACTTCCTCGCACCCGTGCCGGTCACACAGGCGCACGGGCGCGGCTTCGCGGCTGGCGTCGTAACCGCGCCAGCGGGGAAATCCCCAATCGTTGGAGCGCCGCGCCTTAGGCACGGTAGATCGTTCCGGAAGTCGTTTGTCGGGCTGGCATGGTCGTCAATCTAGGAGCACTGGCGAACTTGGCAAGGATATGGGAACCAGTTTCAATTCGAAATGTTGCGTTGCAACGATTGTTTCACGTTTCCAGCCTAGGGGCCATGTCATGAGCAAGCAGCTTACGCTTTCTGCCATCGCCGCCGCACTGACCATGGGCCTTTTCGCCCTGTCGGCGGGCGCGGGCTTTTTCGATATTCCGGCCGGCAGCCAGCTTGCCGGTCAAGCGCCGCTGTTCGACCTGAACGCGCGCTTCTGAGCGAAACGGGTCCCGGCTCGGCCGGGACCCGCTCCTTCATCATCAGTTGATCGTAATCGTCGCGGCGCGGCGGTTGAGTGCCCATGCGGATTCGTTCGAACCGAGCGCCACGGGGCGTTCCTTGCCGTAGCTGACGGTGCGGATGCGGTTGGCCGGAATACCGATGCTGACGAGGTAGTTCTTCGCCGCATTGGCGCGGCGCTCGCCCAGGGCAAGGTTATACTCGCGCGTTCCGCGTTCGTCGGCATGGCCTTCGATCGTGAAATTGATCTGCGGATACTGGCTGAAATACTGCGCCTGCGTCTGCAGCTTGGCACTGTCCTCGGCGTCGATGTTGTAACGGTCGGTCTCGAAATAGACGACCGTGTTCGACTGTCCGACGGCGGCGATGAAGTGCTGCATCGAGCCCACCGCCGGTCCGGTGGAGGTCGGCGTCGGGGTCGGCGTCGCGACATCTTCCGGCGGCGGCGGCAGCTCTTCCGGAGCCTTCTTCGAGCACGCGGCCAAGGCCAGCGCGGAGGTCAGCACAGCGACAGTAGCGAAACGGGTATTCATAGGCTGTCCCCTTGTAAAACAGCGGTTTTCAATCGGTTTGCCCCCGATCGGTTTTTCGTCCCCACGAAACTCTCAATGCACTTACGGCAGGATCGGTCCCCATGCCGGGTCCGATGCATCGACCGGCGTCGGCAGGCGGCGCTCGTTCTCGCCGGTGAGGTCAACCTGCCATAGCGAGGTCTTGCCGGTGTTCCGCTCGGTGCGGAAGAACTGGATGATGCGGCCATTGGGCGCCCAGGTAGGTGCCTCGTCCTGCCAGCCGCTGGTCAGCTTGCGGAAGCCGCGACCGCTCGGGTTCATGACCGCCACGTTGAAATCGCCGGCAATATGGGTGAAGGCGATCTGGTCGCCGCGGGGGCTCCATTCGGGCGTCGCGGACCGGCCACCGAAGAACGACAGGCGGCGCTGGTTCGATCCGTCGGCATTCATGATGTAGATCTGCTGGCTTCCCGACCGGTCGCTTTCGAACACGATCTGGCGGCCATCGGGCGAGAAGGAGCCGCCGATGTCGATGCCGGGCGCATCGGTCAGCCGCTCGCTGCGCCCGCCCTGCGCGGAGACACGGTAGATGTCGGTATTTCCGCCGACCGCCATCGAATAAAGGATGTAGCGGCCGTCCGGGCTCCAGCGAGGCGCGAAGGTCGGATTCTCGCTTTGCGTCACCAGCGTCTGGCGGCCGGTTCCGATGTCGTAGACATAGATGCGCGGATTACCGTCGACATAGCTGAGATAGACCAGCTGCTTGTAATCGGGGGAATAACGCGGCGTCAGCGCGGTCGAACGGCCGGTCGTGATGAAGCGGTGGTTCGCCCCGTCGCTGTCCATGATGGCAAGCCGCTTGACGCGGTTATCCTTGGGGCCGGTTTCCGCGATATAGGCGATGCGGCTGTCGAAGAACGGACTTTCGCCGGTCAGGCGCGAATAGATGAGGTCGGCGCACTTGTGTGCGGCACGCCGCCAGTCGGCAGGCGACACCACCCAGCCTTCTGCGACGAGGCGGCTCTGCAGCGCCATGTCGTAGAGATAACAGCCCACCGTCAGCCGGTCGTCGCTGCGCGCGCGGACGTATCCGTGGACCAGCATTTCAGCCCCGCGGTTGGACCAGGTCGCCCAGGCAGGCGCATTGATATTGGCAAAGCTCGGTTTGGGCAGCGCATCGGGACCGGTCGGTTTGAACAGGCCATTATTGCGCAGGTCCGCGGTAATCACACGGGCCAGTTCGACGCCAAGCGCCGCGGTGCCCTGCGCATTGGCAGGTGTGGCGACATTGCGGTCGGTCGCAAAGGCGGGGATGGCGATGCCGAGATCGTCGAGATTGCCCTCGAAGCTGACCGACCCGGTCAGGCCGCCCTCTTCCTCGATCGTTTCCACGTCCTGGCCTTCGGGGATCGGTTCCCCCAGGTCCTGGTTCTGCGCGGCGAGCGGTGCGGCCACGAAAGCGAGGGTTGCAGCTATCAGGTATTTCATTGGGCAAGTCTCCAGTCGAAGCCGAAGGGTCCAACCACCTTCCAGGCTTCATAATACTGTTCTGGCAAGTCGAACGGGGCAGCCAGTTGCACCGCGCGGATTGCCTGTTCGCCGTGGCGTCCGGCCTGTGCGCGGTTCGTGTCGTTCACACCGGTCTGACGGACGACCTCTGGCCGACCGGCAAGGCTGCCATCGGGATTGAGGCGGAACCGCAGGAAGGTCGTGATCTCCTCCACTTCCGGGCCGCTGGGCGGTTTCCAGTGCGGCTTGATCTCGCGCGAGATGGCCTGGACCAGCGAAGCCTTCGCGCTCGCGCCGATCTGCGAGGCGGGGACGCGGGTCTCGTTGGTCGTCGTGCTGTCGCCTGCACCGGCGAGGAAATTGTCGCCGATGCGCGAGCCGCCACCCCGCTCTGCCGGTCGCGGCTGCGCCTGCTGGCGCGGCTGTTCGCGGCGGGGCTGCTGGCGCGTCTCGCGCGCAGGAGCGGGAACGGGCGATTGCACCCTCGGCGTCGGGCGATCGACCTGCGGCGTGGTCGGGGCAGGCAGGATTTCGGGTGCAGGGGCAGGAACATCGGCCAGTTCGGGCGCGATCGCGGCGCGGCTTTCGGGCACCGGATCAGGCGCGGTCGCCTCCATCCCGACGTCTTCGGCCAGGCTTACCGTCATCCGCTCGGTACGCGGCGGGGCCTTGTCGCCTTCGAAAAAGGCCTGGATCACCAGCGCGGCGAGCACCAGCAAGTGCAGCGCGACCGCGACGATCAGCCCGGTACGCTCCTCTGCCCTGATTGCGGTTCTCTCCATGAGCTTGTGGCTATTCCTCGTCGGATGAACCGGAATTGACCGGCGGGGCCGACTGGCCGCCATTCGTCACCAGCGAGATGCGATTGAGACCGGCCCGGTTGAGCTCGCCCATTACTGCCATCACGCGGCCGTAATCGAGCGCGCGGTCGGCGCGCAGGGTAATGTCCGGCCCTTCGCCCGTGCGCGGCAGGTTCTCGAGCGCCTGCGGCAGTCCCCCGACAGGCACCTGCTGGTCGTCGATATAGACAAAGCCTTCCGCATCGATGCTGATCGATACCTGCTGCGCTTCCTGCGGCAGGGCATTGGCCCTGCTGTCGGGCAACTGGATCGGCACGCCTGCAGTAAGCAGCGGGGCAGTGACCATGAAGATGATCAGCAGCACCAGCATAACGTCGACGAAGGGCGTGACGTTGATTTCGGACATGGGCCGCCGCCCGCCGCGCCCGCGACGCCGGCGCGTGCCTTTGGCAGAGGCGAGGTTCATCGCCATGTCAGCGCTGCTCCAGCTGGCGGCTGAAGGTCGCGTGCAGCCGGTCGGCGAAGCGGTGAAGTCCGGCCTCGAACCGTTCGACCGAGTGACTGAACCGGTTGTAGGCAATCACCGCGGGAATGGCCGCGAACAGGCCGATCGCAGTGGCGAAGAGCGCTTCCGAAATGCCGGGTGCCACGACGGCGAGCGAGGAGCTTTCCTGCGCGCCGATCTGGAAGAAGCTGTTCATGATGCCCCAGACCGTGCCGAACAGGCCGACGAAAGGGGCGACCGCGCCGACGGTGGCGAGGAAGTTCAGCCGCTCGGCAATGTCGTCGGCTTCCATGGCGACTTGGCTTTCCATGGCGGAGGCAAGGCGGCTGCGCAGACCCTCGCGGTCGCGAACCTCGCCCTTGGTCGACTTGCGCCATTCGACGACGGCGGCCTGTGCCACCCGGGCGGACGGCACATCGCGGGTGCCGCGTTCGGCCATGAAGCGGTCGAAGTTCTCCGCCTGCCAGAAATCTTCCTCGTACTTGCGGGTACGTGTCTTCAGCTTGCCCATGCGCAGCGAGAAGGAGACGATGATCGTCCACACCCAGATGCTGGCAAGGACGAGGCCGAGCATGACCAGCTGGACGACAATGTCGGCGTCCATGAACAGCTGGACGGGATCGACCCGGGTCGGAGCGGTTACGGCAAGGAGGGAAAGTGTCGTCATTATGCCTCTGTCGAGCTGGCGAAGCGCGCGAAGGATGCGCGCCAATCCTCGGGCTGCCGGCGGGGCCGCCCATCAAGTGAAATGAAGCCGACGCGCAAATGTGCCTCGGCAAGCAATTCGTCACCGCGAAACGCCTTCTGGTGCATCCGGCAGGACGCGGCCTTCAGTTCGGTGCAACGCGTTTCGATCAGCACATCGTCGTCGAGTTTCGCAGGACGCAGGTACTTGAGATTGATCTCGGACACCGCGTAGGCGCCCTCGCCCGCCTCGATGGCGGCGCGCTGGTCGATCTCCAGCCCGCGCAGCAGGTCCGAACGCGCGCGCTCGAACCAGCGCAGGTAATTCGCGTGATAGACGATGCCCGACAGGTCCGTGTCTTCGTAATAGGCGCGCACGGCATAAAGATGCCGGTCCTTGTCGATGATACCGTCGGGGAAGTTGGGCATGGTCATGGCCGCGGTTCCTCTAGCCCAGCGCCGACTCGCGCGGCAAGCACGGGATTTTTACGCCTGCGCGACCCGTCGCTGACACGTGCTTATCTTGCGATCATCGGCCCCAAAAACTGTCCGCCGAAGATGTGGACGTGCAAGTGCGGCACTTCCTGACCGCCATGGGCGCCGATATTGGCCATCATCCGGTACCCCGGCTCCACCAGCCCCTTGTCGCGGGCGACCTTGCCGACCGCGCGCACGAAGCCTGCGATTTCTGCCGCGCTCGCCTTCTCGCTGAAATCGTCCCAGCTGACATAGCGCCCCTTGGGTACGACCAGCGTGTGCACCTGCGCCTGCGGATTGATGTCCTCGAAGGCATAGGCCCAATCGTCCTCGTACACCTTGGTCGAGGGGATTTCCCCGCGCAGGATCTTCGCGAAGATGTTATCGTCATCGTAGGGTTGCGTGGGATCAATCGGCATCGTCATTCGCTCCTGCTGGCTTTTTCTTCCAGGCCCGAGACGCCCTCGCGCCGGTCGAGTTCGGCCAGCACCTCGGCCAGCGATACGCCTTTGGCCTGCAGCAGCACGAGAAGGTGCATGAGAAGGTCCGCGCTTTCCGCGACCAGTCCGTCACGGTCGTCGCCGACGGCCGCGATCACGGCTTCGACAGCTTCCTCGCCGACCTTCTGGGCGATCTTGGCAAGGCCCTTGTGGTGCAGGCTCGCGACATAGCTTTCATCGGGCGAGGCGCCGAGACGCTGGGCGATGGTCTGTTCGAGACGGGCAAGCGTATCCATGTGCTTCTCCTGCACCGATCAGCCGCGCGCAGGCAAGCCCGCCGCGCGCAGGGCAGTGTGCGCTTCGGCGATGGAATATTCGCCGAAATGGAAGATCGAGGCGGCCAGCACGGCACTCGCATGGCCTTCGATCACGCCATCGACGAGATGCTGGAGCGTGCCGACGCCCCCGCTGGCGATCACGGGCACCGAAACGCTGTCGGCAATCGCGCGGGTCAGTTCGAGGTCGTAGCCCTGCTTGGTCCCGTCGCCGTCCATCGAGGTGACGAGCAGTTCGCCCGCGCCCAGCTCTGCCAGCCGCTTGGCATGTTCGACCGCGTCGATCCCGGTCGGCTTGCGACCGCCATGGGTGTAGATTTCCCAGCCGCGAAAGCCCTCGCCCTCGGTCTCGGCACGCGCATCGACGCTGGCGACGACGCATTGGCTGCCGAATTTCTCTGCGATCTCGCGCACGAGCTCGGGCCGCGAGACGGCGGCAGAATTCACTGCCACCTTGTCGGCTCCGGCGAGCAGCAGCGCGCGCGCATCCTCGACGCTGCGTACCCCTCCGCCGACGGTCAGCGGCATGAAACACACCGCAGCCGTCCGCCGCACCATGTCGAGCAGCGTGCCGCGGCCTTCGTGGCTGGCCGAAATGTCGAGGAAACACAGCTCGTCCGCGCCCGCCCTGTCATACGCCTGCGCCTGTTCGACCGGATCGCCCGCATCCTTGAGGTCGACGAAATTCACGCCCTTCACCACGCGCCCGTCGGCGACGTCGAGGCAGGGAATGACGCGGATGCGGACGGTCATGCCCGCGCCGCCACTGCCAGCGCCGCTGCAAGGTCCAGCCGCCCGTCATAAAGCGCACGGCCGGTGATCACGCCTTCGATGCCTTCTTTCGCGTGGAGCCAGAGGACGTGGATGTCGTCGATGCCCTTCACCCCGCCACTGGCGATCACGGGGATATCGACCTGCCGTGCAAGATCGACCGTCGCATCGAGGTTCACGCCCTTGAGCAGCCCGTCGCGCCCGATGTCGGTGAAGAGCAGCGCGGCGACGCCAGCGTCCTCGAACCGGCGGGCGAGGTCGACCACGGGCACGTCGGACACCTCGGCCCAGCCCTCGGTCGCGACCATGCCGTCCTTCGCATCAACCGCAACGACGATGCCGCCCTCGAATTCGCGCGCCATGTCCTTGACGAATTCGGGGTCCTTCAAGGCCGCCGAACCCATGACGATGCGCGAGACGCCCGCATCGAACCAGCCCTCGACGTCTTCGCGCCGACGGATGCCGCCGCCCAGCTGCACGTGGCCCGGGAAAGCCGCGACGATGTTCTCCACCGCCTCGCGGTTCTGCGCCGACCCTGCGAAACTGCCGTCGAGATCGACGACATGGAGATGCTGCGCGCCCGCGTCGGCAAACAATGTCGCCTGCGCAGCCGGATTATCACCGTAGACCGTCGCACGGTCCATATCGCCTTCGGCAAGGCGCACGACCTGGCCGGCCTTCAGATCGATGGCGGGAAATACGATCATGGCTTCCACTCGAGAAAGCGGGAAAGGAGACCGAGCCCGTAGGCCTGGCTCTTTTCCGGATGGAATTGCACGCCGAGCAAATTGTCGCGACCGACAGCCGCGACAAGGCCGCCGCCATGGTCGGTCATGGCCAGCACGTCGCGGCCCTTGTCGGCATGGAAATGGTAGGAATGGAGGAAATAGGCCTCGCCATCCTCGATGACAGGATGGTCTTCCGCCTGGTGTGTCGGCGCGACGTCGTTCCAGCCCATGTGCGGGACCTTCACGCTGTCATCGCGCGGGCGGATGAGACGAACCTCGCCGGGAATCCAGGCGAGCCCGGCGGTCTCGCCATGTTCGAGCCCGCGCGTGGCAAGCAGTTGCATGCCCACGCAAATGCCGAGGAACGGCGCGCCGCCGACGAAGACGCGTTCGTGCATCGCCTCGATTACGCCTTTCTCGGCGCGCAGGCCCGCAGCGCAGGCACCGAAGCTGCCGACGCCCGGCAGTACGATGCGGTCGGCGGCGCGAAGCACATCGGGATCGGCGGTGACTTTGACCGCCGCCCCGACCTTCCTCAGCGCGTTCTCGACCGAATGCAGGTTCCCCGCGCCGTAATCGACGAGGGCAATGACTTCAGCCACCGAGCTGTCCCTTGGTCGACGGAATGGCCCCGCCCTTGCGCGGATCGATCTCCACTGCGGCACGCATCGCGCGGGCGAAGCCCTTGTAGATCGCCTCGCAAATGTGGTGATTGTTGGTGCCGTAAAGCAGCTCGACATGCAGCGTCAGGCCACAGGTCTGGGCGACCGAATGGAACCAGTGCTCGATCAGCTCGGTGTCCCATTCGCCCAGCTTTTCCTGGCTGAACCCGGCCTTCCACACGAGATAGGGACGCCCCGAGATATCGAGGGCGACGCGCGCCAGCGTCTCGTCCATCGGCGAATAGGCGCTGCCGTAGCGCGCGATCCCGCCCTTGTCGCCGAGCGCCTGTGCCAGCGCCTGGCCGAGCGCGAGGGCGCTGTCTTCGGTCGTGTGGTGCTGGTCGACATGCAGGTCGCCATCGACCTTCATGGTCACGTCGATAAGCGAGTGCTTGGCGAACTGTTCGACCATATGGTCGAGGAAGCCGATCCCCGTTGCGACGTCGTAGGTGCCGGTCCCGTCGAGATCGACCTCGACCAGGATTTTCGTTTCGGCGGTGTTTCTCTCGATACGGCCTGTACGCATGGCCCGCGCTATAGGCCAGCGGGCGCTAGGCGCAAGAAAATGCGGCTATTCGCACGGTAAAGTCAGGCTTAAAGCGCTTGACCCGCACGCCGCGCGGTTCCACCTAGTGCGCCATGAGCGACGATACGCCCGACAGCCTGATCCCCTACGACACGATCGTGCAGGAAGCGCTGCGTGCAGTGGTCGGCCGCGTGCTCGGCGAGATCGAGGCAAGCGGTAGCGAACTGCCGGGCGCGCATCATTTCTACATCACGTTCAAGACCCATGCTCCGGGCGTTTCCATCCCCGCAAACCTGCGCGAGCGGTTTCCGGACGAGATGACGATCGTCCTGCAGAACAAGTTCTGGGACCTGAACGTGCGCGAAGACGGCTTCAGCGTCGGCCTGTCGTTCAACCAGATCCCTGCCCAGCTCGAAATTCCCTATTCGGCGATCACCCAGTTCGTCGATCCGGCGGTCGATTTCGGCCTCCAGTTCCAAGCTACCGTCGCCGACATGGCGCCCGCCGCAACCGATCCGGCCGGCAATGACGAGGAACAGGCAGACCCTGCACCCGTTGAAGGGGCGGAAGACGGCTCCAACGTCGTCACGGTCGATTTCGGCCGGAAGAAGTAAACGGCGCGGTTCGACCCCAGCGCCGCAAACGGGGCAGGACACGGGCGTGGTACGCAGCAGGAAACCGACTCACTTGACCGACCGGGCGGCAGACGCGCTCGAACAGGCGACCGATCCGCATCCCGGCGTCCCCGACCCCGTGCCCGGACCCAGCACCAATCCCGCCACCAACCTGCTGATCAACGAGATCATGCTGCGTAGCGTGGGGCGCATTTCGCGCCAGACGCTCGAAAAGATGCTGCTCGGCCGCCAGTACGGCAAGCAATTCGCCAAGGAAGCGGTCGAGAACCGCTCCATCGTCCACACGTTGGCCGCTTATGGCGTGACCAAGGTCGCGACCCGCTCGGTCCCGGGCGCACTGGCGGTCGGCGCTGGCCTCGCGCTCAAGGTCCTGTTCGACCGCAGCCAGTCGCGCCGGACAGCCCGCCGGAAAGGCGATCGCACGCTGCGCAAGCAGACCAAGGGCGATGCCTGAGTGTGAACTGAAGCAAGCGCGGGGTTGATTCGCACCCGCCCCATGCGCCAACAGCGCGCATGGCCGAATCCTCCTCTTCGCAAGCCGCACTCGCCCGCCGCGGGCTGATGTTCATCCTGTCCTCGCCCAGCGGGGCGGGCAAGACGACCATATCGCGCATGCTCTTGGAGGCCGATGACGAGATCAAGCTGTCGGTCAGCGTCACCACCCGTCCGCCGCGTCCGGGCGAGATCGACGGGGTCCACTACTACTTCGTCGACGATGCCGAATTCGACCGCATGGTCGAAGAAGACGACTTCTACGAATGGGCCCATGTCTTCGGCCATCGCTACGGCACGCCCAAGGGCCGCATCCGCGCAGCATTGAAGGACGGTCAGGATTTCCTGTTCGATATCGACTGGCAGGGCACGCAGCAGCTCTACCAGAAGGACCAACAAGACGTGGTCCGCGTGTTCATCCTGCCGCCCAGCATCGCCGAACTGCGCCGCCGCCTCGAAGCGCGCGCGCAGGACGAAAAGGACGTGATCGATGCCCGCATGGAGCGGGCCCGTGCGGAAATCAGCCACTGGGACGCCTACGACTATGTCGTGATCAACGAGGACGTGAACCTGTGCTTTGGCAAGGTGCGCGAAATCCTCGACGCCGAACGCATGAAGCGCCAGCGCCAGACGGGCCTGATCCCGTTCGTTCGCGAATTGATGAGCTGAGCGGGGCGGGCCGCACCCGCCCGATCGCCGATCAGACCCCGACGTCGCTCAGGACGGCAGCGCGTAGTTCCGCGATGCCCATGCCCTTCTCGCTCGAAGTGACGTGGATCTGCGGATAGGCGGCGATGTGCTTCCTCGCCTCGGCCTCGGTTTCGGCGACGACCTTTTCGAGATCGCTGGCTTTCACCTTGTCCGCCTTGGTCAGCACGATGCGGTAGCCGACAGCAGCTTCGTCGAGCATCTTCATCATGTCGCGGTCGACATCCTTGAGGCCGTGGCGGCTGTCGACGAGGACGAGGTTGCGCACCAGCACCTGGCGCCCGCGAAGATAGGTCTTCACGAGGTTCTTCCACTTCTCGACGACCTTCACCGGCGCCTTGGCAAAGCCGTAGCCCGGCATGTCGACGAGGCGGAACAGCGTGGGCTCGCCGACTTCGAAGAAGTTCAGCTCCTGCGTGCGGCCGGGCGTCACCGAAGCGCGCGCAATGGCCTTGCGGCCCGTCAGCGCGTTCAGCAGCGAGCTCTTGCCCACGTTCGAACGGCCCGCGAAGGCGATTTCGGGGACAGTCGGTTCGGGCAGGAACTTGAGCTGCGGGGCCGAGAGGAGGAACTCCACCCGGCCCGAAAACAGCTTGTTGGCCCGCCGTTCCAGCTGTGCCAGTTCGGCGGCTTCTTCTTCGGTCATCCCTTGGCCTTTGCCGCCTCTGCCGCCTTTTCGGCCTTCTCCTTCTCGGCAGCCGCCTTCAATTGCGGATGCTTGGAATAGAGATACTTCTGCTGCGCCAGCGTCAGGATGTTCGAGGTTACCCAGTAGAGCAGCAGACCGGCCGCGAAGGGTGCCATGATGAACATGAGGACCCACGGCATGATCGCGAAAACCTGCTGCTGGACCGGGTCCATTGCCGACGGGTTCAGCTTGAAGGTCAGCCACATGGTGACGCCGAGCAGCACCGCCAGCACGCCGATGGCGAGGAAGCTGGGCGGCGTGAACGGCAGCAGGCCGAACAGATTGAGGATGGTCGCCGGATCGGGCGCGGAAAGATCTTCGATCCAGAGGAAGTTGCGGTGACGCATCTCGATGGCGAGATACAGCACCTTATACAGAGCGAAGAAGATCGGGATCTGCAGGATCAGCGGCAGGCAGCCTGCCAGCGGATTGACCTTTTCCTCGCGGAACAGCTTCTGCATTTCCTGCTGCTGCTGGAGGCGGTCGTCCTTGTACTTCTCCTGGATCGCCTTCATCCGCGGCTGGATCGCCTTCATCGAGGCCATCGAAGAAAACTGCTTTTGCGCGATAGGGAACATCACGCCGCGAACTATGATGGTGAGGCAGATGATCGCCACGCCGAAGTTGCCGACGAGATCGAACAGCGTCTTGAGCAGCCACAACAGCGGCTTTTCGAACCAGCGGAACCAGCCCCAGTCGATCGCCAGACCGAACTGGGCAAGACCGGCGTCCTGGTAGGCGTCGAGGATCGTGGAATCCTTGGCACCGGCGTAAAGCCGCGAAGTCGTCGTGTACTTGCGGCCGGCCGGCACGGTCACCGGGTCGTAGATCATGTCAGCGCGGTAGGCATTGCCGCCGAGCGCACGGAAGGTCGCATCCGGGGCCGAACCGTCCTGCGGGACGAGCGCGGACAGCCAGTAGATGTCGGTGAAGCCGAGCCATTCGGCACGCCCTTGCGGACTAACCGGACCGTCATCGTCGAGATCGCCGTAGTCGGTGTCGTAGTTCGCGCTGTCGCCGAACACGCCGATGGGGCCGGAATGCGCAATGAAGAAGTCTGCGCTGGCGGTATCGGAGGTACGGCTGACAAGGCCGAACGGCTGGACCACTGCGGGCACGGCGGAGCGGTTGGCAATGCTCTGCTCGACGGTGACCATGTAGTTCTCGTCGATGGCATAGCGCAGCTGGAGTTCCAGCCCGTTGCCGGCGTCATGCGTCAGCGTGACGGGCTTGTCGACCGTCAGCAGCTCGCCATCGGCCTGCCACACGGTTGCATCGGGCAGCTTCTGGCCGTTCACGATGAAGCCCAATTGGGCGAAATGCTGCGCCGGGGTGCCGCGCGGCGAGAACAGGCGGACCGGGCCGCTGTCCTTGTCCGTCGTCTCGGCGTAATCCTTGAGCACCACATCGTCGACGACCGCGCCGGTCAGGTTGATCGAACCTGCGACCTTGGGCGAATCGATGCGCACCCGGTCGGGCGATGCCAGCGCGGTTTCGAGGTCTGCCGCTTCCTGCTTCAGCGCAGCCGGATCGGTCAGGCCACCGGTCCGCGAATGCTGGACTTCCGCGCCGTCACCCGATGGGGCGGCGGTTTCGGCCGCGACCACCGGCTCGTCCGGCTGCGGGTAGAAATAGTTCATCGCAGCGTCCCAGCCCAGCAAGAGGGCCATCGACAGCACGACGACGAGAATGATGTTGCGCGAATTTTCCAAGGTCGATCCCGGTTCAGGTTTCGGTTCAGATGGGAATGGTGTGTTAGATCGTCAAGACAGCTACGGAACGGGGTCGTGTCCGCAGCCCCCCCACGGTTGGCAGCGCAATAGCCGCTTCAGCGCCAGCCATCCACCCTTGATCGCCCCATATTTTCCCAGCGCCTCGATGGCGTACTGGCTGCACGAGGGAGAGTAGCGGCAGGTCGGCGGCAGGATGCGGCTGGGGCCCAACTGCCAAGCGCGGGCTATCAGGATCAGGACATGCTTCATGCGCGCGGGCTCCGCGGGCGGCGGGGGCCGCGCGGGCGGTCGCCCTTGCCGTCCCTTGCCCGCTCAAGCGCGGCGGCAAGTTCCTCGGCCAGCATCGCAAAGTCACGCTCGACCCCGCCTTCGCGGCCGATCAGGATATGATCGTGGTCGGGCAGGCCGAATTCGGGAAGACCCGCCCAGAGCAGTTCGCGGAAGCGGCGCTTCATCCGGTTGCGCACGACGGCGTTGCCGATCTTCTTCGTCACGGTAATGCCGTAGCGCTTGCCCTTCCCCTCGTTCGGGCGCGTCAGCAGCACGAAGCCGGGCCGTGCATTGCGCAGCCCCTTGTTGGCGGCGAGGAAGTCGCTGCGCTTGCGGATGACGGATAGGCCGTGCGGCATGGTAGGCAGATACGCAAAACGGGCCCCCGATGGGAGCCCGTTTGATTATCGCGATCATGGCCGCGCACGGGGCGCGGCGGATCAGGCGATTAGGCGCAGAGGTTCTTGCGGCCGCGAGCGCGACGGGCGCGAAGCACCTTGCGGCCACCCGGGGTCGCCTTGCGCGCGAAGAAACCGTGGCGGCGGGCGCGCACGAGGTTCGAGGGCTGGAAAGTCCGCTTCATCGGATAGTCCTTCAAAAATTCGTTGTCTGTCGGGCGAATCGCGCCAACAAAAAGGGTCGCCGCTGCCGGCGACCGCATTGGTGGAGGGGCGCTTAGGCGAAACGCTGTGGTCGGTCAAGCCCTCCGCGCAGCGTCAATATGCGGCATGGGCGATCTGCGGTGCACGCTCGCCAATGCCGGCTCCGCCGCCCACCCAGCGCCGCATTTCGCGCGCATCGAGCCAGCGGGCAGAGCGGTGCGGGACGGAGTTGGTGAAGCGGTAGAATGCACGCGCATCGCGCTCACTCATGCCCATTTCACGGTAATAGGTGAGGTACCGGCGGTTTTCCGGCGCATCCTCTTCGTAATCCTGCGCTTCGTGGCCGTGTTCGTCCATCCAGCTGTGCACGGCAAACTCCGCCCCGTCGGCGATGTCGCGGGCAGCACCTGCGAGGAACAGCTCGACCGCCCCCGAACGCACCGATCCGCGACGCGGAACATAGGTGGCGAGCCCAGCAGTACGGATCATCCGGCCGAGTTTCATGTTGGCCAGGTCGTCACTCGTGCCCGGGCATTCGACCATGTCGAGCTGGGCAAGATTCGGGTGGCGGCGCATCATTACGCGAAACCAGCGCGGGCTGTCCGCATCGGTTTCGCCGACCAGCGCCACGCGCCCTTCGTCGAGCACGCGGAAAGGCCCGTACTGGGCAATCCCGGCGCTGTAATTGCGCAAGCTGCGGTCGATGCCCGGGAAACGGGCGCGGACGGCGGAATAGGTAGGCCGCTGCACCGGTCGCGGCACGAACTGCGGCGGAGCGGGGACCGGCGCGTAGACGATTGTCTGCACCGTGACCGATACCGGCGCGCGCGGCGCTTCGATGGCGGGGATCGGGCGGCCCGCATGGACCTGCTGCACGACCGGCTGGCTGACGAAGGCAATGGGGAGCTTCACGAGGCCCATCGACTGCGCCGCCACCGGGGAGGCAATTCCGGTGGCCAGTGTGGCAAGCAGGAGAAGGACCGCGCGAAGCATACAGCCGCACTGCGCCCGCCCCTCTTACCGGCATGCCAAAGGGCATGGTCAACGCGGCGTTAACGCCATGTCTTTCCCGAAGATTTTGCCTGCCAAGTCTCGACAACAAAAGGGATTTTCGTCACTGCCTCCGGACGAATACAGAGACGGGGGTTAAGGGTGGTCGCACTGGTCCGGACGGTGGCCTATCTCGGGCTGGAAGCGCGCGCGGTGGAGGTGCAATGTTCGCTTGCGCCGGGTCTGCCGAACTTCAACATCGTCGGACTGGCGGACAAGGCCGTCGGCGAAAGCAAGGAACGGGTGCGCACCGCCCTGTCATCCATGGGCCTCGCCCTGCCGCCCAAGCGGATCACTATCAACCTGTCGCCTGCGGACCTTCCCAAGGAGGGGTCGCATTACGACCTCCCGATCGCGCTGGCAGTGCTCGCCGCGATGGCCGTTACCGATGCAGAACAGCTGGAGGACTGGATCGTCGTGGGCGAACTGGCGCTCGACGCGCGAGTCGCGCCTTCGCCGGGCGTGCTCCTCGCCGCGATGCATGCCAGCGAGACGGGCAAGGGGCTGATCTGCCCCGCGGCGCAGGGTTCGGAAGCCAAGTGGGCAAGTGAAGTGCCCGTCCTCGCCGCGCCCGACCTTGCCAGCCTGCTCAACCATCTCAAGGGGACAGGACAGCTGGCCGAACCCGAAAGAGGACTGGTCGACGAACCGGTCCGCGGTGCGGACCTCAGGCAGGTAAAGGGGCAAGAAACCGCCAAGCGCGCGCTCGAGATCGCGGCGGCTGGCAGTCACAACCTCCTGATGATCGGACCGCCCGGTGCCGGCAAGTCGCTCCTTGCAAGCTGCCTGCCCGGAATCCTGCCGCCGCTGACGCCGCCCGAGGCGCTCGAAGTGAGCATGGTGCAATCGGTCGCTGGTCTGCTGGAAGACGGTCGCATCAGCCGCGCACGCCCCTTCCGCGCTCCGCACCACTCCGCCAGCATGGCTGCGCTCACCGGTGGAGGGCTGCGCGTGAAGCCCGGCGAGGTGAGCCTTGCGCACCTCGGCGTCCTGTTTCTTGACGAACTGCCCGAATTCCAGCGGGCGGTGCTCGATTCGCTGCGCCAACCACTCGAAACCAACACGGTCGACGTGGCGCGCGCGAACGCCCAAGTGACTTTTCCCGCCAACGTCCAGTTGATCGCCGCGATGAATCCGTGCCGGTGCGGCCACCTCGGCGACCCCGCGCTTGCGTGCAGCCGCGCGCCAAAATGTGCCGCCGATTACCAGAGCAAGGTTTCTGGTCCGATGCTCGACCGGATCGATCTCCACGTAGAAGTCGATCCGGTCAGCGCGGCCGATCTTGCGCTTCCGCCGCCTGCCGAAGGAAGCGCCGAGGTCGCCGCCCGTGTTGCGGCCGCCCGCGCCCTCCAGACCGCGCGTGAGGCCGACAGCGGCGTGCGCACCAATTCGGAACTGCAGGGCGATGCGCTCGAACGCTTCGCCGAACCGGACGAGGCAGGCCGCCAGCTGCTGATGCAGGCCGCCAGCGCCATGCGGCTATCCGCCCGCAGCTATACGCGAATGCTGCGCGTCGCCCGCACGATCGCCGACCTGGCCGGATCGGAGCGGGTCGGCCGGATCCACGTTGCCGAGGCGCTGAGCTACCGCAGGCAGCCCCCGCGCGCTTGAGGCATTCAAGGCCCGACCGGTCGCCGGACAGAAACCCGAAAGGCTTCAAGGCGTTATCTCCCTCGAAACCTAGAGGAGATCCATGATGGGCTACGCTGCAATCAAGGCTTCGCTTGTGCCGGTGGCGCTGCTCATCCTATCCGCGTGCGCGACCATGCCTGCGGAAACATCCAGCACCGACAGCGATGCCGATATCGAACGGCATGACGGGGCGATGGCCCTCCTGCCAGTGCTCGATGCCGAAGCCGGGCCGCAGAAGAACATGGTGTTCTCTCCCGCCAGCATCAATCTCGCCTTCGGCTTGCTCTACGAGGGCGCCGGCGGCGAGACGCGTGCCCAGCTTGCGAAATTGCTTCCCCCTCCCGAAGATCCGCTCGGCTATGCCAGCAACAAGGACGGGGTGGAGGTCAAGGTCGCCAATGCCCTGTTCCTCGACCGCGATTTCCGGTTCCGCGACAGCTATGTCGCCGCGACGCGGCGCGAATATGGTGCCGAAGCGGTGAAAGTGGATTTCTCCTTGCCTGCACCGACTGCGAAAATCATCAATGACTGGGCGAGTGCGGCGACCAACGGCCTGATTCCGCAAGTCATCACACCGTCCGCGATTGCGGACGACATGATCGCGGTTCTTGCCAATGCCCTCTATTTCGAAGGGCTTTGGGAAACCAAGCTGATGGGACGGCGCGAACACCCATTCCTGTTCGGGGATGGGACCGAACGCCCCTTCACCTTTGTCACCGATGATTTCGATACACCCTATGCCCGGCACGAGGGATGGGAGGCAATCCGCCTGCCCTATCGCAACAATCGTTATGCCATGGACATCCTAATGCCCGCGAAGCGCGAGGTCATGAGCGAGGCTCCCTCGGCCTCATTCATCGAGGACATGAAGCGACGGCTCGACGGTGCGGACGACGTGTTCGTTAGCGTCGAAATTCCGCAGTTCGAGACCGATTACGACCAGGGCCTTATCCCTGCGCTAAAAGCGATCGGACTGACGTTGCCATTCGAAACAGGCCGCGCGAATTTCACTGCGATGGTCGAGCCGGGGCAGGCGCCAGTGAAGGTCAGCGACGTGCGCCATGTCACCAAGCTGCAGGTCTACGGTGAAGGGACCAAGGCTGCGGCAGTCACGACCATCTCCATCGTGACGACCGGCGCCCGGTTCGAACCGCGCAAGCCCGTCCCTTTTCGCGCCGACCGTCCTTTCGTGATGGTCCTGCGCGATCTTGAACGCGATGCGGTGCTGTTCATCGGCCGGATAGCGGATCCGCAGCCGTTCGAGCCCGAGGTCGAAGAGCCCTAGTTGCTTTCGCCCATGTCGAGGTTGAGCTTGACCGTTTCGTGCTCCACGTCGCCTTCGAACTTCTTGAGGAAATCCTCGATCGGGATCGCCTGCGCCTTGTCGACCATCGGGTTCGACTTGGCCATTTCGACGGCGCGGAGTTCGTCCGGTGTCATGCGCACGTGGACATAGGGCATCCAGACTTCGCCGAATTCGGCTTGCTGGTACCAGACGTCGAGCACATCGTAGGAAGCCCATGAACCGTTCGGTTCGCGCAGGCGAATACCCTCGCCAATGCGCGGCACGGCAACCGTCTTGATGCGGAAGACGGTCTGGTGGGTTTCGTTCTGAACTTCGATTTCGATCACAATACGGCCCGGCTCCGGCGGGACTTGAGGCCCGACTTCGCGATTCTCTTCGCACCAACCTGTTGAGATGGTTTTAACGATGACGTCACGGTGCCACCCGCGCCATGACGTCACTCTTGCGCGTAGGGCGTGTTCTTCAGCAGGTGCCGGTCGAAATCGGGCGCGCCGTCGTCCCACCAGACCAGCCCGCGTTCGCCGAGGCCCAGCTTGGCGGCATGCACTTCCTGGCGAGCCTGTTTTTCCGCCTCGCCGTCGCCCGAACGGCGCGCTGCCGCCACGGCGCGGCGTGCGGCCATCAGCCGGTCTACCAGCTTTTGGCGTTCAATATCCGGCAGGTTCGGATTGGCAGCCCGCCACAGGCGACCGCGCACGATGATGTAGCGACCGTCGGTCGTGCGCTCGACCGGTTCGCTCAGGCGGCGTCCTTGGCCTTGCGAGCGGACGCAATGTCGACGACCGAGCCGTTCTTCATGATGGCATGCGGTTCCGCCTTGGTCCCGTCGGCGCGGATGCCGAGGTTCTTGCGTTCGACCAGAGCGAGATCCGCCGGGCCCAAGAGGCGCCCATCATGGCTGAGGATCGAAGTCGGGCCGATGGGCAGGCGATCGCGCTCGTCCACCAGCACCGGGTTCTCGACCACTTCGGCGCCGTATTTCTGGCCCCACTGGCGCAGAGCCACCATGGCCGGCAGCAGGTCGAAGCCCTTGTCGGTCAGGCGGTATTCGATCTTGCGGCGGTCATCCGGGCAAGGATCGCGCTTGAGGATGCCGTGTTCGACCAGTTTGGCCAGCCGGTTCGACAGGATATTGCGGGCGATGCCCAGTTCGCTGAGGAATTCCTCGAAGTGGTGCAGGCCATTGAAGCTGGCCCGCAAGATCATGAAACTCCAGCGTTCGCCCATGACTTCGAGTGCCTGCGGCAAGCCGCATTCGGTGAGTTCGCGCAGTGGTTCGCGGATGTCGCCCATAAAATCAGTCCTTCCCGTGAAACCTATTTAGCGCAGTTTTCGCCAAAGCCAAATATTTCGAAAAAATGGGTTGCATCACGAAACCTATCGGCATAGGTAGCGATTCGCAACCAGTTGCAAATGAAAACCTAGATTGCAATTTTCGCAAGGCCAGTTGAGAAAATTGCAATGAAATATCGGAGCTTGACCATGACCCTCTCCCTGAACCGCACCGCTCATCTGGGCGTTCTCGCCACCGCTTTCGCCTACACCACGCTGACCTTCGGAGCGCTCGTCACGCCGACCGTGGTTGAAGCGAAGCCGTCGAACGGCCCGTTCTACACCGCCGAACTCGCGCAGCCTGCTGCCGAGCGTACCGTGATTGCCGGCGGCGTCGCATGGACCTGCGCCGACACGACCTGCGTCGGCACCAAGGGCACCTCGCGCCCGCTGCGCGTGTGCCGCGAACTGAACCGTGACCTCGGCGAAGTGGTTTCCTTCACCGCCAAGGGCGAAGCGCTGGAAGCCGACAAGCTGGCGCAGTGCAACGGCTAAGGCCGCCCAACCAGACCCCCCACCCCCTCTCCATCAGGGTGGAACTCCAAGGCCCCGGCGGAAACGCTGGGGCCTTTTTTCAGATCAGCCCGCGTGCGGAAAGATCGGCTTCGAGTCTGGCGGCATCTGTGAAGTGGTGGACCTGCCAGCCGCAGCCTTGCGCGGATTCGATGTTCGCCTCGTTATCGTCGATGAACAGCATTGCGGACGGGTGCAAAGCGAATCGCTCTTCCGCCAGCGTGAAGATCGCAGGGTCGGGCTTGGCGAGGCATTCCTCGCCGGAGACGACGATATCGCGGAAGCGGTCGAAAATCGGTGCGGTCGGGCGGAAGCCGGCCCAGAACTCGGCGCCGAAATTGGTGATCGCG
Organism: Qipengyuania gaetbuli; assembly: GCF_009827315.1. NCBI lineage: Bacteria > Pseudomonadati > Pseudomonadota > Alphaproteobacteria > Sphingomonadales > Erythrobacteraceae > Qipengyuania > Qipengyuania gaetbuli. Next base: position 1,446,836 of record NZ_WTYF01000004.1, read on the forward strand.
AACAGCGGCACGCCCTGTGCATCGAGCCTCTCGACCAGCTCGTGGCTACCTTCGACCGGGCCGGGGATCGTTTCGTTGAACCGCGTCGCATAGGCGCGAATCTCTTCGGCGAAATCGGGATAAAGCTCGATGCGTTCGGGCACCATTTCCCCGAGCGGACGGCCACGATCGTGCTGGAAATGCCATTCTTCGGTGACGACCTCGTCGAGCAGCTTTCGCAGCCGAGCCTTGTCGTCGACGATCTTCTCGAACAGCGAGGCGATCTGCCACTGGTAGAGTACGCGCCCTACGTCGAACACGACGGCTTCCACGCTCGCTACCATTATCGCCCCTTCCCGAATGCGAACGGCCCGCACTCCCTCGGGAGCCGGGCCGGTCGGATAACCAGTCGCGACGCCAGCGGCGCCGCACGCCAGATACTTTAGCCCTGGCGAGCCTTGAAGCGACGGTTGGTCTTGTTGATGACGTAGGTCCGCCCGCGACGACGGATCACGCGGCAATCGCGGTGCCGGCTCTTGAGCGACTTGAGGCTGTTGCGGATCTTCATGGTATATCTCGTCTAGCAAATAAATACGCGCCGGAGTTGGAGCCCCGACGCGCCAAATTCAAGCGCGCCCGTTAGCGACGGGGGTGATTCCCGTCAAGCATCTCCGCGAATTTCGCCGAGTTTGCGCTCCCACTGAACCGCATGGCCGATGATCTGGTCGAGATCGGCGTATTTGGGCTGCCATGGAAGCGTAGCCTTGATGCGCGATGGATCGGATACCAGCTCGCCCGGGTCGCCGGCACGGCGCGGCTCCATCCGCCGGTCGATCCGCGAATTGGTCACCCGGTCGACGGCATCCAGCACCTCGAGGACCGAGAAGCCGCGCCCGTAACCACAGTTCATGGTCAACGATCGGGTCGGCTCCTCAATCAGCGCCTCGAGCGCGAGAACATGGGCCGCGGCAAGGTCGCTGACATGGATGTAATCGCGCACACCGGTGCCGTCGGGGGTGTCGAAATCCGTGCCGAAGACCGAGACCCCGTCGCGCTTGCCCGTCGCCGCCTCGCAGGCGACCTTGATGAGATGGGTCGCGCCGGCGGTCGACTGTCCGGTCCGCGCCTGCGGATCGGCGCCTGCAACATTGAAGTAGCGCAAGGCGCAAAAGTTGAACCCGTGCGCGGCGGTGGCGTCGGACAGCATCTGTTCGGTCATAAGCTTCGACCAGCCGTAAGGGTTGATCGGGCGTTGCGGCGTATCTTCCGAAACCCGCGTGGTCTCGGGTGTCCCGTAGGTCGCTGCGGTGGAAGAAAAGATGAAGTGTTCGACCCCGCCCTTCACTGCCGCCTCGATCAGGGCGCGGCTCTTCACCGTGTTGTTGTCGTAATATTTGAGCGGGTTCTCTACCGATTCTGGCACCACGACCGAGCCGGCAAAATGCATGATCGCCTTAATGCTCTGCTCGGCGATGATTTGCGCCACCAGATCGCCGTCGGCAATATCGCCTTCATAAAGCGGGACATCGTCGGGCACGGCGAATTTGAACCCGGTCGACAGGTTGTCGATCACCGCCACCGGCCAGCCGGAATCGCGCAAGGCCAGCACTGCATGGCTACCGATGTAGCCGGCACCGCCGGTCACAAGGACGGGAATCTTCGTTATGCTATCCATGCGCCCGCGCCTAGCAGATCGCGTGGGCGGCGCAATCGGTGCGGCCGGAAACTCCGGTCCGGAGCCTTTGCCGCCTGTCACGCGTTCTTCTTTCTTTAACGCCCATCGTCGAAAGAGCCCCCAAAATGAACCGGATCGCCCTGACATTCGCTGCCCTCGGCACATTTGCACTCTCGGCCTGCGCCACCGCGCCGGGCCCCGTGCAGGTCACGCGATTCGTCGCACCGGAAGCAAGTGCCCGCCTCGGCGAAGGCACGATCTTCCTCGCAGGATCGGGAGCGCAGGACACTGACAGCCTCGCCCTTATGCCATACAAGTCCGCCGTCGCTGCCCAGCTTCGGGCATTGGGCTATACCGAGACCGACCGGGCTTCCGCCCGCCAGATCGCCACGGTTACGCTCGAACGATACGTCCAGACCGCGGAAGGCAGGCGCTCGCCGGTTACCGTCGGCGTCGGCGGGCGGACCGGCAGCTATGGCTCCGGCGTCGGTGTCGGCATCGGCATCAATCTGGGCGGCGGCGAGCGGGACAAGCTGGGCAGCGAACTGTCCGTCACCATCCGCGACGCCGCATCGCAAGCCAACTTGTGGGAAGGCCGCGCCGACCTGCGCGTTCCCGACAACTCGCCCCTTGCGCAAGCGCAAGCAAACGCACAGACCCTCGCCGCCGCGCTGTTCAGCGATTTTCCCGGCAACAATGGCGAAACGATAGAAGTAGAGGTTCCCAAGTGAGCGATATCCGGATCGATGCCGAATTCGACAGCGGCAATATCGAAGTGCTGTCGATCGATGGCGCCAGTGCGAACCTGGCGATCCCGCTCGATACCAAGAGCGAGTTCAAGCAGTGGTTCCATTTCCGCGTGACCGGCGCGGCGGGGCGCGAGCTTGTGCTGAAGATCCGCGACCTCGAAACCAGCGCTTATCCGGGCGGCTGGCCGGGCTACGATGCCTGCGTTTCGGAAGACCGCGATTACTGGGGCCGCGCCGCCTCTTCTTATGACAAGGACGAGGACGGCGGCACGCTGACGATCCGCTACTCTCCGGCAAGCGACGTGGTGTGGTTCGCTTACTTTGCGCCCTATTCGATGGAGCGTCACCACGACCTCGTCGCAGAAGCCGCGTCGAGCGAAGGCGTGGACTACCGCTGCCTCGGCACCACGCTCGACGGCCAGCCCATCGATTGCCTCGAAATGGGCGAAGGCGAATTCAAGGTCTGGCTCTACGCCCGCCAGCACCCGGGCGAAACGCAGGCCGAATGGTGGATGGAAGGCGCGCTCGAGGTGCTGACCGATCCTGCCGACAGCGTCGGGCGTCTGCTGCGCCAGCGGTGCCGCCTCCATGTCGTGCCCAACTGCAATCCCGACGGATCGCGCCGCGGAAACCTGCGCGTCAACGGCGCGGGCATCAACCTCAACCGCGAATGGGCGGAACCGACGGCCGAAAAGAGCCCCGAAGTCCTCGCTATCCGCAATCGGATGGACGAAACGGGCGTCGACTTCGCGATGGACGTCCACGGCGACGAGGCGATCCCTGTCGCCTTCATCGCCGGCTTCGAAGGCATCCCGAGCTGGAAGGACGAGCAGGGCGAAGGCTATTACAACTTCGAGAAGATCCTCGACCGCCGCACGCCCGATTTCCAGACCGAGCAGGGCTATGTGAAGTCCAAGCCGGGCCAGGCGAACCTCACCATGAGCACCAACCAGGTGGCCGAGCGTTTCGGCGCGGTCGCGATGACGCTGGAGATGCCCTACAAGGACAATCCGGCAAGCCCCGAACCGGAACAGGGCTGGTCGCCGGAACGCTGCAAGATGCTGGCCCGCGATTGCCTTGCCAGCCTGCTCGAATGGCTGGAAGCGCAGGACAAGTAGGTCAGGCGACGATCGGTTCGAGCAGCCGGATCGTCCGCGCCCCGGCATCGATTTCCACTTTCGCACCGTGCGGCAGCGCCAGCTGCCCGCGGTGGTGGCCGATGTTCGATCCGACGAAGGTCGGAATGCCGAGCGGGGCGAGGTGCTGGTCGAGCACTTCGTCCAGCGTGAAACCGGCATAGTCGGGCTCGTCGCTCGCGCAGCTGCGGCACCGGCCGAAGACGACTCCCGACACCCGCCCCAGCGCCCCTGCCAGCTGCAATTGCTGGAGCATCCGGTCGATCCGGTATTCCGCCTCGTTCACGTCCTCGAGGAACAGGATCGCACCGTCGAAATCGGGCACCCATGGCGTGCCCATCAAAGTCGAAAGCACGGTGAGATTGCCGCCGAGCAGCCTCCCCTTTGCCGTCCCCTCCCTGATAGTCCGTCCCTGCGGACCTTGGGCTAGTTCGGGCTCCTCATCGGCACCGCCCAGCACAGGGGTCGCGCCGGCGAAGGCGAGGCGCCACAGGCTTTCCCAACTGCTGCGCGGCCAAGGGCTGGCCGCATTGGGCGAGTGGAGGGTGGGAAATCCGGCTTTCCGCGCGATGGCGAGGTGCAGCGCGGTATTGTCGCTATAGCCCACGAACAGCTTGGGATTGCGCCGGATCATCTCCCAGTCGAGCAGGGGCAGGAGCCTTGCCCCGCCCCAGCCGCCCCGAACGGCGAAGATGGCCTTCACGGTCTCGTCCGCGAACGCTGCGTTGATGTCGGCAGCGCGCTGCGCATCGGTCCCGGCGAGGTAGCCGGACCTTGCGCCTGCATTGGCACCGGTCCTGGGTACGAGGCCCATGCCCCGCAGGGTGAATTCCGAATTGGCGATTTCGCGTTCCGAGGCTGCGCTTGCCGGCGCGACCAGTGCCACGGTGTCGCCCTGCCTGAGGCGCGGCGCGATACGGCGCGACTTTGCCAGTGCGGGGAAAGGTGCCGCCAGCGCCCCCAATGCGGCTGCCATGCCGCCCAGTGCGGCACGGCGCGTGGTCACACGAGGCTCGCCGGGCCGAATGCTTCGGGTAGCAGGGCGGTCAGAGTGGTGCGCCGCACTTCATCAGGTCCCACGCACAGGATTGCCGGGTCAGTACCGCCCAGTTGCGCCAATTCGTTGAGCACCTGGCGACACCGGCCGCACGGCGTGATCGGCATTTCGCCCGGACCGGTCACGGCAACTGCCACAAGGCCTCCGCGCACACCGTCGGCCATGGCTTTGGAAACCGCTACCGTCTCCGCACACAGTGCAAGGCCGTAGCTGGCGTTCTCGATATTGGTGCCCGTCACCACGCTGCCATCGGCAAACAGCAGGGCGGCCCCCACGGCGAAATTGGAATAGGGCGAATAGGAGTTCGCGGCGGCCTCTCGGGCGGCGGCGATCAGGTCGTCGTCACTCATGCTCACCGCTTAGCGTGATCAGGGCTGGACGACCAGCCAGCGCAGCGGCGTGTCCGCGGCCTCGCTGGTATGGGCGGTATTCGCCGTCCAGATGGTCCAGGGACGTCCTGCATAGTCGGGCTCGTCCAGGTCGCCTTCCAGCCACAGCGCCCGCTCCAAGCGTGCAGCCGGACGATAGCGCTCCTCGAAACTCTCGCTCGGCGCAAGGATGACCGGGGCGCCCGTATGCGCCTCGATCTGGTTGACGAGCGTCAGGAGCTCGCTCTGTACCGCGGCATCGGACACGCGCTCGGGACAATCGTCAGCCGTGCGCGCTAAGCGGATGACGGGCGGCAGGAGCTGCGTGTCGCGGGGCACGATGGTCACGAAATTGGCGCTTTGCCCGTCGGCCGTGACGCAGGGGTCGAATTCATGGGTCGCGCCGACCTGAAGCCCAGCCTCTCGCGCGGCGGCGAGGTGGTCGGAGAAGGCCGCGTCCTTGTCCCGCGCACCCTTGCTGGCCTCGAGGTAGACGAAGCTTGCGCCCAGCCCCTTGAGCACGGTGAAATCGACGTTTTCGTCCTCTTCGCCCACCAGCGCGCCTTGGTCGGGGTATGCCTCTTCGTCGGGTCGCCAGTTGCGATCCTCGTTCCACTTCCATGTGGCCGCGGCTGCGCCAGCCACCGCGAGAAGCAGTACCAGCTTGAATGCCCAGCCGCGTGAGGCCTTCTTCTTGCGCCGCGCCATCATGCTCAGCCCTTGATGTGCAGGACGCAGATGAGCGTGAAGAGCCGGCGTGCGGTGGCGAAATCGGTTTCCACCTTGCCTTCGAGCCGTTCGAGCAGGAGTTCGGCTGCGCGGTTGTGGACACCGCGCCGGGCCATGTCGATCGTCTCGATCTCCATCGCGGTCGCCTTGCGGATCGCCTGGTAATAGCTGTCGCAAATGGCGAAATATTCGCGGATCGGACGGCGGAAGCGCGCAAGGCCGAGCAGGAGTTCTTCCACCATCACGCCATCGGTATTGGCCACGGTCATCAGCAACCGCCCGTCACGCACAGCCAGCTTGAGGTGGTAGGGGCCCGTCGCCCCGCGCTCGACCGCGCGCAGCGGCTTGAACGTATTGTCCTCGATCAGGTCGAAGATCGCGATCCGGCGTTCCTGCTCGATATCCGCATTGCGCCAGATGATCGTCTCTTCGTCGAGATCGATCTGCGCGATGCGATAATCGGTGGAGGTGCTGGCGGATTCGGTCATGACTTGCAGGCCCGCTTTCGCAACTGCGACACATCGGGGCAAGGCCTCTTCGTTATTCCCGCTATCCACAAGGGCAGGCGTCGTCTTGCGGTCACACTGCGCTTGTGGCGAATCCGCCCCTCGCCCATGGTGCCGCGCATGGCCGACACCGATCTCCTTTTCCGTCCCGATGATTCGACTCCTGCGCCCGAAAAGCAGGGGCAGGTGCTGCCCAGCAACATCGAGGCGGAGGCCGCGTTCCTCGGCGCGGTGCTGATCGACAACCAGGTCGTGCAGGAGCTCAACACGCCGCTGCAGCCGCATCATTTCTACGAGCCGGTGCACCAGCGCATCTACGAACGCATCCACAAGCTGCTCGACCGCAATTCGATCGCCACGCCGGTTACCCTGAAGCCCTATTTCGAGAGCGACGAGGCGCTCAAGCAGCTGGGCGGCGTGACCTATCTCGCCCGGCTGACGCAGGACGGACAGGGCCTGCTTGCGACCGGCAAGCTGGCCGAACAAATCTACGACCTCGCGCTGCTGCGCGAACTGGTCCACGTCGGCCGCAACCTCGTCGAAGGAGCGCTCGACACATCGGACGAAGTCGCGCCGATGGACCGCATCAGCCAGGCCGAAGCCGATCTCTACAAGGTCGCCGAAGGCGCGACATCGGGCAGCGAGGCGCAGGATTTCCGCACCGCCGCGCTCGGCGCATTGAAGATGGTCGAGGCAGCGATCAATTCGGGCGGCCGCTTCTCGGGCAAGACGACGGGCCTCGACACGGTCAACGACAAGACCAGCGGCCTGCACAATTCCGACCTCATCATCCTCGCCGGACGTCCGGGCATGGGCAAGACGTCGCTTGCGACCAACATTGCGTTCAATGCCGCGCGGCGCCTGATGGACGACGAGAAGCTGGGCATCGCCCGTAGCGAATCGCCAGGAGCCGCCACGGCTTTCTTCAGCCTAGAAATGAGCGCAGACCAGCTGGCCACGCGTATCCTTGCCGAAACCGCCGAAATTTCGAGCGAGAAGCTGCGTTCGGGCAAATTGAGCCGCGAAGAATTCCAGCGTCTGTCCTTCGCGAGCCAGGAACTCAACGAGCTTCCGCTCTACATCGACGACACGCCCGGCCTCACCATCGGCGCGCTGCGCACCCGCGCCCGCCGGTTGAAGCGCCGGCACGACATCGGGTTGGTCATCGTCGACTATCTGCAGCTGCTGCAGGGTTCGGGCCGCGCGAACGACAACCGCGTGAACGAAATTTCGGAGATCAGCCGCGGATTGAAGACGCTGGCCAAGGAACTCAACGTTCCCGTCATCGCGCTATCGCAGCTGAGCCGTGCGGTGGAACAGCGCGAGGACAAGCGCCCCCAGCTTTCGGACCTGCGCGAATCCGGCTCGATCGAGCAGGATGCCGACATGGTGTGGTTCATCTTCCGCGCCGAATATTACCACAACGCGCTGAAGCCCGACACGCCGGACGAGACCAGCAGCGAAGACGTGCGCCAGAAATATGCCGACTGGGAAGCGCGGCATCTCGAACTGGTGAACCGCGCGACGCTGATCGTCGCCAAGCAGCGTCACGGTTCGACCGGCAACGTGCCGCTGCTGTTCCAGAGCGAATTCACCAAGTTCACCTCGCCCGAACTGCGCGGTGGCTACGACGACTACGAATAGCGGCTAGATGCCGAGGTTTAGGCGCCGGGTCACGGTGTAGTCGATCACCGACACCAGCACCCAGCCTGCCGACCAGCGGATGCGGTTCCAGATAGTGGCACGCTTGCGGTGCAGTTCGGGCGTTATCCGTTCCGACGCGGCATAGTGCGTTTCGAGGAACGCGCGCATCCTGTCCGCCAGCGCCCTGTCCTCGATCCGGAGCATGATCTCCAGATTGAGATAGAGGCTGCGCATGTCGAAATTGGCGCTGCCAAGATAGACCGCATCGTTGAGCACGATGAGTTTCGTGTGCAGCTTGCAGGGCGTGAATTCCCAGATCTTCGCGCCGCGCTTCAGCAGGTAATTGTAGAGCGACCGCGTTGCGCCGAGAGTGGCGCCGTTATCGCTCTTCGCGGCCATCAGCAGGCGCGTCTGTCCTTTTCGCGCTACCCGCGCGATACGGCGCAGCAGCGTGTAGGGCGGCGAGAAATAGGCCATGAAGATGTCGAGCTTCTCGCCTTCGACCAGGTCGCGGGTGACGGATCGCGCCCAGGTAGACAGGCCTCGGGTCGGACCGCCGACCAGCCAGCGCGCCTCTCCGTCCTCCGACTTCCACGACCAGTCGCGCACCGTGTGCCGGATCGCCCGGAAATGGGCGTGCTCGTTCTCGGTCCAGCCGCGCAGCTTGGCAAACCACCGCGACAGCCCTTCCACCGCGTCGCCTTCGAGCAGGATGGCAAGGTCGTTCCAGCCATTGGCCTCGGGCGGGGCGAAATAGTCGTCCTCGATATTGAAGCCGCCGAACATGGCGCGCTCGCCGTCGGCGATGACCATCTTCTGGTGGTTGCGGATGAGATAGCGGAAGCCCAGGCGCGGGCTGAAATAGTGATAGCGGCCACCCGCCTCGCTCAACGGTTTCAGGAACTCGTCCTTGGCCGAAGCACCGAACCGGTCGATGATCAGCGTGACGTCGACCCCGCGCGAGGCGGCTTCGCACAAGGCATCGCGCAGGCTGGTCGAGACCTCGTCCTCGGCAAAGATGTAGAAGCAGACGTCGAGCGTTTCGCGCGCCGACGCAACGAGTTCGAGCAGCGCATCGCGGCGATCCTTGCCGGCGGGGAAAAAGGTCAGCGACTGGCCCTGCGCCTCGGCCGAGAAGGGCGGCGGGTCGGTATATCCGCTTGCGGCGGGCACTGTCGCTTGCTCGGCCATGCAGCGCCAGCCTTAGCGCGGGTCGCGCGCGGCGCAAATTCTTGACCTTTCGCCCCCGGCAGCCTATCTGGCCCGCTTTCCCGGAATCACTTGATTTACATCGGAGTGCCCAATGGCGCGCGTTACCGTCGAAGACTGCGTAGACAAGATCCCCAACCGTTTCGATCTCGTGCTGCTCGCTGCCCAGCGTGCGCGTGAAATTTCCGGCGGTGCGGAACTGACCATCGATCGCGATCGCGACAAGAACCCGGTCGTCGCCCTGCGCGAGATCGCCGAACAGACGATCAAGCCCAAGGACCTCCAGGAAGCTGCCGTCACCAACCTGCAGAAGATCCTGCCGGACGACGACGACGAAATGGATGAAATCGGTTCGCTCAGCCAGTCGGCAGAAGCCCTGCGCATCACCGCCTCGGCTCCGACCCGCTCGACCTCCATCGGCGCCGACTACGACGGCTAACCGACTGGAACATTGCCGGAAACCAGTTGAAAGGCCGCCCTTCGGGGCGGCCTTTTGCGTTGCAGGCCCAGACGCGCCACAATAAGGCGCGTGTAACAGGAGGGCCTATGAGCGAGATCGGGGAAGCGCTGGGGACCGCCGTGGAAGGCGGGCTCTTCGCGCGCGTTGTCGGCGGCGGCAAGGGTAACGGCCCCAGGGAAGGCCAGCCGCTGAAGAAGGGTCATTTCGCCGAGGACGTCTGCCTCAATTGCGGCACCGCGCTGGTCGGGGCACATTGCCACAGCTGCGGGCAGCAGGCGCACCTCCACCGGACCATCGGCGCTTTCCTCCATGACCTGCTGCACGGTGCGCTGCATTTCGACGGCAAGACCTGGCGCACCCTGCCGATGCTGATGTTCAAGCCCGGCGAACTCACCCGCCGTTACATCGAAGGCGAACGCGCGCGGTTCGTTTCGCCCATGGGCCTGTTCCTTTTCTCGATCTTCCTGATGTTCGCGGTCTTCCAACTCGCCGGCATCAGCACGCCCACGGATATCCAGGGCGATACCGGCGCCCAGATGCGCGAACTCGCGGCGTCGGAAATTGCCAAGGTGGAAGAGCGGCAAGCATCGCTGGAACAGGATCTCAAGCAGCCCGACCTCGACCCGGCGGAAAGGCAGCGCGTCCAGCAGCAACTTGCAGAGACGAAGGAGCAGCTCGACGCCATCCACCTCGCGGAAGAGCAGGTCCCGTTCCTGAAGAAGGCAGCACGGCCGGATAGTGACAAGGCAGCCGCCGGGGGGCCGTCCGTCGCTGCGAACCCGGACGGTTCGACCGACGTCATGCTGGACGAGGACGAGGATCTCAGGATGAACGTCGGCGTCTCGGACATCGAGTGGATCGACAATGCGCTCGACAAGTGGCGGACCAACCCGGGCCTAATGCTCTACAAGCTACAGACGAATTTCTACAAGTTCAGCTGGCTGCTGATCCCGCTATCAGTGCCCTTCGTCTGGCTGCTGTTCGCATGGAAATGGCGCTTCGGAGCCTACGATCATGCGATCTTCGTGACTTATTCGCTCAGCTTCATGTCCTTGCTGACGCTCACGGTCACATTGCTGGGACTGGCCGGAGCGCCGCAGGCCCTGATATACGCGGGAAGCCTGCTGATCCCGCCGATCCACATCTACAAACACCTGCGCGGGGCCTACGGTCTGTCACGGTTCAGCGCCTTGTGGCGTTTTTCAGTACTCTCGCTCTTCATCATGGTGGTGCTGCTGATCTTCCTACAGCTCCTCCTACTGCTCGGAGCCTTCTGACCCCTGCTGGAAGTTAGGTAGCGGTACAGGGATACTTGCGCTTGAGCGCCAGCAGCCACGCCCGTTCGAGCGTCAGTTTGCTACGCGTTTCCTGTCCCAGCGCCCCCAGCATGGCGAGGACCTGCGAGACGCTGAGCCCCTTCTTCCGCTCGGCATCGGACACGCAATAGAGCGGATTACCGGTTTTCGAGGCCGCTGCATTGGCCTGGCGAGCGCTGGCACCGGCATCCTTCATTTGCGCTTCCATCGATTTGGCCCGCTTGTCGAACAAGGCCCGGAAGCCTTTCTTCTCTAGCTCGACAGCAGTTGAATAGAAGTCTTCCGCATTAACGCTGGCCGATGCCCCGGCAGCAAGCGGTGCCGCCATTGCCAGCGACCCAAGGCAAAGAAGAATAGAGCTGCCACGCATAGAACAACGCCCTCCCGTCAGGTGACGGAAGGGCGCTATCGGTCTGAATGTTAACGGGTCCTGTCAGGCACCCTGAGGTGCCGTGCCGCCGCCGAACTTCTTGCCGGCCTTGGGGATGGCACTGCCGGCAACCGGCGCAACCTTGACCGGACCGCTCGGCTGGTCGGGACGGTCGATCTTGCCGTCCTTCATCAGCTGGTCGATTTCCTCGCCCGTTAGCGTCTCGTATTCGAGCAGGGCCTGCGCCAGCAGGTGGAGCTTGTCCTCCTGGGTGGTAAGCACTTCCTGCGCGCGCTTCAGCCCGCCTTCGACCAGCGACTTGATCTCTGCGTCGATCAGCTTGTTAGTCTCCGCGCCGGCCATCGTCCGCTGGGTCGAACCCATGCCGAGATAGCCTTCCTGGCTCGCTTCGTACTGCAAGGGGCCGAGCTTGTCGCTCATGCCCCACTTGGTGACCATGTTGCGTGCAAGGTCGGTGGCATACTGGATGTCTCCGCTCGCGCCGCTCGACACCTTGTCATGGCCGAAAATGATTTCCTCGGCCACGCGGCCGCCCATGGCGACAGCGAGGTTCGCGTGCATCTTGTCGCGGTGGTACGAGTAATTGTCGCGTTCCGGCAGACGCATGACCATGCCCAGCGCACGGCCGCGCGGAATGATGGTCGCCTTGTGGATGGGATCGGATGCCGGTTCGTTGATCGAGACGAGCGCGTGGCCAGCTTCGTGATAGGCGGTCATCTTCTTCTCGTCTTCGGTCATGACCATGGAGCGGCGTTCCGCGCCCATCATGACCTTGTCCTTGGCATCCTCGAATTCCTGCATCGCGACGAGACGCTTGTTGCGGCGTGCGGCCAGCAGGGCGGCCTCGTTGCACAGGTTCGCAAGATCGGCGCCCGAGAAGCCAGGAGTACCGCGCGCGATGGTGCGCGGGTTTACGTCGGGTGCGAGCGGAAGCTTGCGCATGTGCACGGCAAGGATCTTCTCGCGTCCGTCGATGTCGGGGACGGGGACCACGACCTGGCGATCGAAACGGCCCGGACGCAGCAGCGCAGGGTCGAGCACATCGGGACGGTTGGTCGCCGCGATGATGATGATGCCCTCGTTGGCTTCGAAACCGTCCATCTCGACCAGCAACTGGTTCAGCGTCTGCTCGCGTTCGTCATTCGAATTGCCGAGGCCGTGGCCGCGGCTGCGGCCGACGGCGTCGATTTCGTCGATGAAGACGATGCAGGGCGCGTTCTTCTTGGCCTGTTCGAACATGTCGCGCACGCGGCTTGCGCCAACGCCGACGAACATTTCGACGAAGTCAGAACCCGAAATGGTGAAGAAGGGCACGCCCGCCTCGCCTGCGATCGCGCGGGCCAGCAAGGTTTTGCCAGTACCGGGCGAGCCGACCAGCAGCGCGCCCTTGGGGATCTGTCCACCAAGCTTGGAGAAGCGGCTGGGGTCCTTGAGGAATTCGACGATCTCTTCCAGCTCCTCGCGCGCCTCGTCGATGCCGGCCACGTCGTCGAACGTGACACGGCCCTGCTTTTCGGTGAGCATCTTGGCCTTCGACTTGCCGAAGCCCATAGCGCCGCCTGCTCCGCCGCCCTTCTGGACCTGGCGCAGGGCGAAGATGGCGATGCCGAGGATCAGGACGAACGGCAGCATCTGGATCAGCGCGTAAAGGAGGATGTTCTGGCTGCCGGAATCGCGGCCCGAATACTGGACCCCGTTTTCATCGAGCAGCTTGGGCAGCGAGGTATCGCTGGCGACCGGAATGGTGCTGAAAGCCTCGCCTTCCTTGGTCACGCCGACGATCTGTTCTTCGGAAATCTCGACCGACTTCACGTCGCCCGCAGCCACCCGCTCCTTGAAGTCGGAATAGAGCAGGGGCGTACCGCTGCCGCCGCTCGAATTGCCGAACATCGAGACGACCAGCAACAGGCCGAGGAACACGCCGCCCCAGACGAAGAGGCTCTTGATCCACGGATTGGGGCCGTTGCCCTCCGGATCGGGCTGCTGGTCCTGATTCTGATCGCGCATTGCGGCATTCCTTTCAACGTATCCCGGAATGTAGGATGGCGCTGGTGAATGGCAAGTTTAGACCATCTGCCGGGCAGCGCCTAATTTCGATTACACTCTTCGACTGCGTAGGCCCTGCAGAAGACCTCGACCGCGCCGTCGATTCGCTGGCGGTCGCGCACCGGATCGGCCGGAAAACCGAACCGCCGTTCGAGGTCGCCCATGCCCTTGCACATGGAGGCGAACTGTTCGACCGCGAGGTCGATATCATCGATCTCCACCTCGCCCGCCTCTTTCATCACGCCGAGCAGGCCGGAAAAGGCCGCCTTCATCCGGTGCGGGCCGGCAGCAAGGAATGCCGCGCCGATGGCCGGTTCGTGCTCGGTTTCGGCGGCGATGCGCCGCTCGAACTGGACCATCTCCGGCCGCGAAAGGAAGGCCATCATCGCCTCGCCGATGGCGGTCAGGCGCTGGCGCAGCGTGCCCGACGGCGAGGGCTGCACCGCAAAGGCTGACCGCATACGTTCACATTCGGCCTCTACCGCTGCAGTGAACAGGCCGCGTTTGTCGCCGAACTGGTTGTAGATGGTGACCTTGGACACATCGGCCTCTGCAGCCACGTGCTCGATCGCGGTCGCGGCATAGCCATGCTCGAAAAAGGCGCGGGTCGCGGCCGCAAGAATCGCCTCGCGCTTGGCAGTGCTGACTGGCCGGCCAGCCTTCTTCGCTTTCGCAGTTGACAAAGTGAACGGTCCCGTTCAGTTGAACGCCTGCGTTCACTAATGGACGAGTCGCAGCAGAAAGGCAAGAAAGCGCCGTGATCTGGATTGCCATCCGCATGCTGACCGGGGACGCGCAGAAGTTCTACGGGCTGGTCTTCGGGATTGCGTTCTCCACCCTGCTCATCACCCAGCAGCTGACGATATTCGTCAATCTGATCGAGCGCGGGGCGAGCGGCGTCTACAATGTGTCGAGCGCCGATGTGTGGGTCATGGACCCCGTCAGCCGCACAACAGACGTTGCCTATGCGATGCCTTCGACCGCGCTCGACAAGGTGCGCGGCGTGCCCGGCGTCGAATGGGCCGTGCCGCACCTCAGGGCACAGGCAAGCGTGCGCACGAAGGATGGCGACCTTGAAGGCGTGGCGGTCATCGGCGTCGACGATGCGACGCTGATCGGCCTTCCCAAGGCGATGGTCGAAGGTTCGCCCGACGTGCTTTCGCAGCCCGACAGCGTGATCATCGACGACGTTGGCACAACGCGCATGTTTCCCGACCAGTCGCCGATCGGCGAAAGGCTCGAACTCAACGACCAGCGCGCGGTGGTGCGCGGGATTGCCGATGCGATCCCCAGCTTCACCAGCACGGTGGTGCTCTACACAAAGTACAGCAGGGCGCTGAATTTCGTGCCGGGGACGCGCAATCGCCTGTCCTTCGTGCTCGTCGGCGCGGAAGACCCCGCGCAGGCCAAGGCCCTGTCCGAACGGATCGAGCGCGAGACCGGCCTCAAGGCCCAGACGCGTGACGAATTCGCGCGCGACGGGGTGCAATTCATCATCGAGAACACCGGCATTCCGCTGAACTTCGGGATCACGGTGGCGCTCGGCTTCATCGTCGGGGTGGCGATCGTCGGCCTCACCTTCAGCCTGTTCATCCGCGACAACATCAAGCAGTTCGGCGCGCTCAAGGCGATCGGCGTCACGAACCGGAAGATCCGGCGGATGGTCATAGCCCAGGCGGGACTGGTCGGGATCACCGGCTACGGCCTCGGGGTCCTCGGCACGATTGCCTTCATCTGGAGCTTTTCGGCCAACCCGACCTTCAAGGGTTTTTACATCCCCTGGCAGATCCCGCTCATCAGCCTTGCGGCAGTCGCGCTCATACTCGCGCTGACCGGCTGGCTGGCGCTGCGCAACGTGCTCAAGACCGAACCTGCGGCGGTGTTCCGCTGATGGGACGCAAACTCGACACCAGCGCCATCGGTGGCTGCAAGCCGGGTTCGGCGATCTGCACGCGCGGTGTCACGCGCGATTTCACTGCCGGCCAGCAGACCATCACCGTCTTGCACGGCATCGACCTCGACATTCGTGCGGGCGAAATGACGTTCCTCGTCGGCGAGAGCGGCTCGGGCAAGACAACGCTCATTTCGATCATGTGCGGCATTCTCTGGCCGACCCTTGGCGAAGTGAAGGTGTTCGGCACCGACATCTACGACCTCGACGACACGGCGCTGGTAGAATTCCGCCTCAACAATATCGGCTTCATCTTCCAGCAGTACAATCTGATCCCGTCGATCGACGCTGCCAGCAATGCCGCCGTCCCCCTCATCGCGCAGGGCATTGACCGGCACGAAGCGCGCGAGCGGGCGGTGGAGATGATGGCCAAGCTCAACATCCGCGACCAAGCCGACAAGTTGCCCAGCCAGCTGTCGGGCGGCCAGCAGCAGCGCGTCGCTATCGCCCGCGCGCTGGTCCACGAACCGCGCCTCGTGGTCTGCGACGAGCCGACCGCAGCGCTCGATGCGGCATCCGGCCGGCGCGTGATGGACCTGTTGCGCGAGGTGGCCGTGGCCGAAGACCGCGCCTGCATCATCGTTACCCACGACAACCGCGTTTTCGACCTCGCCGACCGCATCCTCATGCTCGAGGACGGCAAGATTATCCATGACGGCAGCGAAATGCCCGAGGACCACTGACATGGCTTTCAATATCCGCAATCTCAGCTTTTCGAGGCAGATCCTCCCGGTCATCGCGCTTGCCGCGCTGTTGCTGGCGGCAATCTTCATCATTTCCGGGCTTCCCGACCGCACGTTGAGCGAGCCGGAACGCGATCCGCCCCGTGCACCCGAGCAGCTGGCAGATGCTCCGCGTGTCGCCGGGTCAGGCGTGGTCGAACCTTCGAGCGAGCTTATCCAGATCGGCTCGGCACTGTCGGGCCTCGTTACCGGCCTTTATGTCCAGCCGGGTGACCGGGTGAGCCAGGGCCAGCTGCTGTTTACCGTCGACGACCGTGCCGCGCGCGCCGGACTGCGCGAAGCGGAAGCCGCGATCGGCGAGGCACGGGCGGCAATCGCAGAGGCGCAGACCGCGCGCAGCACAGCCTTGCGCCAGCTCGACCTTTATCGCGGCGTCGACGATCCTGCAGCGGTCAGCCGTTCGGAAGTCATCCGCGCAGAAGGCGAAGCAAGCGCTGCGGGCGAACGGCTCTCGCTTGCCCGTGCCCGGCTCGAAGCTGCGCAGGCCCGCGCCGCCAGCGCCCGCACCGAAATCGGCCGGCTGAGCATCCGTGCTCCGATTGCGGGCGAAATCCTGGCGGTGAACATCCGCAAGGGCGAATATGTCTCGACCATGGGTGGCGGTGGTTCCCAGCCCTTCATCGAGATGGGCCAGACCCAGCCGCTGTTCGTGCGGATCGACATCGACGAAGAACAGGCCGCACGCTTGAATCTGGGCGCTCCGGCCACTGTCAGCCCACGCGGCGCGTCCGATCGGCAGGTGCAGGCCCGCTTCGTGCGCGCCGAACCGCTGGTGGTTCCCAAGCGCTCGCTAACCAATTCTGCCGCAGAGCGTGTCGATGTGCGCGTATTGCAGGTGCTTTATGCCTTGCCCGATGCAACGAGCGAGGACGAACGCCTGTTCCGCGTCGGACAGCAGGTCGATGCCTACATCCCGGCGGTGAAGGCACGATGAAACGCGCGTTCCTGATCGCGGCCTCCACCCTTGCGCTGGGTGCCTGCGCAGGCGGTCCGCCGCCCGAAGTGGCAACGCCCGAGCCGGTCCTGCCCGCGCAATATCTCTTCGCACCCGATACGGCGACGGACACCGCACTCGCTTCGCTGCTGCCTGCCAACGATCCCGCATTCGACACGCTGGCCGCACAAGCGCTCGCCGGGTCTCCGACGCTGGGTGAAGCGCTTGCCCGCATCGACCAGGCACGCGCAGGCGCGGACCGTGCAGGTGCCGAACGCCTGCCCAGTGTCGGTGCCAATGCGAGCGTCGAAGGCAGGCGCAGCAATCCAGCGCAGTTCGGCGGCAATTTGCCTGCCTCCATCTCCTTCGACACCGAACAGATCGCCTATGCCGCGAATGTCACGGCGCGGTGGGACCTCGACCTTTTCGGTCGCCTGCGAGCGCAGGAACGCGCGGCGCTGGCCCGTATCGACGCGGCCGACGCCTCGGCCCGCGGCGTGCGCAATGCGCTCTTGGCCGAGATCGCGGCGAGCGTGATCGACTGGCGCACGCTCGACGCCCGCAAGGCAGCGATCGAGGAAGACCTCGCCGCAGCGACCGAGCTGGCAAGGCTGGCAGGGGTGCGCGAGCGCGCGGGCCTTGCGCCCGGTTTCGACCGGGTTCGCGCCGAGAGTGCCGCAAACGCCTCGCGCAGCCGCTTGGCGGCGGTCGAGAGCGAGCGTGCGCGGATCATCGGGCGACTGGTCACGCTGACCGCCCAGGGCGGCGCGCAAGTACGCGCGGCACTCACCGCGAATGCGCCGGACGTCGGCCTGGCGAATGCACCGGTAAGCCTGCCCAGCGCACTACTCGCCAACCGTCCCGACGTCCTCGCCGCGGCAGCCTATCTGGCGGCGGAAGATGCCGAACTGGCGGCAACCGCACGGCGCCGTTTCCCGACTTTCGACCTGTCGGGCGTGATCGGCCTGCTAGCCTTCAGCCCGGGCGACCTGTTCGACGAGGATTCCATCGTCGGCTCGCTGGCTGCCGGCATTGCGGGACCGCTGCTCGACTTCGGTCGCATCGAGGGCGAGATCGACGGCGCCGCTGCGGAAAAGCGGGCGTCTTTCGAGGCGTATCGCGGTGCGGTCTATACCGCGCTGGGCGATGCGGAGGCGGCCTACGGGCTCGTCGCTGCTGCGGATCTCGAGGCCTCGGCCGCAGCGCAGGAGGCAGCCAGCCTGTCGCGCGCGGCAGCGCTTGCCGAAACTCGCCAGCGCGCGGGTCTCGCTGACTTCCTGACCGTGCTCGAAGCGCGCCGCGCCGCCGATGCGAGCGGCGAGCGGGCAGCCGCTGCAGCCGGCCGTGCGGCACGGGCGCGGGTGATCCTTTGGCAGGCGCTTGGCGGCGACACTCAGCCGATGACGCGGTCGACCAGCCAGTAAGCCCCGGTGATACCGATGGCGTAGGAGGCGAGCCGCAAGGCCGGTGCCTCGACGCCCGGACGCATTTGCCGAACAGCCCACAGCAGGCCCATCACGACCGCGATTACGAGCAACTGCCCGGCCTCGACGCCGAGGTTGAAGCTCACCAGCGCAGCCGGCACCTCGCCTTCGGGTAAGCCTATTTCCCGCAGCGCGCCGGCAAAGCCGAAGCCGTGGAGCAGGCCAAACAGGAACGCGACAACCCAGGGCAGGCGGCGAGTCAGCGTTTCGCGCGTGCCGCGTGCGATCTCAACGGCGAGGAATACGATCGACAGCGCGATCAGGGCTTCGACCGGTCGCTGGGGCAGCCCTGCGAAACCGAGCGTGGTCGCTGCCAGCGTGAGTGAATGCGCCACGGTAAACGCCGTCGCAGCCTTCACAACTGCCCAGCCGCGGCCGACCAGCAGGACCAGCGCAATCACGAAGAGCAAATGATCCCAGCCGGCCAGTATGTGTTCGACGCCGATGGCGAAGTAGCTGCGCCACACCTGCGAACTGGACGGGACGGCCGAGATTTGCGCCAGCGGCTCGGCTGCAGTCAGCCGGTGCACCTGCACCGGACGGTCGAGCGGTGCGACCCGCAGGACAGCGTCCGATTGGCCGACCAGCGCGGGCCAGCCCATCGCCTTGTCTGTCACCGGCCCTTCGCAGCGAACGGCCGCGCGCCCGGTCACGGCAAGGGCTGCCTTGTCGAGCGCCGGTTCGCCATCGAACCTGCAACCCTCAGGCAATTGAGGCCGCGCCAGACTGGGCGCGTTGGGGCTGGACAAGGGCTCACGCCAGCCGATCGACCAGCGCGTGTCGTCCACCTGTTCGAACTGGATGGATATGGGACGAAGCTCGTCGGCCAGCGCCGGCGACGATAGGAACACGGCCAGCAGGATCGCCAGCAGGCGGATCATTCAATTTCCACCTTATAGGCGTCGCGCAACAGCCGGTAAGCCTCGGCTCGCCGGTCTGCCAGCGTCCCGTTCCGCCAATCGGCCTCGACCTTGTCGCGCACGCTCTCGAAGGGCTGGACCGCGACACCGCTACGCTTCGACAGGCGCACGAGATGCCAGCCGAAGCCCGAAGGCAACGGTCCTTGCCACTCGTCCGACACCGGCAATTGGGAAATCTCGCCGACGAATTGCGCACCGAACACGCGCGACACCTCGTCGATGGTCACGCCGTCCATCCGGCCGGGAAGGCTGATCGCCATTCCGCTTGGTTCCCGGTCGCCCGACGCATCGAGCGCAGCAGTCTGGCTGTCGAAGTAGAGCTGTTCGAACGTGACCTCACCGCCGCCGGCGAACCGGTCCGGATTGGCGGAATGCCACTGGCGCAGTACCTCTTCCGAAGGGCTGGATGTTTCGACCTCGGCGCCCGCCAACTCGTCCATCTTGGCGGCCAGGCGCCGACGGACTGCCGGGTCGCCCTGGTCCAGGCCGAGGCGCAGCGCCTCGCGGTAGAGAATTTCCTCACGCACCCAGCGATCGACCTGGGCCGCAAGCTCAGCATCGGTCGGCGGCCTGCCCATGGTCCGTTCGAACCCGAGGGCCAGCGCCGCCTGCTCCTCGCGCGAGAGGACGATCGTGCGATCGGCAGGATCGACCGGCTCACCCCTGAGCGCGAGCAGCCCCCAGATGACCGCTCCGGCGATCAGGAAATGCGCGAGCGGGTCGCGCAAGGCCTTGCGGATCATTTCATGATCGGCGGTGCATCGCCGGGTGTCTTTCGAGGCCGAAGCCAGACGGGCGAGGAATAGGCGCGTTCCTGCGTGATGCTGGCCTCCACCACCTCCGAAGGCAGCTTCAGGCCGAAGCGCTTGGCATCGAAAAGCACCCAGTTCGGCGTCGGGATCTCGAGCACGCGGACGTAATAGAAGGCCCGCTGACCCGCACGGTAATCGGGATCGGTCCAGGTAGCCCGCAATTCTGCCGCACCGATGGAGTTTGCATAGCTGGCCTGTGCGCGATCAACCGTATCGCCGACCGGCGGCAGGGCATCGGCACTGGCACCTTCACGGCCGCTCCATGCGATATTGTAGACCTTCTCGCGCTGGGTGCCGTCGGCATCGAGCCAGCCCTTCACGATCTGGACCCGGTCGAGATTAGCGCCGTCCGGATCCTTGAGCGCGCTCACGAGGAACACGGGCGCCTTGCCCGCATCGACGAGGTCGCCGCCCATCGGAACCCCGCGTGTGTATCCAGCGCGGACCCAGTCGCCTTCCCAGTCGCTGTCGCTGAAATCGAAGCCTGCAAAGAGCCGCACGACCATGCGCGAACCCGTGGTCGCATAGACTTCGCGCCGCATGAAGGCATCGAAGATTTCCGCCCGCGTGTTCCCGCGCGCCCAGGCAGCCGCATAGCCGCTGGCGAGGTAGTGCCAGCCGAAACGCCCCTGCCTCGTGCCTAGGTTCTGCGGCAGCATGGCTCGATCGCTTTTCGGCTCGTTGCCCGTGTGCTTGCCGAAGAAATTGTCCTCGTCGGCAGTCGCAAGCGCCGTGTGGCTGTCGGTCGAACCGATCAGGCCGAAGGCATAGGGATTGGCGCCCATCCGTTGCTCCAGCGTCAGCCCGCGCAAGAGGGCCGAACGCACGTAGCTTCCCGCGAACATGTCCGGCGTTGTCTTGGCGGTCAGCGGCAGATTGCCAAGGTCCCAACCGGCATCGCCAAAGCCGGCGAATTCGTCGTTCGGCGAGAGGAAGGAATGGGATTCGCTGTCACCCTTGATCTGCGTCACCTCGACGACCGGTTCGCGGGCCGCCCGGCGCCGTGCATAGTCCGCGCTCATCGGGCCGCCGTCAGGGCCAATCAGTTCGAACATCATGCCGTTCGACAGGTTCGAATTGTGCGGGATGGCGAGGACCTTGCCCGAGGTCTTCTCCTCGTAAGCCTCCATGTAGTCCCACAGGCCGCTCACGTCGCCATCTAGGCCGGGATAGGGCACGACCTCGCCAGTCTTGGCGCTCCCGTCGCGGAACATGACCACGCGGTGCAGATTGTTGCCGCCCGGCATGAGCGACCATTCGAAGCCGGCAAAGGCTGTGAACGTGCCCGGGTCGTTGTACCGGTCGAGCAGCGCAAGGTGCCGGTCCCACAGGTCGCGGGTCGCCTTTGCCTGCCGTTCCGGATCGCGCAGCGCCTCGGGAATCTCGTCATTCGCGGCCGCCGTGATGAGTTCTGCAACGGCCCGCGTCGATTGATCCGGGCTCTCGTGCATCATGTCGCGCCAGCGTCGCAGCGTGGGGTCGCGCACCATCATACGCGGTGCGTCGTAGAGACGGCGGGTTGCGCCCATCGCGTCCGAGTGGTCGGCAATGACGAGGAAATCGAGCGGCCGGTCGAGCCGTGCCGCCGTCCCGGTCGTGGCGATCACCTCCTCTCCGCGCGCGAACTTCAGCGCGTCTTCCGCGCCCAACCGGACGCCGAAACCGAAGGCATCGACCGACACGTCGGTATGCAAATGAGTATCGCCCCAATAGGGACGGTCGGGGAACTCGGCGAGTTCGATAGTGTCCGTCCCGTCCCCGCTCTTCGCCTCGTCTGCGCCGCCCGTACCGGGCATGCCGCAGGATGCGAGCAGGACGGGTGCAGCAAGCAACCCGAAGCGTTTGATCATCCCAATTTCCCCTCTCCGCCAGCGAATGTGCCGGAGCGCAGGGGATCAGGTCAAGCAGGTATGCTGTTTGAAACCCATTCGAGGCGCGCCATGCCCCCGTCACCACCCTCTTCCGAGGTGGAATAATAGTAGGTACCGCCGCCCAGTGCAGCGACGGCGAGCAGCATGGACAGTAGCATGATGGCACCGTCGCGGACGGTCAGCGCGAGCCCGATGGCGGTAATCGCCAGCATCGGCCCGCTGCTGGCAAAGGGCAGGAATTCTAGCGGGGGTACGGTCAGGCAGAGCAGGATCACCACCGCAGCCGCAATCCGCACCCAGATGCCCTTGGTCAGCGCCTCGAGCCTGCCGTGGCTGTGTTCGTCGAGCCAATGGGCAATTCCGCGCAGCTTGCCGATACCCTTGTGCAGCTTGCGGCTTTCGACCGCGCGGTCCTGCAGCCATTGCGGCATCCAGATGTGGTCCTTGCCGAGCAGCAGCTGCACCGCCACCAGCCCGATCACCACGGCAAGGAACGTCGGCACGCCGGGAATCCCGCCGACCGGCGTGATTTCCAGCAGTGCGGGCAGCATGATGAACGGCCCGAAACTGCGCCCGCCGAAATCGTCGAGCACATCGCCGATACGCACCTTCTCGCCCTTGGCGGCAAGGTCGTCGAGTTCGCCCAGTACGTCCTCGACGCCTTCGGGTTGGTGATCGCTCATGCGCCTCTCCTCAAGCGGTCAGAACGCACGAACTGCCAAAAAGGCTACGCGGCCCCGGCAGGTGCCTTCTTCAGCAGCGCCGAACGCTCGCACCGGCACACCACCTCGCCCCGCTGGTTCACCGCCTCGTGGAGGAAGGTCACGATGCCGGTGTCGGGCCGCGACTTGCTTTCGCGCAGGCCCACGACCTCGCTCGTCGCATGGAGCGTGTCCCCGATGAAGACCGGCTTGGGCATGACCAGCTTGTCGTAGCCGAGGTTCGCGACCAGCGTGCCCAGCGTCGTATCGCCCACCGAGAGGCCCACCATCAGCGAGAAAGTGTAGGTCCCGTTGACGAGGATCTGCCCGAACTCGCTTGCCTTCGCTGCTTCCACGTCGAGGTGGAGCGGCTGCGGATTGTGGGTCATCACGGTGAAGAAGAGGTTGTCCGCTTCGGTCACCGTGCGCCGGATCTCGTGGGTCAGCTTGTCGCCGACCCGCCATTCATCGAAATAGCGGCCCGCCATTACGCATCGAACCCCATGACGGCCTTGACCTCGAGGAAGTCGTGGAAGCCCCACTCGCCCCATTCGCGGCCGTTGCCGGACTTCTTGTAGCCGCCGAACGCCGCGTTCATGTCGTAGCCGCCGTTGATAGCTACGCGGCCTGCGCGAATGCGCTTGGCCAGGCTTTTCGCGGTTTCGATATCCTCGCCCATGATGTGGCTGGCGAGACCATATTCGGTGTCGTTCGAAATGCGGATCGCATCGTCGTAATCCTCGTAGCCGAGGATGCAGAGCACCGGCCCGAAGATTTCCTCGCGCGCGATGGTCATGTCGTTGGTGACATCGGCAAAGACGGTCGGCTTGACGTAATGGCCGGTTTCCAGCCCCTCGGGCTTGCCCGGACCGCCGGCGACCAGCGTCGCACCTTCCTCGATACCCTTTTCGATGAGGCCCTGGATCTTGTCCCACTGGGCCTTGGAAACGACCGGGCCGATGGTGGCATTGCCCTTGGGATCACCGGGGATCACGCCCTCGGCAGCTTCCTTCGCGGCGACCTTGGCCTCTTCCATCCGCCTGTGCGGTACGAGCATGCGGCTCGGCGCAGTGCAGGTCTGGCCCGAATTGCCCATCATCGCGGTGGTGCCGCGCATGACCGACTTGGTGAAGGCGCTGTCGTCGAGGATGATGTTCGGGCTTTTGCCGCCCAGTTCCTGTGCCACGCGCTTGACCGTGTCGGCCGCATTCTTGGCGATCAGGACGCCTGCGCGGGTCGAGCCGGTGAAGCTGACCATGTCGATGTCGGGATGGCCAGAGATCGCCTCGCCCACGCCCGGTCCGTCGCCGTTGACGAGGTTGAAGACACCCGCCGGCACGCCTGCCGCATCGAGGATTTCGGCAAAGATATAGGCGTCGAACGGCGCAATCTCGCTAGGCTTGAGCACCATGGTGCAGCCGGTCGCCAGTGCCGGGAAGACCTTGCAGGCGATCTGGTTCAGCGGCCAGTTCCACGGAGTGATCATGCCGACAACGCCGATCGGCTCCCACACATGCAGCGTCGGGCCGTCCTGCCGTTCGAACTCGAACTTTTCGAGCACCTCGATGGCGGTCTGGCAGTGCCCGGCGAGCAGGCCAGTGTGCGGACCGTTCGCAAGGCTCATCGGTGCGCCCATTTCCTCGCTCACGGCGAGCGCGAGATCATCCTTGCGATTGGCGATCTCGGCCTGGATCGCCCGCAGCAGCGTGAGGCGTTCCTCCTTGCTCGTCAGGCTGAATGTCTCGAACGCACGGCGCGCGGCCTTGACCGCCTTGTCGACGTCGGCAGCGCTGCCGAAGCTGATGTGACCGATGGTCTCTTCGGTGGCGGGATTTTCGACCGGCTGGGTGTTGGCGGTGACCGGGTCGACCCACTGGCCGTCGATGTAGAACTTGGTGCAATCGCGCATGGGAAATCTCTCCTTATGCGCGCTCCACTAGCCCCCTTCGCTCCAGCGCGCCACCACCTCTTCGCCGTCCTGCGCACTGTCGCGGATCGTGCCCGGCGTGCGGTCGAAACGCGGGGCGGGCGCGGTGTGCCAGCGCCCGCCATGTTCGACGAAAGCACCGCGCGCCTTCATGTGCGGATGGTCCTTCGCCTCGTCCAGCGGAACGACAGGAGCGAAGCAGGCATCGGTGCCTTCGAGCAGGACGATCCATTCGGCCTGCGTCTTGGTCTTGAACATGGCCGCGAGGCGATCGGTGTAGTCGTCCCAATTGGCTGGGTTCATCTGGCCTTCGCGCAATTCCTCGGGTGCATCGGCACGCTGGAGCAGCTCGGCATAGAACTGCGGTTCGATCGCCCCGACGCTGACTTCCTTGCCGTCGGCACATTCGTAGCAGCGATAGAAATGCGCCGCCCCGCCAAGCAGGCCCGCGCCGCGTTCCGTCGTGCGCAGGGCGCTGTGCGGCTGGCCGAAGAAGAAGCTCATCAGGCTGGTCACGCCGTCGACGATTGCGGCGTCGACGACCTGCCCCTTGCCGCTGCGCTCGCGCTCGTAGAGCGCGGCGAGGATGCCCATGGCACAGTACATCGAACCGCCGCCGAAATCGCCGACGAGGTTCTGCGGCGGGATCGGCAATTCGCCCTTCGCGCCGATGGAATCGAGCGCGCCGGTGATCGCGATATAGTTGAGGTCGTGCCCGGCGGCCTGCGCCAGAGGCCCGTCCTGTCCCCAGCCGGTCATGCGGGCATAGACGAGCCGCGGGTTGGTCTCGAGCAGGACATCGGGACCCAGCCCCAGCCGCTCCATCACGCCGGGGCGGAAGCCTTCGATCAGCACGTCGGCATGGGCCAGTGCCGCACGGACGAATTTCTGCCCTTCCTCGCTCTTGAGATCGACCGCCGCGCGGTGGCGGGCACGTTCGACGACAGGGTTCATGGGCTGGTGGCCGGGCCGTTCGATCCGCACGACTTCCGCGCCCAGGTCGGCAAGCATCATCGCCACGTGGGGTCCGGGTCCGATGCCCTGGAATTCGACGACCCTGAGGCCGGTAAGCGGTCCGTTGGCGGCGTGTTCGCCCATGATTCTCTCCTCGTTTCCGGCTGGGAAACAAGGCGAAACGGTTCGCAATTGCAACGCTTTTCGATGCGGTCAGCCGCCGGTGACGCTCATGTGCCTGTGCGTGGCAGGTTCGGGACGGGCGATATCGAACTGGTGACGCTGCGGCTTTCCAAGCAGCAAGAGGTCGAGCGCATCGTCGAGCGCGCCTGCACCCGACGACCGCATGATATCGCGCAATTCGACCTTCTGGTCATGGCCGAGGCAACCGTAGACAGTCCCGGTGGCCGCGATGCGGATGCGATTGCACCCCGCGCAGAAATTGTCGCTCAGCGGAGTGATGAACCCGATTTTCCGGCCGGTTTCGGCCACATCGACATAGCGCGAGGGGCCGCCCGTCCGGTGGAACGAAGGGGTCAGCGTCAGCTCTCTCTCCAGCAGCTCGCGCGCTTCGGAGAGCGGCAGGTAAGTGTCGCTGCGCTCTCCCTCGACATGGCCCAGCGGCATCGTCTCGATCAGCGAGAGGTCGCAGCCGCGCGCACCGCACCACCGTGCCATGGTGACGATCTCGCCATCGTTGACACCGCGCAGGGTGACCATGTTGACCTTCACCGCCATTCCCGCAGCAAGGGCGGCATCGATGCCTGCGACCACTTTCGCAACGTCGCCGCCGCGGGTGATGCGCGCGAAGGCATCGGGATCGAGCGTGTCGAGGCTGACGTTTGCGCGGGCGATCCCGGCGGCGCGCAATTCCTGCGCCATCGCGGGCAGGCGCGTCCCGTTGGTCGTCAGCGTCAGTTCCTTGAGGCCGCTGTCGAGCAAGCGCCCCAGCAT
Source organism: Qipengyuania gaetbuli (assembly GCF_009827315.1). NCBI lineage: Bacteria > Pseudomonadati > Pseudomonadota > Alphaproteobacteria > Sphingomonadales > Erythrobacteraceae > Qipengyuania > Qipengyuania gaetbuli. The sequence goes on from NZ_WTYF01000004.1 coordinate 1,473,352, forward strand.
CCGTGCGAGGTCCGTGAACCCCTTGCGGACCAGCGGTTCGCCGCCGGTCAGCCTGATGCGTTTCACGCCGCGCGCGACGAGATGCGCGGCAAGCTGCGAGATTTCTTCCAGCGTCAGCAGGTCGCGGCGCGGGAGAAACTCCATCTCTTCGGCCATACAATAGGTGCAACGAAGGTTGCAGCGGTCCGTGACCGACAGCCGGACGTAATCGATCCGGCGGCCGAAGCTGTCGACCATGGAGAAGGCTGCGCTCATGCCGGCAACGATAAGCCCAGTTCGCGGGAAGTCGAGGCGGGACTTGAGAGGGACCCCGCCTTGATGCACAAGTCGGGGCGATGGGAGATTCTTCGATAGAGCTGGCCAATGGGCTGGCCCGCGCGATCGCTCGCGCCGGGCTTCCCCGCCCCGGCACACCAGAACGCCTTACAGGCGGCGCGACGATGGAAAGCTGGCGCTTCTCGGCCGGAGGCGAGGATTTCGTCCTGCGCCGTGCGCCCAGCCTCGAGTTCATGAAGGATCGCCCCTTCGGCCATGCGACCGAAGCGGCCGTGATCGAGGCTGCCCGCGGTGCCGGGGTTACCGCACCCGAAGTGGTTTGCGTGCTGGAAGAGGCCGACGGCATCGGCAGCGGCTTCGTCATGCACGCGCTTCCCGGAACGCCCGACCCGCGCGCCATCCAGGCGATGGAAGGGCAGGACGCGCTGCTGGCCGAATGCGCTTCGCAGCTTGCCCGGATCCATTCGCTCGGCGCTCGGGACCTGCCTGCCGATGTGCCGGTGATGGATTACCGCGAGGCGATCGCCCGCCTGCGCGACCAGTTCGACGAAGCGGGCGCGGACCGCCCGGTGATCGCGCTGGGCCTGCGCTGGCTGGAGGACAATTGCCCCGATCCGGTCGAGCCCGTGCTCAATCACGGTGATTTCCGGCTCGGCAATCTGCTGGCCAAGGATGGCAGGCTGACCGGCGTGCTCGACTGGGAGCTCGCCCACCTCGGCGACTGGCACGAGGATCTCGCCTTCGGCTGCATGGCGGTCTGGCGCTTTGCCCGATACGACCGCCCTGGCCTCGGCCTCGGCAGCATGGAGCATTACCTCGATGCCTACGAGGCAAGCGGCGGGCGGCAGGTGGACCGTGCCCGGTACCGCTTCTGGACGATCTACCGCACCGTCTGGTGGGCCATCGGCTGCCTGCGCATGGCCTCCTACTGGCGCAGTGGCGAGGACCGGATGCTCGAACGCACCGTCATCTCGCGCCGGACCAGCGAGCAGGAGGTCGACCTGCTCCTGCTGCTCGAACAGGACGCGCCGGAGGAAGAACGCGCCCGCCCGATCGCACTGCCCGAATTGGCAGAGGAAACCGGCGAGGCGAGCGACGGCGAAATCGCCACAGCGATCTCCGAATGGCTCGGCACGATCAAGGACCGGATGGAAGGGCATGACCGGTTCCAGCTGGCCGTAGCCCGCAATGCATTGGGCATGATCGCGCGCAGCCAGGCATCCCGCATCAGGATCGACGACCCGGCACTTTCCGGCGCCTTGCTGGACGGCGAGGTCGATTTGTCCTCGCCGGGGCTGCTGGCCGAACTGAGAAGCGCCGCGCTTGCCAAGCTCACCGCTGACGTGCCCAAATATCCCGCGCTGGCGGTTGCCCGCAAACTCTGGACCGGAGCAGATTGATGGACTTCACGATCCCGCAGGACCTCGAGGACTATTACGCCGAACTCGTCGCCTTCATCGAGGCCGAGATCGAGCCGCTGGTCGCGAAGGACGACAACATCCGCTTCTTCGACCACCGCCGCGAATGGGCGCGGACCGATTTCGAGGAAGGCGGCCTGCCGCGCCACGAATGGGAAGACCTGCTGCGCGAAGCGCGAAAGGTTGCCGACAAGGCCGGGCACTGGCGCTTTTCCGCGCCGAAGAAATACGGCGGCAAGGACGGGTCGAACCTGTGGATGGCAGTCATCCGCGACCGCTTCGCCCAGCGCGGGCTCGGCCTGCACAATGACCTCCAGAACGAACATTCGATCGTTGGCAATTTCCCCTTCGTCGCCATGTTCGAGACTTTCGGGACCGAGGAACAGAAACAGGAATTCATCCTCGGCGGTTTCGAGGGCACGCGCCGCGTCGCCTTCGGCCTGACCGAGCCGCATCACGGCTCCGACGCCACCCACATGGAAACCCGCGCGGTCCGCGAAACGCGTGACGGGGTCGAAGGCTGGCGCATCGATGGCGAGAAGATGTGGATCACCGGCATGCACGTCGCCACCCACTGCGCGCTCTTCGCCCGCACCGACGGCGAAGACGGCTCGGCCCGCGGCATCACCTGCTTCCTCGTGCCCAACCCGACCGAGGGGCTGGAGATCGAGGAGTGGCTGTGGACCTTCAACATGCCCACCGACCACCCGCGCCTGTCATTGAACAACGTCTGGGTGCCCGACAGCGCAATCCTGGGACAGGAAGGCCGCGGCCTCGCGCTGGCGCAGAGTTTCGTCCACCAGAACCGCATCCGGCAGGCCGCCTCCTCGCTCGGCGCGGCGCAGTATTGCGTCGAGGAGAGCGTGAAATACGCCCGCGAGCGCAAGCCCTTCGGCGAGGAACTGGCGCGCAACCAGGCGATCCAGTTCCCGCTGGTCGAACTGGCGACCCAGTGCGAAATGCTCCGCCTGCTGATCTACAAGACCGCGTGGGAGATGGACAACATGCCCCACGAGGAGATCGAGCGGACCATTTCCGACAAGGTGTCCATGTGCAATTACTGGGCGAACCGTCTCGTGTGCCAGGCTGCCGACCGCGCCATGCAGGTGCACGGCGGGATCGGCTATTCACGGCACAAACCCTTCGAGCACATCTATCGCCACCACCGCCGCTACCGCATCACGGAAGGCGCGGAGGAGATCCAGATGCGGAAGGTCGCCGCCTACCTGTTCGGCTATCTCGGGCCGCGGCGTAAGGGCTAGAGCCGTTCCTTGACCCGCGCGAAGGCGGCCAGCGTCTCGTCGACGTCGGCTTCGCTCAGCGCAGAGGACATCTGCGTGCGGATGCGCGCCTTGCCCTTGGGCACCACGGGGTAGGAGAAGGCGGTCACGTAAACGCCCTCGACCATGGCTTCCTGTGCGAAACGCTGCGCGATCTCGGCATCGTAGAACATGATCGGGATGATCGGGTGTTCGCCCGGGATGAGGTCGAAGCCGAGCTTTTCAAGCCCTTCGCGGAAGCGGGCCGTATTGCGCCGCAGCCGTTCGAGCGCCGCACCTTCGCGCACCAGTTCCATCGCCTTGAGGCTGCCGGCAACGACCGGCGGGGCCACGGTGTTCGAGAACAGGTAGGGGCGCGAGCGCTGGCGCAGCAACGCGACGATTTCCTTCTTCGCGGAAGTGTAGCCGCCGCTCGCCCCGCCCAGCGCCTTGCCGAGCGTGCCGGTGGTGATGTCCACCCGGTCGATGCAACCGCGGTATTCATGCGTGCCGCGGCCGGTTTCGCCGAGGAAGCCGGTGGCGTGGCAATCGTCGAAGTGGACCAGCGCGCCGTATTTTTCCGCCAGGTCGCAGATCCTGTCGAGCTGGGCGATGTGCCCGTCCATCGAGAACACGCCGTCGGTGGTGATCAGCTTGAAGCGCGCACCGGCCTCGTCGGCAGCCTTCAGCTGCACTTCGAGGTCGGCCATATCGTTGTTCTTGTAACGATAGCGCATGGCCTTCGACAGGCGGATGCCATCGATGATGCTGGCGTGATTGAGCTCGTCCGAAATGACTGCGTCTTCGGGGCCGAGCAGGGTTTCGAACAAGCCGCCATTGGCATCGAAGCAGGAGGGGTAGAGGATCGTGTCCTCCATCCCGAGGAAGTCGGAGAGTTCCGCTTCCAGCTGCTTGTGGATGTCCTGCGTGCCGCAGATGAACCGCACCGAGGCCATGCCGAAGCCGCGCTCGTCGAGGCCTTCGCGCGCGGCCGCCATGATCTCGGGATTGTTGGCGAGGCCGAGGTAGTTGTTGGCGCACAGGTTGATCAGCTCGCGCCCGTTCACTTCCACCCGCGCCGACTGCTGCGAGGCGATGAACCGCTCGTTCTTGGTCAGGTTCTGCGCTTCGATGGAATCGAGTTCGGCCTGCAGATGGGCCTGGAATTCACCGTACATGTCGCGTTCCTATTCCCAGTTCAGCACGACCTTGCAGGCGTCGCCCGAAAGCATCGCCTCGAAGCCCTGCTCGAAATCGTCCGCCGGCAGGCGGTGGGTGATGATGGGCGAGAGGTCGAGCCCGCTCTGCACGAAGACCTGCATCTTGTACCAGGTCTCGAAAATCTCGCGGCCGTAGACGCCCTTCAGCGTCAGCATGTTGAAGATGACCTTGTGCCAGTCGATCCGCACGTCGCCGGCGGGCAGGCCGAGGATGGCGATCTTGCCGCCATGCGCCATGTTGTCGACCATGGAGGCAAAGCCCGGCTCGCTGCCCGACATTTCGAGCCCCACGTCGAAGCCTTCGGTCATGCCGAGTTCGGCCTGCACGTCTTCCAGCTTCTCGCGGGTCACGTTGACGGTGCGCGTCGCGCCCATGCGCTTGGCAAGGGCCAGGCGCTCGTCGTTGAGGTCGGTCACGACCACGTGGCGCGCGCCGGCATGGCGGCAGACCGCTGCGGCCATGATGCCGATCGGGCCGGCACCGACGACAAGCACGTCCTCGCCCAGCACGTCGAACTGCAATGCGGTGTGGACCGCATTGCCATAGGGATCGAACAGCGAGGCGACGTCGAGGTCGATCTTGGGATCGTGGACCCAGACATTGGCCGCCGGGAGCGAGAGATATTCGGCAAAGGCACCAGGGCGATTGACGCCGATACCCTGCGCATGGGCGCACATGTGGCGGCGCCCCGCCATGCAGTTGCGGCAGCGGCCGCACACCACATGCCCTTCACCCGACACGATCTGGCCGACCTGGAAGTCACCGGCATTGTCGCCCACGTCGACGATCTCGCCGACGAATTCATGGCCGACGATCATGGGCACCGGAATGGTCTTCTGCGCCCATTCGTCCCATTTCCAGATATGCATGTCGGTGCCGCAAATGGCGGTGCGTCGCACTTTGATGAGGACGTCGTTGATGCCCATTTCGGGCTTGGGGCTGTCCTGCATCCACAGGCCGGGTGCGGCCTTGGCCTTGACCAGTGACTTCATCGAATTCTCTCTCCTGGCACAGCCGCGGCGCAGAATCGCTCGCGACCAGCTGCGAGCCCTCTAGGCCTGCTGCGCGGTGCAACGCAAACCCAACCCGACCCCGGATTGGAAACGAACATTCCGTCCGCACTTCTTGAATTTTTCGAAAAGTAGTGGTGCCCAGAAGAGGACTCGAACCTCCACGCCCTTGCGAGCGCCGCCACCTGAAGACGGTGCGTCTACCAATTCCGCCATCTGGGCACACTTTGCGGGGCCGGTCATCTGCGCCGGTCCGCGGGTAGGAGCGCGCCACTAGCGAAGGGGGGCGATTCTTGTCAACTGCAATCGCGTCGCGGCGAAAGGCAGGAACGCTTGCAGGAGCGCTAGGGTTACGGCTAGGGGCGCAGCGACAGTTCCAGACCAGGAAAGACAGGCGATTTCGATGGCGAAAGACAGCGCGTTGAACGGGAAGCTCGTGGTGCTCATGGGCGGCAGCGGATTCATCGGCAATTACGTGGCGCAGGCCCTGCTCGAACGCGGTGCGCGCCTGCGGATCGCCAGCCGCAATCCGGAAAAGGCGTTCAAGCTGAAGCCGCTCGCCAATCTCGGCCAGATGCAGTTCGCCCGCTGCGACGCGACCGACCGCGCCAGCGTGGAACGGTGCATCGAAGGCGCGGATGCAGTGGTGAACCTCGTCGGCTCGTTCGAGGGCAATCTGCGCAGCCTCATGGGCGAAGCGCCGGGCTGGATGGCAGAGGCCGCGAAAGAGGCCGGTGCCATGTCTTTCGTCCACGTCAGCGCCATCGCTGCCGAGCCGGACGAGGACACGAGCAATGAATACGCCTCGGCCAAGTGCCTGGGCGAAAAGCGCGTGCTCGAGGCGTTCCCCGAAGCGACCATCCTGCGGCCCTCGATCCTGTTCGGAAAGGACGACAATTTCCTCAACATGTTTGCCGGCCTGATCTCGACCCTGCCGGTCCTGCCGGTGTTCGGGCCCGACAAGAAACTGCAGCTCGTCTATGTCGACGATGTTGCCGAGGCGGTCGCCCGCTCGCTCGAAGATCCCGCGCAGTTCGGCGGCAAGACTTTCGAACTCGGCGGCCCCGAGGAAGTGACCATGCTCGAAATCAACGAGCGCATTGCCGAGGCACAGCGCCGCAAGCGCACGTTCCTGCCCATGCCCGACGCGCTGTCGGCCACCTTCGCCGCCCTGCCCGGCACGCCGATGAGCCGCGACCAGTGGAACCTGCTGGCGCAGGGCAACACCGTCTCGGGCGAGCATCCGGGCTTCGACAAGTTCGGTATCGAGCCCAAGCCGGTTGGCCTGTTCCTCGACAAGTGGATGACCCGCTACCGCAAGCACGGCCGCTTCGCCGAACGGCTCAGCGCCTGAGGTAGCGGTTACCCGTCAGAGCGCCGCCCGGTAGAGGGCGAGCTTGTCGGCATAGGCGCGTTCGGCGGCCTCGGGCGCATAGGCCGGGCTGTCGGGCACGCACCAGCCGTGGTCCCCGGTATAGACGTCGACCTTGGCGGTGGCACCCGCCTCGCGCATCGCCATGCGCAACGTGTCCTTATGCGTGGGCGCCTCCGCATCGTCGTCCTGCGCGATCGCGATGAGGTAATGCGCATCGCCGCGCAGCATCTTGTGCGGGCTGGTATCGGCATCGCGGACAAGGCCGCCGCCGTGGAAGCTGGCGGCTGCGCGGATGCGCTGGTCGGCTGCAACGCTCCACACGGTGAAGGGGCCGCCCATGCAATAGCCTTCGGTGCCGATGCCGCGGCTGCTGTCGACCGCAGCCTGCCCGAAGAGCCATGAGGCTGCCGCCTTTGCATCGGACCCGACCGCCGCCGAATCGAGCCGCTGGCGCCACGGGCGCACTTTCTGGAAGCCGTTGTCTGCGGCAAAGCTGGCGAAGTCGGCATATTGCTGACCTTCGACATCGCGGTAATAGGGATTGATGACGAGCACGGCATAACCCTCGCCTGCGAGCCGGCGGGCCATCTGCCGCTTCGATTCCCTCAGCCCCGCGACATCCGGCCAGAAGATCACGCCGGGGTGGCTGCCTTCGCCGGGATGGACGAAGAAGCCGTCCATCACCCCGTCGGGCGTGCGGAAACTGACCGTGCTTTCCACCAGAGTCGGAGCATCGGCGGCGCTTTCCGCGGCGCCATCCATCGACGTGCAGGCTGCTGCGGCGGTAGCAAGGGCGCCTGCCCCGAAGGTGCGGCGGTTCAAGGATTGGCGGGCCCACCGGGCCAGCTGGTTCTCATCGCACATGCGTGCATTCTCCCATTGCCCGTCCGCGGCGCACCCTAGCGAAGCTTCGATTATGGACAAGGGGGCGGATGCAATGCAGGATTGCTTCCGGAGAAAGCGGGCACGAGTCCCGCCTCGGGGAGAGAAAAATGCTGAAACACGGAATCGCGGCCCTGGCCGCGCTGCTGCTCGTCGGATGCAACTCGGGCGAGAGCGAGGGCGGCATCGATGAAATGCGCCTCATCAATGCGGGCGATGACAGCGCCAACTGGATTACCCACGGGCGCACCTATTCCGAACAGCGATACTCCCCGCTCGACGCGGTGAACCGCGACACGGTCGCGAACCTCGGCCTTGCCTGGTATGCCGACATGGACACCGCGCGCGGACAGGAAGCGACACCGCTGGTAATGGACGGCAAGCTTTACGTCACCACCGCCTGGAGCAAGGTCTTCGCCTTCGACGCCGCCACCGGCGAGCCGCTGTGGAGCTACGATCCGCAGGTGCCCGGCGAAACCGGCGTCAAGGTTTGCTGCGACGTGGTGAACCGCGGCCTTGCTGCCTGGGGCGACAAGTTGTTCCTCGGCACGCTCGACGGCAGGCTCGTGGCGCTCGACCGCGAAACCGGCAAGGTCCTGTGGGAGAAGGTCACGGTCGACCAGTCCAAGGCCTATTCGATCACCGGCGCGCCGCGCGTGATCGACGGCAAGGTCCTGATCGGCAATGGCGGCGCCGAATTCGGCGTGCGCGGCTACATCGCCGCCTATGATGCCGACGACGGGTCGGAGCTTTGGCGCTTCTACACCGTCCCGGGCGATGAAGGCGAAGACCAGCCCGAATATTTGCAGAAAGCTGCAGAAACCTGGACGCAGGGCACCGGCGAGATCGGCGGCGGCGGCACCGTGTGGGATTCCATGGCCTACGACCCCGAGCTCGACCTGCTCTATTTCGGCGTCGGCAACGGTAGCCCATGGAACCGCGCCTATCGCAGCCCCGGCGCAGACGGAAAAGGTGAAGGCGACAACCTCTACCTGTCCAGCATCGTCGCGATCCGTCCCGATACGGGCGAATATGTCTGGCATTACCAGACGACCCCGGGAGAAACCTGGGACTACACCGCCACGCAGCACATTATCCTCGCCGACATGAATATCGACGGGAAGGACCGCAAGGTCCTGATGCAGGCGCCCAAGAACGGTTTCTTCTACGTCCTCGACCGCGAAACCGGCGAGTTCATCAGCGGCAAGCCCTATATCCCGCTGAACTGGGCGACAGGCATCGATGCGAACGGCCGCCCGATCGAGAACCCGGAAACGCGCATCGACCGCACGGGCAAGCCGGCGCTGGTGATGCCCGGCCCGCTGGGCGGCCACAACTGGCACCCGATGGCCTATCACCCGGGCGAAAATCTCGTCTACATCCCCGCTTTCGAAGCCGCGATGCTCTACGCACCCGAAGCCAACTGGAAACCCGACATGAAACGCGGCTTCAACGTCGGCTTCGACATCGGCGCAGGTGACCTGCCGCCCGATCTCGGCTTCCGCCGCGAGGTGGGCAGCACGATCAAGGGCAAGCTTGTCGCCTGGGATCCGGTGAAGCAGGAACCGCGCTGGACCGTCGAACATCCCGGCGCGTGGAACGGCGGGCTGCTGGCAACCGGCGGCGGCCTCGTCTTCCAGGGCACGCAGGAAAGCACCTTCAACGCCTATGACGCGGCAAGCGGCGACAAGCTGTGGAGCTTCGATGCGCAGACCGGCGTCGTCGCCCCGCCGATGACCTACATGGTGGGCGGCGAGCAATATGTCGCCGTGCTGGCAGGCTGGGGCGGCGCGCTCGCCATTACCGCAGACGGCGGGATCATCGCCAAGGACAAGCCGGTGCGCAACGTCAGCCGCCTGCTGGTGTTCAAGCTGGGCGGCAGCGCGCAGCTTCCTGCTGCGAGCGAGTTCGCCGCGACCCCGCTCGACCCGCCGCCGAGCAAGGCGAGCGCTGCGGTCATCGAGGAAGGGCGCAAGTCCTACGCCCGTTACTGCGCGGTTTGCCATGCGCCGGGTGCGGTGGGCTCCACCGTCCTGCCCGACCTTCGCCGCTCGGGCGCGCTGGAGAATGCGGCTGTCTGGCTGCAGATCGTCCATGACGGTGCGCTCAAGGACAATGGCATGGTGAGCTTCAGGGACTCGCTGACGAAGGAGCAGATGGAAGCCATCCGCCAGTACGTCATCAAGCGAGCCAACGAAGACAAGGCGATGGAGGCGCAGGTAGCCAAGGGCCGCGTCGCGCGGCGCTGACATGACCGACCCGGTCGATATCCGTGGCTGGCAGCGATTGTCGGCGCGGATATCGACCTCGGGCAGGCTCGGGCCGGATGACCCCGCGCGCCTCGCCGCCCTCGGCGTGCGCCACGTCATCAACCTCGCGCTGGACGATCATCCCGAAGCTCTTGCCGGGGAAGCGGCGCTGATGGCGGCCGAGGGTATCGCGTATACGCACATACCGATACCGTTCGACCGTCCGGAGGCCGACCACTACGAGGCCTTCAAGCAGGCGCTCGCGGCGGCACAGGGGCCGGTCCACGTCCATTGCATCATGAACTGGCGCGTCTCGGCCTTCTTCTACCTGCTCCACCGCGAACAGGGCATGGATGAGAAAGAGGCTCGCGCGCTGATGGCACGGCAATGGGATCCGCTGGCCAGCGACGAGCCGCGGTCACGGCCCTGGCGGGAATTGCTCAGCCCCTGAAGACCACCGTGCGCTTGCCGTTGAGGAGCACGCGCTCCTCGAGGTGAAGGCGTACCGCTTCGGCCAGTACCCGGCTTTCTATCTCGCGGCCCTTGCGGACCAGTTCGTCGGGGCTGTCGGCATGGCTGATCGTTTCGGCCGCCTGGTGGATGATCGGCCCTTCGTCGAGATCGGCGGTCACGTAATGCGCGCTCGCCCCGATCATCTTCACCCCGCGCTCGTAGGCCTGGTGATAGGGCTTGGCACCCTTGAAGCCGGGCAGGAAGGAATGGTGGATGTTGATGCAGCGGCCTGCGAAATGCGCCGCCTGCTCGTCAGACAGGATTTGCATGTAGCGCGCCAGCACCACCAGTTCCGCACCCGCCTGTTCGGCAATCGCGCGCACCTGCGCTTCTTGCTCGGCCTTGGTGTCGCGCGTGATCGGCAAGTGGTGGAACGGGATATCGCCGAGGTGCGTGTGCTCGATCGCCTCGCGCGGATGGTTCGAGACGATCGCCACCGGATCCATCGGCAGTTCGCCGATGCGCCAGCGATAGAGCAGGTCGGCAAGGCAGTGGTCGAACTTGCTGACCATGATGAGGACGCGGCGCGGTCGATCGCGCAGGGCGAGCTTCCACTGCATGCCCAGTTCGTCGGCGAGCGGGGTGAAGTCTTCCCGGATGCTCTCCCGCGAGGTTTGTCCCGGATCGAACTCCACGCGCATGAAGAAGGCATCGGACTGGCGGTCGTTGAACTGCTGCGCTTCGAGGATGTTGCCGCCCCGCTCGAACAGGAAGGAGGCGACGCGCGCGGTGATGCCGGGACGGTCGGCGCAGGACAGGGTCAGGACAAGGGGCTGTGACATGGCGCCTTGGTCGGGCGCGGGCGGCGCCAAGGCAAGCGCTATTGGCTTTATGCACGCACAGGCGGGGTTCTTGCCCCTGCAGCCTGCCGGGCAAACGAAAAAGCGGCCCGGGGATAGTACCCGGGCCGCTTTCCCTGGACGGATCGTCCGTCTGGTCGGAGTTTACCAGCCGAAGATCACACCGACGCGGCCGCCAACCTTGCCGTCCTTGTTCAGGCCACCGCCGATACCGGCAGTGATGGCAATGTTGTTGCTGACGCGGATACCCGCGTTGGCGGCGATGGCATTAGCGCCTTCATAGAAGCCGCCGGCCACCGAGAGATTGAACTTGGTGTCGGGCAGGAAGCCCATGCCACCAAGGGCAATCGCCGTAGCGGTCGAGCTCGAAATGCGGTCATCGAGCTGGTCGATACGGGTTTCAATCGCGCCGACGCGGCCACCCAGGTCGGTGATCTGTGCCATCATCGCATTGTCTGCAGCGATGCGGGCGTTTTCTTCTGCCGTGATACGTTCGAGCAGCTGCGCGTCGGCAGCGGCGCGGGTTTCGGCTTCAGCGACGATCGCAGCCGAGTTGGCCGTGATACGCTCGTCATGCTCGACGAGGGTAGCTTCTGCCACCACGATACGAGCGGTGTTGCTGGCGATGTTGGTCGCGTTGGTCGTGATGCGAGCATCATGCTCAACGAGGGTCGCTTCCGCCACCGTGATACGCGCAGTGTTGCTGGCGATGTTGGCTTCGTTGGTGGTGATGCGGCCTTCGTGGTCGACGAGGGTCGCTTCGTTCGCCGTGATACGGGTCTCGTGGTCGACGAGAGTCGCTTCGTTGGCGGTGATACGGCCTTCGTGGTCGACGAGGGCTGCGATCACTTCGACTTCCGAATTGGTTTCGTCAGCGCGCGGGTCGCCGAGGAGAGCCTGCGAAGCGGCTGCGATGGCAGCGTTTTCGTTTTCGGCAGCTGCAACCAGCACTTCCTGGGCGCGAGCGTAAGTGTTGGTCGCATTGTCGAGAGCGTCGAACTGCTGCTGTTCGACCGTTGCGGCAACAGTGGCTGCTTCGGCATCGCCGGTCAGCGTGGTCAGGCCCGAAGCGTCAGCCGTGTAGCCGGCGTCGGTGATCGCATCGACGAATTCGTCGTTCGAAGCGAGCGAGGTATCGAGATCGGCCAGGGCGTCCGTCAGGCCATCTGCTGCGGCGACGGTTGCGTCGACAGCATCGTTGAACGCGGTCTGCGCGGCAGTCAGGTCGGCCGAGGCAGCGTTCGCAGCAACAAGGGCTTCGGCGCGTGCGTCTTCGGCAGCGGCGAGTTCGAGCTGTGCGTCTGCACGAGCGGCAAGGGCGTCGTTCAGGGCTGCAAGGTTCGCAGTAGTCTGGTCGGCGTCATAGGCAGCCTGTGCGGCATTGACGGCGTCCTGCGCATCCGTGACGGCAACCTGCGCGTCGGTGATTGCCTGGTTCGCATCGGTCAGGTCGTCGGCAGCCGCGTCGAAAGCGAGCTGTGCCTCGGTCAGGCTGTCGCCTGCCGCAAGCTGGGCATCCTGTGCAGCAGCGAGATCCGCTTCGGCGGTGTCGACAGCGGCGAAAGCTTCGAGGTTTTCTTCGGTCAGCGAAGCTTCGACGGCAGCCTGTGCGTCGGTCAGCGTCGTGGCGGTTTCGGTTGCTGCGTCGAGTTCGGCCTGGGCAGCTTCGACTTCGGCTTCGCTCGGAGCGGTCTGTTCGATCTTGCTGTCGAGGTTGTCGTATGCGCCATCGTTGATGCCTGCGTAATTCGGATTGGCAAACATGTAGTCCACATCACCCGTCGGCTCGGTGCAGACGACCGTGCCATCAGAGAAACGCGTGCAGGTCTCAGCAGACTGGGCCGAAGCCGGGACTGCGACGATCAGCGCGCCCCCTGCGACGCTGGTCATCAGGCCTGCGCAGATGGCGCGGCCTGCATTATTCATAGTACGCATAAGTAAAACCCCTCAAAATGTAATATGTCATTTGTTAAAAACTAGGCGACCCTAGGGCCCAGTTGGAGAGGGGCTACGCGATTTGATTTACTATTGATATTTGTTTTGAGGTCCTATATTAGATATACAAGATGCACTTGATACCGGATTATTCATAAAATAACCGGTAAGCGCTATTGGTCTCTACGCCTTCAAGTCGTCGACCAAAAGTGAACTGGGGATATGATTTACACTGCGCATTAATTCGCGCGGTTATTGTTTTGGGCGGGGCAAGTGAAGAAGATTTTATCGCAATTCGCCGCCGCCTTCGGGCAGGCGGGCATACAGGTATTCACCGTGGAAGGGCGGATCATCATCCACCTTATTTCGAACGGTGAATCGAGGATTAAGGAATTACTTCTGGCGTCCGGCTCTTCCTACCGCGGGTTCTACCTCGCGTTGGAACGGCTGAAGGCCAAGGGTATCGTCACCTCAGAACTCGATCCGCATGACCGGCGCGCGCGCCGGATCAAGCTCACCCAGCACGACGCGACGCGCAAGCTGGACGAGCTCGCCTGACGGCTTTTCCCTTACAGGTCAGCGGCGGCTGAGCGCTTCCTCGCTCTGCGCCATGAGCTTGGCGATGATGTCCGCCACCGGCTCTTCTTCCTTGAGCATGCCGACCGACTGACCGGCCATCAAGCTGCCGTTCTCCACATCGCCATCGATGACCGCGCGCCGCAGGGCGCCGGCCCAGTAATGCTCGATCTGCAGCTGTGCCTCGTCCATCGCCACCTCTTCGCGGTCGAGCCGTCCGGCGACTTCGATCTGCTTGGCGGTGAATTCCTCCGTGCCCTTGTTCTTCAGCGCGCGCACCGGGATCACCGGAAGGCGCGGATCGACCTGGACGCTGGCCACGGCATCGCGGGCGCTGGCACGGAAGAAGGCCTTCTTGAAGTTCTCGTGCGCGATGCTTTCCTTCGCCGCGGCAAAGCGCGTGCCCAGCTGCACGCCGGCTGCGCCCATCTCGAGGTAGCCGGCAATCGCCTGGCCGCGGCCGATGCCGCCCGCGACGAAGATGAGGTGTTCCTCGGCCAGTTCGGGCAGCATTTCCTGCGCCAGCACGCTGGTCGAGACCGGACCGATGTGGCCGCCCGCTTCCATCCCTTCGATGACGAGCGCATCCGCGCCCGAACGCAGCAGCTTCTTGGCCAGCGCCAGCGTCGGCGCAAAGCAGATGACCTTGGCTGGGTTGGCCCCGCCCTTGATCGCCTCGACGCTGCCCTTGGGCGGGATACCGCCTGCCAGCACCACGTGGCTGACGCCCGCGCGGTCGCACACGTCGATCAGCTCGAACAGCTGCGGGTGCATGGTGATGAGGTTCACGCCGAAAGGCTTGTCGGTCAGCTTCTGCGTTTCGGCAATCTCGGTCTCGAGCAGTTCGGGCGTCATCGCGCCGCAGGCGATCACGCCGAAACCGCCGGCATTGGAGATGGCCGACACGAGGTTGCGTTCGGATACCCAGCTCATCGCACCGCACAGGATGGCAGTTTCGCTGCCGAGGAATTCAGCGCCGCGCTGCATCAGGCGCGCTGTCTTGGGATAGGTCGTCATGGGCTAAGCGCTTAGTGGGCGAGGCGCATCGCGGCAAGCGTGCGACTTTGCGGGAATGTGGGCGAAGAAAGCTGGCAAACTCCCGCGGCGTCGCTCAGCCGTAGGTGATGTGCACCCGGTGGGCGGCGTCGCGCGCCTTGCTGCGCGCCTCGTCCGTGTCGCTGCCCGTCGCCAGTGCAACGCCCATGCGGCGGTAGGGCCGGCTGGTCGGCTTGGCGAAAATGCGGATGTCGGCACCCTGCGCCATGGCATCGGCAAGGCCTTCGTAGCCGAGCTGGTCGCTATCGCGATCGGCGAGGATGACGGCAGAGGCCGAAGGGCGCGCGAGCATCCGGTCGGGGATCGGCAGGCCGAGTACTGCGCGGGCATGAAGGTCGAATTCGGTGAGGTTCTGGCTGACGAGCGTGACCATCCCCGTGTCATGCGGCCGCGGCGACAGTTCGGAGAAGATGACCTCCTCGCCCCGGACGAAGAACTCCACTCCGAACAGGCCGAAACCGCCCAGATCGTCGACGACCTTGCGCGCCATGTCCTGCGCCTTGGCGATGGCGCTGTCCGACATCGGGGTCGGCTGCCAGCTTTCCTGGTAGTCGCCGCGTTCCTGCCGGTGGCCGATGGGCGGACAGAAGGTGACGCCGCCTGCGTGCCGGACGGTCAGCAGGGTAATCTCGTAATCGAAATCGATGAATTGCTCGACGATCACGCGCTGGCGGTCGCCGCGCATATTGGCGCAGGCATAGTCCCATGCCCCTTCCAGCTCGTCCTCGTCGCGAACCGTGCTCTGGCCCTTGCCCGAAGAGGACATGACCGGCTTGATCACGCAGGGGAAACCCGTGTGCGCGGCGGCTGCGCGCACTTCGTCGAGGTTCTTGGCGTAGCGGTATTTCGACGTCACGAGGCCGAGTTCGTTTGCCGCAAGGTCGCGGATGGCATCGCGGTTCATGGTCAGCTGGGCTGCACGCGCCGAAGGGACGACGGTAAAGCCTTCGCTTTCCAGTTCGGCCAGCGCCTCGGTGCGGATCGCCTCGATCTCGGGCACGATGTAGTCGGGCCGGTGCTTCTCGGCCACTTCGCGCAGCCGCTCGCCATCGAGCATGGAGAAGACTTCGCGCGCATCGGCAAGCTGCATGGCCGGCGCATCGTCATAGGCATCGCAGGCGATGACATAGGCGCCGAGCCGCTTGGCAGAGATAACGAACTCGCGCCCCAGCTCGCCCGAACCGAGAAGCAGAATCCTAGCCGTATGTGCCATTCGGGGTCTCCTGTTTCGATGCGCGAAGTGCGCGGCCCTCCATGCGCCAGATTGCGACCTGCTTTCCAGCCTCGAATGCGCTTTCGTCGATGACGGCGTCGGGTAGGCGCAGCGAAAATGGCGGCAGCGTCATGTTGAGCGGCCGGTAGCGGAAGGATGCCGGCTGCTCCTGATTGGCGGTACAACCGGGATAATGCGTCACCAGCAGGAAACGCTGCGCAGCCTGTTCCAGATGTTCCAGCGCCTTGGCAGCATCTTCGAGCGGGAGATGGTTGAGGCATTCGCGGCACAGCACGAGTTCGGCGCGCGGCAGTTCATCTTCGACAAGGTCGACCACCTCGAAGCCGGTCCGGTCATTACCGTAGCGCCGGCGGTTCTCGGCGATCAGATCCGGCACGATATCAACGCCGGTATAGTGGCCCGCAAAGCCCAGCGCCGGCTGCCAGTTGTAGTCCCCGCAAGGTGCATCGAGGATCGAGAGGACCCCTTCTTGCTCGATCAGGGCAACCAGTCCGCGCCTCAGCTCGCCGGTCGCCGACAAGGTGCTGCCGAAGCCCGACGCGGTTTCGGGGTTCTGCCAGATACGTTCCTCGTAGATGGCCGAAAAACGCTGCGCCCGCGTCGCGTGGCGACGAAGAAACAGGCGTTCCTTGAACGAGAACCAGAGGCTGCGCGCCTGCCGGATCATCGTTTCGATCAGGCGGCTTCGTCCGCCGCGTCGAGGCCATAGGCGGTGTGGAGCACGCGCACGGCGAGTTCGGTCTCGTCCTCGTCGATCATCACGCTGACCTTGATTTCCGAGGTGGTGATGGCCTGGATGTTGATCCCGCGGTCGGCCAGCGCCTGGAACATGGTCGCGGCGACGCCCGCGTGGCTCTTCATGCCGACGCCGACGACACTGATCTTGGCGATCTTGCTGTCGGTGATGAGGCGGTTGTAGCCGATCTCGTCACGCTTGTCCTCGAGCAGCGCCTGCGCGCGGGCAAGGTCCGCCTGGGGCACGGTGAAGGTCACGTCGGTCTCGCCCTTGTCGCGGCCCACGTTCTGGATGATCATGTCGACGTTGATGCCGGCCTTGGCCAGCGGGTCGAAGATATGGGCAACCGCGCCAGGCTTGTCGGGCACGCGGGTGAGGATCACCTTGGCCTCGTTCTTGTCGTGTGCGATGCCGGTCACGTGCTGGCGTTCCATTTCGCCCTTCTCCACCAGTTCGTTCATTTCCTCTTCCGACACGATCATCGTGCCCGGAAGCTCGTCTGCAGGGATGGCGTCGTCGCCCACGAAGCTGGAAAGGACCTGCACGCGCACGCCTTCCTTCATCGCGAGGCCGACGGAGCGCGTCTGGAGCACCTTGGCCCCCACGCTCGCCAGTTCGAGCATTTCTTCGTAGGTCACCGCCTTCAGCTTCCTCGCCTTGGCGACGATACGGGGGTCGGTGGTGTAGACGCCGTCGACGTCGGTATAGATGTCGCAGCGATCCGCCTTCACCGCCGCTGCCACGGCCACCGCCGAGGTGTCCGATCCGCCGCGACCCAGCGTGGTCACCCGGCCGGTTTCGGCAAGGCCCTGGAAGCCGGGAATGACGGCAATCTCGCCGCGCTCCATCGAGGCAATGACCTCGTCCGCGTCGATACCCTCGATGCGCGCCTTGGCATGCGCCTCAATGGTGCGGATCGGCAGTTGCCAGCCTAGCCAGCTGCGCGCCTTGCAGCCGAGCGACTGAAGCGTGAGCGCGAGCAGGCCGCTCGTCACCTGTTCGCCGCTGGCGACGACCACGTCGTATTCGGCCGGGTCGTAGAGCGCGTTCGCCTCGCGGCAGAAGTTCACTAGCCGGTCGGTCTCGCCCGCCATCGCGCTGACGACCACCGCGACCTGGTTGCCGCCCGCCGCCTGCTTGCGCACGAGATTGGCCACGCGCCGGATGCGTTCGGTCCCCGCCATGGAGGTGCCGCCGAATTTCATCACGATACGGGCCAAGCCGATAGTCTCCGTGCTGGAATGCTCGAGAACAGGCTGCTAGCCACCCCTCATGAGCGATGCAACAACCGTCACGCCAAGCAATACTTCAGGCGGCCAAACGATCCGGCCCGAAGAGGCCGCCCATTTCGGCAAGCTGGCGAAGGACTGGTGGGACCCGAAGGGGTCTTCCGCCATGCTCCACAAGCTCAATCCCGTGCGCCTCGGCTTCCTGCGCGAGGCGATCGACATCCACTGGGCAGGCGACGTGCGCAACACCCGCCCGCTTGCCGGCAAGAGCGCGCTCGACGTCGGCTGCGGCGCGGGCCTCCTGTGCGAGCCGCTGGCGCGCATGGGAGCGGCAGTAACCGGCGTCGATGCCGCGCCCGAGAACGTGGCCGCCGCTGCAATCCATGCCGAAGGCGTGGGCCTCGACATCCGCTACATAGCCGGCGAGATCGGCCAGCAGGACCTGGGGGCCTTCGATCTCGTCACCTCGATGGAGGTGGTGGAACACGTCGCGGACAAGCGCGCCTTCCTCGCCCAGCTTGCCGCCCGGCTCGCCCCCGGCGGACTGATGGTGCTGTCCACCCCCAACCGCACCCCGCAATCGCGCCTCCTCATGATCGGGGCGGCGGAAGGTGTCGGGCTCATCCCCAAGGGCACCCATCACTGGGACGATTTCGTCACGCCAGAGGAACTCGCCGACCTGCTGGAGAGCGTCGGCCTCGTCATGGGCGAACCGCGCGGCATCGCCTTTTCGCCGATGAAGGGCCTGCACCTGTCGGCCGACCTCTCGCTCAATTACATCGTGACCGCGCGCGCGGCCTAGTCGTTGGCCTGGCCTTCCTCGGGCACCTCATCCCAGGGGCGGTAGTAGAGTTCGGCGCATTCCCCGGCCAGCACGCCGCCGACCAGTTCGAGATCGTCCTTGTAGGCATCGGCCACGAAGTCGAGCGTCGAGAGATGGCGGTCCTCGAAGTACATTTCGTGCACCTCTCCGCGGCCCGCGCCGTAGACGATGCGGCTCACCCCCGCCCAGATGCTGGCGAAGGTGCACATGCCGCAGGGCTGGAGCGTGGAATAGAGCGTCGCACCCTCGATCCGCATGTCGCCATGCGCCTTGCCGGCCGCGCGCAGCGTTACCACTTCGGCATGGGCCGTGGCATCCCAGCATTCGGCGGTCCGGTTGACCCCGCGGGCAACCTCCTTGCCATCAAGCACCAGGATGGCGGCAATCGGCGTATCGGCGGGATCGGTGCCCTTTTCCGCCACCGCATGATCGCGCGCGGCGCGTATCCAGTCCTCGTCGCTCTTCATGATGAAGGCCCGCAAACCACGGGTGTTAACCGGCTATTGAGGATACCTGCGTATGCTAACCCGGTCATGCTCAAGAAGCTTCTCCTGTGCGCCGCGATCGCCCTGGGCCTGCTTTACGGGTCCGGCAGCAATCTGGGCGCCGTCAAACGGCAGATCACCAGCGCCGCCAACGACAATGCGCGCGCCGTGACGCAGGGTGACAATGGCGACTGGGGCAACGAGAGCGGTTACTGAAGCGCCGCTGCCCAATCGCCTTGCGAGAAGCCAACCAGCAGCCCGCCATCGTGTTCCACGACGGGTCGCTTGATCATGCTGGGATGCTCCACCATCAGCGCGATCGCGCGGTCCCGGTCGATGCCGTCTTTCTGCTCGTCGGGTAGCTTGCGGAAAGTCGTGCCGCGCCGGTTGAGCAGCACTTCCCACCCCGCCGCATCGACCCACTGCGCAAGACGGGCAGGATCGGCCCCTTCTTTCTTGTAGTCGTGGAAGACGTAGTCGATGCCCGCCTCCTCCAGCCACTTGCGGGCCTTCTTGACGGTGTCGCAATTGGGAATGCCGTAGAGCTGGATGGTCATAAGCCCCTTCCTACAGGGTGGAACACTTGGAACACGGTCCAGGACGAAAATCCCTTGGACCCGGAAAACCGCCCGTTTCCGGCCATTCCGGGCCGTTCAGGGGCGATTGCGGCGCCTGCCTAACGCGAGGTCGGCGTGTAGGAAAGATGCGCGTCCGCTATAGCCACGGCGAGCGCATCGGCTGCATCGGCCCCGGTGATCTGCGCGCCGGGCAGCAGCACCTTTAGCATGGCCTGAACCTGCGCCTTTTCGGCCCCGCCGGTGCCCACGACCGCCTTCTTGACCAGCCGCGCGGCATGTTCGTTTACCGCCAGACCTGCCGCCCCGCAGGCCGCCAGAACGCAGCCGCGGGCCTGCGCCAGCTTGAGCGTCGATTGCGGGTTCTTGTTGAGGAACACTTCTTCCGCCGCCGCGCGGTCGGGCCGGTAGTCCGCGATCACGCCTGCCAGCGCCGCCTGCAGCGCGGCAAGCCGCTGGGCCATAGGCGCCTTCGCATCGGTCGGCACCTGCCCGTTGGCGATGTGCGAAATGCGGCTGCCCTCGGCCCGGATCACGCCCCAGCCGGTGCAGGAAAGCGAAGGGTCGAGGCCGAGGATCAGCACGCGCGGGCCGTCACAGCTTGAGGCCGAGGCGCCGCCCCAGCTGGATCATCGCGAAATAGAGCACGACGGTAAGGATGCAGCCGGCTGCCAGCGCGACCCAGAAATTGTCGCCCTGCCGCAGCATCAGCGGGATCGCGAGGAACATCGGCAGGCTGGGCAGGACGTACCAGAAGGTCGCCTGCGCATGCACTGCCATGTTCTCCGCGTCGGGTCGCTCGAACCATAGGAAGATCATGCCCAGCACCGAGACCAGCGGGAGCGAGGCGATGATCGCTGCCGTTGCCGGCAGGCGGCGCCCGACCTCGGCGATCGCCGCGATCATCACGCCGGCCAGCACGGCCTTGGCGATGAAGCTCCAGCTCAGCCGAGCTTCTCCATGATCTCGTCCGAGATCTCGTAATTGCCCCAGACGGTCTGCACATCGTCATCGTCGTCGAGCGCATCGACCAGCTTCAGGAGGGTGCCGGCGCTGCCTTCGTCCATGTCGACAGTGATGTTGGGCTTCCACGCGAGCTTGACGTTTTCCGCCTCGCCCAGCGCCTTTTCGAGGTCCGTTGCGACCTGGTGGAGATCGTCGGCGGCGGTCCAGATGGTGTGGCCGTCCTCGCTGCTTTCCACGTCCTGCGCACCGGCTTCGATGGCGGCTTCGAGGACCTTTTCCTCGTCGCCCGCGCTCGCCGGGTACTCGATCAGGCCGAGGCGTTCGAACCCGTGCTGCACGCTGCCTTCGGTACCGAGGTTGCCGCCGTTCTTGCTGAAAGCGGTGCGCACGGCAGTGGCGGTGCGGTTGCGGTTGTCGGTCAGCGCTTCGACGATCAGGGCGACGCCTGCCGGGCCGTAGCCTTCGTAGCGCACTTCCTCGTAGTTCTCGCCGTCATTGGCCGATGCCTTGTCGATCGCGCGCTGGATATTGTCCTTGGGCATCGACTGGGCCTTGGCGGCGTTCACTGCCAGGCGCAGGCGCGGGTTCATGTCCGGGTCGGGCATGCCCATCTTCGCGGCCACGGTGATTTCGCGGCTGAGCTTCGAAAACAGGTTGGAGCGCTTCTTGTCCTGCGCACCCTTGCGATGCATGATGTTCTTGAATTTGGAATGGCCGGCCATGGCTGACGATCTGCCTTGCTTGGGAATGGGTTGAATCGCCGCGTCCCTTAGCCCTTGTCGCACCGCGCCGACAAGCCTTGCGGACAGGCACATCATTTGTGAATCCGCCTATTCAATGCCGGTTCATGGCCAAAGCTGTACAAGTCATGACATTCGCTGGCAGATTGTCTTGGGGAAAGGGCAGGCTGCACCATGAAAACCAAATCGTGTAAGCTCATCGCCAAGACGCGAAAGGACCGAGCCATGACTACCCGCAAGCAGGGTTTGGGGCGCACGCTCAAGCTGGCCTCCGTACCCGTAATCCTCGCAAGCCTTGCCGCCTGCGCCACGCCGTTCAAGGCCGACGTGACCCGCTTCGAAACGCAGCTTCCCGCCCCCACGGGCGAGAGCTTCTTCGTGGTGGCGGACGATCCGGCACTGGCCGGCGGTCTCGAATTTTCCATGTACGCCGACCAGGTCGAAGCGCAGATGGAGCGTCTCGGCTATGCGCAGGCCGCATCGGCCGATGCCGCCACCCTGCTGGTCCGGTTCGACTACGGCGTCGATAAGGGCCGCGAACGCGTGCGCACCACCGGCTTTGCCGACCCGTTCTACGACCCGTGGTACGGCTATCGCGGCTACTACGGCTCGCGCTACTATCGCACCCGCGCGGGCTTCTACCGGCCGCGCTATCTCGGCAGCCGCTGGGGCTTCGGCTTCTACGACCCGTGGTTCGGCAGCCCCGAGGTGACCAGCTACACCGTCTATACCAGCGGCATCGACATGAAGATCGACCGCGCCGCGACGGGCGAGCGGCTGTTCGAAGGCAAGGCGCAGGCCCTGTCGACCTCGAACCGCCTGCAGTACCTGGTGCCGAACCTGGTCGAGGCCATGTTCACCGACTTCCCCGGCAATTCGGGCGAAACGGTGCGCATCTCGATCAAGCCGGAAAAGTAACAGTCCGCCGCTCCATTTGAGCGGACCGGTATCGCCTCCCCGACGGGAGGCACACGAAGGGCGGCCATGGATCGGGCCGCCCTTTTCGTATCCCCTTCAGCCGCGCGCCGCGATCCGGTGGGCAGCGGCGATAGAGGCGGTGAACAAGACGGCTTCGAAGAGGATGGTCCCCGTGCCGAGCGCGGGCGAACCCAGACCGTCGAGCAGTAGGCGCGAATCGGGAAAGCGGCCCTGCAGTTCGTAAAGGCTTCCGGCAAACAGGCGCCCACCGGCAATCGCGATGAGCGCACCTGCCGCAAGGCCGGCGGCGAGCGTGCCTGCCGATCTGGCGACAACGCTGGCCCGTGACCGCACGAGTGCCGCGCCCGTACCGGTGGCCAGCCCCAGCACCAATCCTTCGAACAGACCTGTGACCTGCCCCAGCGACTGGCCCGTCAGCAAGGCCACCCCGTCGAGGCTTAGCACCTTGCCGAAACCGCCGACGACGAGGCCGCCCAGCCCCGCCCCCGCGACCAGCCAGAGCGATTTTTCAGGCCGCAGCATACGCGCGGCTGCCATGCCCAGCCCGATGCCCGCCCCGCCCAGCACGCCGAGGCACGCTGCCAGAAGTGCGAGGAGCAGCGCCGCCTGTCCGCTCCCGCTCGCCGCGATACCGTAGACAAGGCCGCCGATCATGCCCGCTGCCCCGCCGCCCAGCGTCGTCGCCCCGGCGAGGCGGCCGGCATCGCTGCGTGCCGCGGTCGGCGCGGGTCGCCGATGCGACGGTGCGCCTTCATCGACCTCGCACAGGAAGCGGTAGCCGTGCTTGGGCACAGTCTGGATGAAGCGCGGGGCCGAAGCCTCGTCCTCTAGCGCGCGGCGCAGCGTGCGTACGCACTGGGTCAGCGCCTCGTCGGTCACGGGGATGCCCTGCCAGACCTCGTCCATGAAGCGGTCCTTGGTGACGAGCGCGCCGCGCGCCTCGACCAGCAGGACCAGCGCGTCGAAATAGCGGCTGCCCAGTTCCACCGGCTCGCCCGCGCGCGCCAGCCGGCGGTTCGCCAGGTCGAGCGTGAAAGCGTCGAACCGCAGGATGTCACGTTTGTCTCCCATCGCCAGACGCTTAGGCGATGGGGCAGGCATGATGAAGGGTTTCAGTGATTGCTCACGAATTGCTCATGCCGCTCATCACCGTTTCGGGCAGGCCGCAGTCATTGCTACACAAGGACCAACGACCATGACCCAAGAAACGATTAAGAGCCGCGGCTGGCTGAACGGCTGGCGCATTGCCGGATGGGGCGCGCTGCTGGCGCTGCTCGCCCTGCCCGCCATCGCTATGCAATTCACCGCAGAGGTCCAGTGGACGCCAATGGACTTCGTGTTCGCAGGCGTCCTGCTCACCGCGCTCGGCACGGGTTTCGAGCTGGCGGTCCGGTTCGGCGGGGCGGGTGCCAAGGGGATCGGCATGGCGATTGCCTCGCTCGCGGGCTTCCTCACTGTCTGGGCCAATGCCGCGGTGGGCTTCATCGGGCACGAGGGCGAGCTGGTGAATGCAGGCTTCACGCTGCTGGTGGTCGCCGGCGCGCTCGTCAGCCTTGCCGTGTGGTTCCGCCCTTCGGTGATGCGCTGGATCATGGGCGCGATTGCGCTGGGCCAGCCGTTGCTGGGCGTGGCCGCGCTATGGATGATGCCGGGCCACGCGGTCGAATGGGGCATCCTGGTGATTTTCGCAGGGCTGTGGGGCGCAGCGGCGCTGTGCTTCCACCGCGCGCACCTGCGCACGGCAGGATAAGCCGTCAGGCGAGTTTCGCGTGTCCGCCGGTGGAGCCGAAACCGCCGGCGCCGCGGCTGGTATCGTCGAGTTCCTCGACCTCGTCCCAGGCGG
Organism: Qipengyuania gaetbuli; assembly: GCF_009827315.1. Taxonomy (NCBI): domain Bacteria; kingdom Pseudomonadati; phylum Pseudomonadota; class Alphaproteobacteria; order Sphingomonadales; family Erythrobacteraceae; genus Qipengyuania; species Qipengyuania gaetbuli. The sequence continues at coordinate 1,497,492 of NZ_WTYF01000004.1, forward strand.
CCTGGACCACCGGGGCGAGCACCAGCTGCGCGATGCGGTCGCCGCGCGCGATAGCGAAATTGTCAGGCCCGTGGTTGATCAGGATGACCTTCAGCTCGCCGCGATAGTCGCTGTCGATCGTGCCCGGCGTATTGGGCACGGTGATGCCGTGCTTGAGCGCGAGGCCCGAGCGCGGGCGGACCTGGATTTCGAAGCCTTCGGGGATCGCCATGGCAAGGCCGGTCGCGACCGCATGGCGCTGACCGGGCTTGAGCGTCACCGCTTCGGCAGAGAGCACGTCCATGCCCGCTGCCCCGCCGGTTGCGTAATGCGGAAGGTCGAGGCCGTGCCCGTGGGGCAGGCGCTTCACCTTCACGCCGACCGGATCACTCATGCTCGTCCTCTTCCGCGGTCTCGACCAGTGCCTCGGCGGCGCGGCGCACCAGTTCGCGGGCAACGTCGTCCTTGGCCATTTCGGGCAGGCTTTCGACGCCCTTGCTGGTGACGATGTGGACCTGGTTCAGATCGCCGCCCATCACGCTTTCGCCCACGGCGCCCGACACGTTGTTGGCGATGATCCAGTCCGCGCCTTTGCGCTTGCGCTTGGTCTTGGCGTTCTCGACCACGTTTTCCGTCTCGGCGGCAAAGCCGATGAGGAGGTGCGGACGCTTGCGGCCCGCAGCCACGGCGGCGAGGATATCGGGGTTTTCGGCAAGGATGAGCGCCGGCGGGGCGGAGCCGCGCTTCTTCATCTTCTCGTTGGCGACGTGCTTGCTCTTCCAGTCGGCCACGGCGGCAACCATGAAGGCGGCATCGGCGGGCAGCGCATTGCGCACTTCCTCGGCCATGTCTTCTGCCGTCTCGACATCGATGCGGTCGACACCCGGAGGGGTCGGCAGGTGGACGGGACCCGCGATCAGCGTGACGCGCGCGCCTGCGGCAGCGGCCATGGCGGCAATCGCGAAGCCCTGCTTCCCGCTCGAACGGTTGGCGATGTAGCGCACCGGATCGATCGGCTCGCGCGTCGGGCCTGCGGTGACCAGCACGTGCTTGCCGTAAAGCGGGCGGTGTTCGGGATCGGGATCGAATTCGGGCTGGCCGGCAAGCGGGGAGTCGTCGAAATCGACTTCCTGCGTCTGCACGTCGTCCGCGACCGGCTGCGGCATGGCGCGTGCGTCCTTGCGCGCGACCGTGTGATTGAGTGCTTCGGGATCGATCGGCGGTGCGGCTGCGGCCCCGCCCTTCTTGGCGAGCAGCGGCCCGGCAAGGTCGGGATCGATCTCGGTATTCTCGACCAGCGCCTCGGCATCGAGCATTTCGGGCTCGGGAAGGTCTTCGAGCTCTTCGTATTCCTGCTCGATTTCCTCGTGCGTGCGCTTGGCGGTGGAACGCGGGATTATCATCGACAGCAGGCCGCCAAGCCCGCCGCCGGTCTTCTCCAGCTCTTCCTCTTCTTCGGGCTCGAGCGCCTCGATCTCGGGCTCGGCGTCCGCTTTCTTCTTCTTGGAAGCGGGCGGGGCGAGCTGCGGCGCGGGCGCGGCCAGTTCGGGCAGGTCGATGTCGATTTCGAGCTCGGCCGCGATCTTCTGCAGGATGGCGACCGGTTCGGGCAGGCGGCCGGGGCCGAATTCGCCGCAGGCCATCGGGCCTTCGTCCGGGTCCATCACGCGCACGCCTGCCTGGCGCAGCCAGTCGGCATTGCGCTGGGTGGCGGAATGCTCCCACATCTTCACGTTCATCGCGGGCACGGTCAGCACCGGCTTGTCAGTCGCGAGGATCAGCGTGGTAGCAAGGTCGTCCGCAATGCCCGCCGCCATCTTGGCGAGCAGGTCCGCCGTGGCGGGACACACGACCACGAGGTCGGCATCGCGCGAAAGCTGGATATGGCCCATCTCGACCTCGTCCTTGAGATCGAAGAGCGAGGTATAGACCTTCTTGCCCGACAGCGCGGCGAGCGCCATCGGCGTGACGAACTGCTGGCCGCCTTCGGTCAGCACGCAGGTCACTTCGCCGCCCGCCTTGCGGATCAGGCGCACGAGTTCGCACGACTTGTAGGCCGCGATACCGCCGCCGATGACGAGCAGGATCCTGGGCCCGCTCACGCGCGCATCTCCGTCTCGATGGTCCTGCGCGGCGTCCGCGCTGATCGGCTGGTGCATTCCCATTGCGTCATCGTTGCGCTTGCTAGCGCCCCCTGTCCGTCATTGCCAGCACGCAAAACGCGCGCGATTGCCCGAATACCCATGGCACCCTATGGTTTAAAAAAAGGAAACGGAGGGGTTTCGCAGATGAATTTCATTCTCGCATCGCTGATCGCGCTGGGCGCATTGCTCGACCTGGTGCTGGGCGTCAGCTTTCTCGTCGACCCGGCGCTGGCCGGTGTCGACTTCGGCCTGACGGCAACAGGCGCGATGGGATTGTCCGCCATGCGCGGCGATTTCACCGCCTTCTTCCTCGTCTCGGCCATCTTCATGGGCTGGGGTGCGTGGAAGCGGCGCGGCGACGTGCTGCTACCCGCACTGATGCTGTTCGCCATCGCCTTTACCGGGCGGCTGGTGAACCTGTTCGTGGTCGGGACCTATGACGGCTGGTGGCAGCCGATGACGGTCGAGGCGCTCCACATTGCAGTGCTGGCCTTCGCCATGCTGCAGTGGCGGGGCAATCCGGCCTAGCCGATCCAGCCCTGCGCGGCGGCCAGCCAGCCGGCCAGTCCGGCGCCTGCCGCCACCACGAGGTAGCCGAGCAGCCCGCGACCGCGTTCGCGGCGCGCGCGCCGTTCCCACATCAGTTCGACTTCGGGCAGCGGGGGCGGTTCGGGCGCCCCGCCCTTGGGCGGATAGCGTTCCTCGATCCGGCGGACGAGTTCGGGAATGCGCAGCAGCGTTTCCGTGTCGGTCCTGATGCGGTCGGCAATCGCCGCTTCCGGCCCCAATTCGTCGCGGATCCAGCTGCGCACGTAAGGCGCGCTGGTGTCCCACATGTTGATCTGCGGGTTGAGCTGGGTGGCGATGCCTTCGACCATCACCATGGTCTTTTGCAGCAGCAGCAAATGCGGCTGGGTCTGCATGTCGAAATCGCGCGTGATGGCGAACAGCCCGTCGAGCATCTGGCCGACCGACAATTCGCTCACCGGCTTGCCGCGCATGGGTTCGCCCACCGCCCTCAGCGCCGTCGCGAACTCGTCGACATTGTGATAGCTCGGCACGTATTGCGCCTCGAAATGGATTTCGGCGACGCGTTTGTAATTGCCCGTGGTCAGGCCGTAGAGGATTTCCGCCAGCCACATCCGCGCCTGCCGGTCGATGCGGCCCATGATGCCGAAATCGATCGCCGCGATGGTGCCGTCCGCTTTCACGAACAGGTTACCCTGGTGCATGTCGGCATGGAAGAAACCGGCCGCGATCGCCTGCTTCAGGAAGGCTAGGACGAGGCGGCTGGCCAGTTCTTCGGTATCGTGACCGGCGGCCTTCAGCGCCTCGACATTGCTGATCTTGATGCCATCGATCCAGTCGACCGTCATCACCCGGCCATTGGTTCGATCCCAGTCGATGCCGGGGATCTCGTAGCCCTCCGTGCCGACCATGTGCTCGGCCAGTTCGGAAGCCGAGGCCGCTTCGCGCCGCAGGTCGAGTTCGCGATTGGTCCAGCGCTTGAAATTGGCGATGACGAGCCGCGGGCGCAGGCGGGCTGCCTCGCCGCCCATCGCCTCGACATGGGCGGCGGCCCATTCGTAGGTGTCGATGTCCTTGGCGAACTGTTCGCGCACGCCCGGGCGCAGCACCTTGACCGCGACCTGCCGGCCTTCGGTCGTGACCGCGCGGTGGACCTGCGCGATGGACGCCGCACCCACGGGCACGGGGTCGAATTCGGAATAGAGGCTTTCGAGCGGCTGCTCGAAACTTGCCTCGATGCTCGCCTTGATCTTGTCGAAACCGACCGGCGGCAGGTCATCCTGCAGTTTCAACAAATTGCGCGCGGCATCCTCGCCCACGAGATCGGGACGGGTCGCCAGCGTCTGGCCGAGCTTGATCGCAGCCGGGCCGATGTCGCGGAAGGCGCCTGCGTAATCCGGCTGGCGCGATTTGATCGTGCCGATGCTGAACAGGGCAATCAGGCGCTTCACCGGAGGCGGGGTGTTCGGATCGTTCTGGATACCGCGAAGGGCACCGTGGCGCGCGAGAATGCGCGCCCAACGACCTAGTCGCCAGATATGCGTTGCGGGGCGTGCCACCCTTAGACTTTCCACCCCGAATGGATCGCGACGAGGCCGCCCATGATCGGCTCGACCCGCGTATTCACGAAGCCTGCGTCACGGATCATGCCTTCGAAAGCGGGCATGTCGGGGAAGCGGCGGATCGATTCGATGAGGTAGCGGTAGCTGTCCTCGTCGCCCGCGATAGCCTTGCCGATCTGCGGCACCAGCTTGTGCGAATAGAGGTCATAGGCTTCCTTGAAGCCGGGCCATTCGACAGTCGAGAATTCGAGGCAGTAAAAGCGCCCGCCGTATTTCAGCACGCGGTGCGCCTCTTTTAGCGCCTTGTCGATGTGGGTGACGTTCCGGATGCCGAAGGCGATGGTGTAGGCATCGAAGATCCGGCTGGAGAAGGTCAGTTCCTCGGCGTTCTGGCGGCTCCAGACGAGGCCGTCGATCCCGCGCTCCATCGCGCGTTCGATGCCGACGTCGAGCATGTCCTGGTTGATGTCGGACACGGTGACGCTGGCGCCCTTGGCGGCCATGCGGAAGGCGATGTCGCCCGTGCCGCCCGCCATGTCGAGAATCGCTTCGCCCGGCTGCGGCTTCACGCGCTTGACGAAGCGGTCCTTCCACAACCGGTGCATGCCCGCGCTCATCGCGTCGTTCATGATGTCGTATTTGGCGGCGACATTGGAAAAGACCTCGCCCACGCGGCCGGTCTTCTCGCTGGCGTCGATGTCTTCGTAGCCGAAGGAAACGGTGTCGTTCATGGGGGCGTGCCTTAGGGGGAATTGAGCGGAGCGCAAAGGGTGTTAGAGGGGTTTTCATGCCCGAGTTACCTGAAGTCGAAACAACGGTGCGCGGCCTTGCGCGGTTCCTCGAGGGCGAGACGATCACCCGCGTGGTGGTCAACCGCCCCGACATGCGCCGCCCCTTCCCCGCAGATCTGGTGCAGGCGCTGACCGGCGCGAGCGTGACGCACCTGTCGCGCCGGGCGAAATACGGCCTCGTCCATACCAGCCGCGACCATGCGATGGTGTTCCACCTCGGCATGAGCGGGCGCTGGCGGATCGATCCCGGCGAGGACGACAAGCACGACCATCTAGTTCTCGAGACGGCGGGTCACCGCTTTGCGCTGAACGACCCGCGCCGCTTCGGCTCGGTGGACCTGATGACCAATAGCGAACTGGTGACGTGGAAACCCTTCGCCGCGCTCGGGCCGGAACCGCTGGGCGATGCGCTGACCGCCGAACATCTGCGCGAGGAAACGCGCGGGCGAAAACAGGCGATTAAGCTGCTGCTATTGGACCAGCGGATCGTGGCAGGCCTCGGCAATATCTACGTTTGCGAGGCGCTGTGGCGCAGCGGCATCCATCCGGGGAAGGCCGGCGGCAAGGTGACCATGCCGCAATTGCGCCGCCTCGTCCCTGCCATCCGGGAGGTGCTCGAACAGTCGATCCGCGATGGCGGCAGCACCTTGCGCGATTTCGCCCAGCCCGACGGCAACCTGGGCTATTTCGCCACCCGCTTCAGCGTCTACGGCCGCGAGGGCGAGCCCTGCCACCGCGAGGACGGCGGCACCATCCGGCGTATCGTGCAGGGCGGGCGGAGCACGTGGTTCTGCCCGGTTTGTCAGAGGTGAATGGTTTCGTGGGGCGCTAAATTTTGGGGGGAGCCTCGTCGGGGATCTCTTCGTCGCCACGAGGACTGCCGAAGAAAATATCGGTTAGTTCGCCGAGGAAACCGTGGAACACCTTCCAAACGAACCAAAATAGAAAACCAAACGCTACCATTCCCAAGCCACCGAGCGCGTCTTTTTCGGTATAACCCCACCCGAAACCGAAGAGGAAATCACTTGCCGCGGCCATGGTCAATATGGCGGCCAGAGCAATCCACGCCGGAATGAAGAACTTGCCGAAAGTGCCGATCGATCGATGGCGCCGTTGAGCGTCGGTCTCCATGCTTGTCCGCCTCACAAATCCAGCGCTGCATACTCCCGCGGCGGGGGCAGGCCTTCCATCTTCTCGCTCAGAAGCGGGCGGAAACTCGGGCGGCTCTTCATGACCATGTACCAGTCGTGCGCCTGGTCGTGGCCCTTCCAGTCGATCGCGCCGAGGTAGTCGACCACCGACAATTGCGCCGCGCAGGCGAGGTCGGCGAGGCTGAGCGTCGGCCCTGCAAGCCATTGCCGCGTGTCGACCAGCCAGTCGATATAGTCGAGGTGGCCGTGCAGCAGCTTGCCCATCTCGCGCAGCACGCGCCCGTCGGGCGACTGGCGCAGGACGAGGCGCTTCTTCATCTTCTCGTGCAGCGCGGGCGCGGTGACGTCGCCGTAGAGGTTCTCGTCGAACAGGCTCACCAGCCGGCGGATTTCCGCGCGCTGGAGGGCATTGCCCGAGATCATCGGGTTGCGATCGACCGTTTCCTCGAAGAATTCGCAGATCGCCTGGCTGTCGCTCAATGCGACGCGGCGACCCGGGTCATGGAGGACCGGCGTGCGTCCGGCGGGATTGAGGTGCCACAAGGCATCGCGCGCCTCCCACGGGTTTTCCCGCACGAGTTCATAGGCGATCGACTTTTCGCCCATCAGCAAACGCAGCTTGCGGCTGAAGGGACACAGGGGGAATTGGTGGAGCTGCCACATGCTTCACCGCCTATGCGACAGCAGCGCGCGCCCGTCCACCTGGCAGGCGCATTTTGGCGGAAATTTACCCGTGGATCAGCGCTGGGGCGGCAGAGCCTGTTCGAAGCGCTTGGCCATGGCACGCAATTCGGGGGCCATCGCCTCCATCGCGCCGGCCAGCGCGCCCATGGCTTCCATGGCGCGGGGCAGGTTCTTCTCGATCTCTGCCGGCACGCGCGAGGAGCCGGGCGCGAGCGAGCGGATCGTCGTGCCCCTGTCCATCGCCGGCGCTTCCTCGCCCGCGATATCGGCCAGTGCCTCGGTCAGCGGGGCGATCGGCAGGTCGAGCAGCACTTCGCCCATGGCGCGCGCCATCATTGCCAGTTCCTGCTGGCGCACGGGGTCCGAAAGCTTGTCCGACATCTGCTCGAGCGAGGTGCCTTCCGCCTCTTCGGGCGTCAGCAGCTCGGCATCCTGCGCAAGGGCGGGAAGCGGCATGACAGCGGCAAGGATGGCGATCGGAATAAGGCGCATGGAATGTCCCCGTGGTTCTGCGACGCGGGCGTGGTAGGCGCGCCGCGCTGAGCCAAAGCTGAACGCGCGCGCTTAAAGGCCCGAGGCGTCGAGCATCAGCAGGCAGGCGGGCATGACCGCGTGAAGCGAGGCGGGATCGCTGCCCAGCGCCGCGCCTTCAGCCATCACCAGAGCGCGCATTGCCTCGCGGTCGGCGCCGGTCTCGTCCATCAGCCGCGCGGTCGAGCGCACGAAGAATTCCAGCCCGCGCTCTTTCAGGTCAGGATAGCGGGCCATGGCCTCGTCCCCTTCGGCCTGTCCGCGCGCAACGATGGCGAAAGCGGCCCCGCAGCGCACCGAGGCCTGCTGCGCGGCATCGAGCTGCGGCGGTGCGGACGCATCCTGCGCGGCAAGCGGGGTAGCAAGGCCGAGGGCGGCGATAAGGGCGAGCTTGTTCATGCCTGCCGCCCTACCCGCTTGCCGATGAACCGCAAGCAACTTGGCTTGCAGCGGGTGCGCCCCGCTCCTAACCACGCGGGCGAAAAGGAGATTCGATCCATGAAAACCCGTGCCGCCGTCGCCTTCGAAGCCAAGCAGCCGCTCGAAATCGTCGAGCTTGACCTCGAAGGCCCCAAGGCGGGCGAGGTGCTGGTGGAAATCATGGCGACCGGCATCTGCCACACCGATGCCTATACGCTCGACGGGCTGGACAGCGAGGGGATCTTCCCCAGCGTGCTGGGCCACGAAGGCTGCGGCGTGGTGCGCGAAGTCGGCGCAGGCGTTACCTCTGTGAAGGCGGGCGACCATGTGATCCCGCTCTACACGCCCGAATGCCGCCAGTGCAAAATGTGCCTGTCGGGCAAGACGAACCTGTGCAGCGCGATCCGCGAAACGCAGGGCAAGGGCCTGATGCCCGACGGGACCACGCGCTTTTCCTACAACGGCAAGCCGATCTACCACTACATGGGCTGTTCGACCTTTTCGAACTTCACCGTGCTGCCCGAAATCGCGGTCGCGAAGATCCGCGAAGACGCGCCCTTCGACACCACCTGCTATATCGGCTGCGGGGTCACCACCGGCGTCGGCGCAGTGGTCAACACAGCGCAGGTCAAGCCGGGCGACAATGTCGTGGTCTTCGGCCTCGGCGGGATCGGTTTGAACGTCATCCAGGGCGCGAAACTGGCCGGCGCCGACCGCATCGTGGGCGTCGACATAAACAATTCGAAGGAAGAATGGGGCCGCAAGTTCGGCATGACCGACTTCGTCAACCCCAAGGACGTCGGCAATGTCGTCGAAACGCTGGTCAACATGCTCGACGGCGGGGCGGATTACAGCTTCGACTGCACCGGCAACACCGCGGTCATGCGCGATGCGCTGGAATGCTGCCACAAGGGTTGGGGCACCAGCATCATCATCGGCGTGGCGGAAGCCGGCAAGACGATCGAGACGCGCCCCTTCCAGCTGGTTACGGGCCGCAACTGGCGCGGCACCGCGTTCGGCGGGGCCAAGGGCCGCACCGACGTGCCCAAGATCGTCGACTGGTACATGAACGGCAAGATCGCCATCGACCCGATGATCACCCACCGCCTGAGCCTGGAAGAAATCAACAAGGGCTTCGACCTGATGCACGCCGGCGAAAGCATCCGTGCGGTCGTGGTCTATTGATGCCCGCCAAGGTCAATCTCGACGACAAGTTCGGGCAGTTCACCGAGCAGTGGGCGCCCCGCATTGCGGCGCGTTTCAACGGCAACGAGGTGCGCCTGTGCAAGGTCGAGGGCGAGTATCACTGGCATAGCCACCCCGACACGGACGAGCTGTTCCTGGTGATCGAGGGCGCGCTGGAAATCGACTTTCGCGAAAGGACCGAAACGCTCGGCCCCGGCGAGATGATCGTCGTGCCGCGCGGCACCGAGCACCGTCCCCGCGCACCGCATGGCGAAGCAAAGCTCTTCGTCATGGACACCGAGGGCACGCCCAATTCGGGCGATCATGCCACGGCAAAGGTCGCGGTCGACATCTGAGCGCTTGCACGCCCTGCCACCGCGCTTAAGGTGGCGAATCGAAACCTAAGGGAGAGAGCCCATGTACAGTCACATGATGGTCGGTTCGAACGACATCGACCGGTCGAAGAAGTTCTACGATGCGACCTTCAAGGCCATCGGCGGCCGCGAAGGCATCGTCGATGAAAAGGGTCGCCTGATCTACCTCCACAATGGCGGCGCGTTCCTCGTCACCAAGCCGATCGACGGCGAACCGGCCACGGCCGGTAACGGCTGCACCGTCGGCATCGGCATGACCCCCGAACAGGCCGATGCCTGGCACGCGGCCGGCGTCGCAGCAGGCGGCACCGCGATCGAAGACCCGCCGGGCGTTCGCGGCGAAGGCACACCCAATGCCATGTATCTCGCCTACCTGCGCGATCCCGACGGCAACAAGCTGTGCGCGTTGCACCGCATGGGTTGAGCGGGCTTCGGTGTTCAATCACCTGACCATCGGCGCGAGCGACATCGAGCGCTCGCGCCGTTTCTATGATGCGACCTTCGCCGCAATCGGCGGCCCTGCGGCGCAGGACGATCCCAAGGGCCGGCTGGTCTATCGCCATGACGGCGGCGTGCTGGTCGTCGGCAAGCCGATCAACGGCGAGCCGCCTACGGTGGCGAATGGCAATACCATCGGCTTCAGGGTCGCCAGCTCGCAAATGGTGGACGCCTGGCACGAAGCCGGATGCGCCAATGGCGGCATGACGGTCGAGGACCCGCCGGGGCCCCGCTCCAGCCCCTTTGGCGAGATGTATCTTGCCTACCTGCGCGATCCAGACGGGCACAAGCTGTGCGGGGTATGCTGGCTGTGATGCGCGGCGAAGAAGGCCTGCGTACAGACCTCGCGGCGCTCGCAATCCCCTTCGCCGAGCACGAGCACGAAGCGGTCTTTACCGTCGAGCAGAGCCGCCATGTCGATGCCGGGATACCCGGCGCGCATACCAAGAACCTGTTCCTTAAAGACGCCAAGGGGGTCTTCTGGCTGGTCACCGTGCCGGCCGAGGCGCGCGTCGACCTGAAGGCCCTGCCCGGTGCCATCGGCTGCAAGCGGGTGAGCTTCGGCAAGGCGGACGACATGGAGCGGTTGATCGGCATTGCGCCCGGCTCCGTCACCCCGCTCGCCATGATCAATGCAGAACCGGGCAGCGTGACCTGCGTGATCGAGGCCGGTCTTGCTGCCGCATCCCGCATAAACGTCCACCCGCTTCGCAACACCGCGACGCTGGGGCTGTCCGGCGCTGACGTCTTGCGGCTGATCGGACATTGGGGCCATGCGCCGCGCGTCGCCGAAATCCCGGTGCAGGAGTCCGCATGACGCTCGAATATTTATCGCAGAACCGGGCCTTCGACGGCGACCAGTTCGTCCTCTCGCACCATTCCGACGCTACGGGGACGGAAATGACCTTCTCGGTCTATGTCCCGCCGCACCTGCCCGGCGTGAAGCTGCCGGTGCTGTGGTATCTTTCCGGCCTGACCTGCACCCACGCGAACGTGACCGAAAAGGGCGAGTATCGCCGTGCGTGTGCCGAACACGGCATCGTCTTCGTGGCCCCGGACACCTCTCCGCGTGGAGAGGACGTGCCCGATGCGCCGGACGAATACGACTTCGGCAAGGGCGCAGGCTTCTATGTCGATGCGACGCAAGACCCTTGGAGCCGCCATTACCGGATGCGCAGCTATCTCGAGATCGAGCTGCCACAGGTGGTCGCGAGCGAATTCCCTGTCGACCTGTCGCGCCAGGCGATTACCGGCCACTCGATGGGCGGGCACGGCGCGCTCACCATCGGCTTGCGCGATCCGGCGCGGTTCCGCTCCATCAGCGCCTTCAGCCCGATCGTTTCGCCCAGCCGTGTGCCGTGGGGCGAGAAGGCGCTGTCACGCTATCTGGGCGACGACCGCGACGCATGGCGCGCCTATGACGCGGTCGCGCTGATCGAGGACGGCGCGCGGCACGACCATATCCTGGTGGACCAGGGCACGGCGGACCAGTTCCTCGAGGAACAGCTGAAGACGGGCGCGCTTTCGCTCGCCTGCGCCAAGGCCGGCATGTCGCCGGAGATCAGGATGCAGGAGGGCTACGACCACTCCTACTACTTCATCTCCAGCTTCATGGCCGACCACATCGCCTGGCACGCGGCGCGGCTGGGCTGAGCCCTCCTAGAAGGAATATTTCGCCGACAGCTGCAGTTTCTGCAGATTGCCCGAGGTGCCGTTTTCGAGCGTTCTTTTGGCGTACATGTACTCCAGCCCGATATCGACCGGCCGCACGGGCGAGTAGATGATGTTGGCGAACACGTTCCAGCTCTCGTCGGTCACCGCGCCGGTGGTCAGCAGGACCGGGTTGTCGGCCTTGAAATAGGACCCCGCCACGCTGGAGCGCAGCTTGTCCGACCACAGGTGGCGGTAGGCGGCAAAGCCCGAATAGGTGAAGATCGGGTCGAGGTCGCCATCGAGGTCGAGCGCGGCATCGTTGACGATGTTGAGCCCGATGTAGCGACCCAGGCCGTCGCCGACCGTGCCCATGAAGCGCAGATCGTCCCGCTCGCCCAAAGCCAGCTTGCCCGACACGCTGAGGCCGTAGCCGATCGCGCTGTCGCCGTCGGAGCCGAGGTCGTCGTCGGAAATGCGCAAATTGCGCAGGATGCCGGCGGCGGTCACGCTGCCCCAGTCGCCCGAGAAGTTATAGCGCGCCACGAAATCGGGAAGCGTGTCGTCCCCGCCCAGCACGCGCCCGCCCGCCGGCGTGGTCACGGTCGTCTCGGGCTGTTCGGCAGCGAGCATTAGGCCGCCGCTGGTGTAGCGGATCATCGGCTGGCGCACGAAGACCGTGCCCGGCGTCGTGCCGATGAAGTCGAGGCTGTCCGGCAGCGCGCCCACGTTCTGGAAGGTCGACCAGGCCTGGCCGAACAGCCAGTTGTCGTAAGTGATGAAGGCCTGCCGCAGGCGCGGTTCGTAGCTGTTCGAAATCCGCTCGTCCCCGCCCGGCGTGACCATGAAGTCGAGCTCGATCTGCGAATTGAGCGTGTGTTCCGCGCCGACGTCGGTCGCGGTCTTGAAGATCAGGCGCGACTGGCGGGCGTTGTAATCGGTGTCCCAGCCGGACCCGTCCCCGCCCACGGGGATCGCCCCGGGAATGAGGAAATCGCGCACGATATTGCCGCTGTCTACCTGCCCGCCGCTGGTGCGCTGCGAGATCGCGTCGAACTTGACGTAGCCGGCATAGGAAATGGTCGTGTTGCCCACACGGAAGCCCTTGTCTTCCTGCTTCTTGGGCTCGTCGATCTGGGCGGCGAGTTCGGCCTGGCGCGCCTGCAGCGCCTTCGTTTCGGCCAGCGCCTGCTGCGTGGCGGCGACAGCTTCGGCCTGCTGGCTTTCCATCTGCCCCTTTTGCGCATCGAGCCGTTCGACCAGTTGCATCACCAGCGCTTCCAGCCGGTCGAGCCGCTGCTCTACATCCGCATCCTGCGCCGCTGCCGGTGCAGCTGCCATGCACGTACCCGCCAGCAGGCCTGCACGCAGTACGGTCCTCATTCCCCTCATCGCCATCGCAGCCTCCCTCGCTGTCATTTCAGGCAAGTATGGGCTGCAAGACGCCGCGAAGGGTATGAGCGGATGGTCGTAAGACCTTCGTCTGAAAGCGCGAGGGGGCCTTGTGCTGCTATCACGAAGGTGAAGGGAGACGACCCATGCTCAATGCCGTCCAGCGCCTCGATACGGCCCGCGAAACCAACTGCACGCCGGAAATGTACGAGCAGCTCTATCGCCGCTCGGTAGAGGATCCGGACGGCTTCTGGCTCGAACAGGCCAAGCGCCTCGAATGGGTCACGCCCCCGACCAAAGGCGGCGATTGGTCGTATGATCCGGTCGGTATCGAGTGGTTTGCCGACGGCACGCTCAACCTGTGCCACAATGCCGTCGACCGCCATGTCGAGGCGGGCCGCGGCGATGCCACCGCGCTGATCTTCGAGCCGGACGATCCGGCAACCCCGGGCCGCAGCCTGACCTATGCGGAGCTTCGCGGCGAGGTCGTGCGCATGGCGAATGCGCTCAAGGCGATAGGCGTCAAGCGCGGCGACCGCGTGACCATCTACATGCCGATGATCGTCGAAGGCGTGCTCGCCATGCTGGCCTGCGCCCGCCTCGGCGCGATCCATTCGGTGGTCTTCGGAGGCTTCTCTCCCGAGGCGCTGGCCGGCCGAATCGAAGGCTGTGCCAGCCGCTTCGTCGTCACCGCCGATGAAGGCCTGCGCGGATCGAAGCGCGTGCCGCTGAAGGCCAATGTCGATGCCGCGCTGGCCGAACCCGATCACGACACGCCGATCGACGGCATGCTGGTCGTGCGCCACACCGGCACCGAGGTCACCATGACTGAGGGGCGCGACCACTGGTATCACGAGCTCGCCAGCGACGAGGAATGCCCGTGCGAGCCGATGGGCGCGGAAGACCCGCTGTTCATCCTCTACACCTCCGGTTCGACCGGCAAGCCCAAGGGCGTGGTGCACACCACCGGCGGCTACGGCGTGTGGACGGCGACCACCTTCAGCTATGTCTTCGACTATCGCCCGGGCGAGGTGTTCTGGTGCACCGCCGATATCGGCTGGATCACGGGCCACAGCTACATAGCCTACGGCCCCCTGCTGAACGGGGCGACGCAGGTGGTGTTCGAGGGCGTGCCCAACTACCCCGACCACGGCCGGTTCTGGGACGTGGTGGACAAGCACCAGGTCAACTTCCTCTACACCGCCCCCACCGCGATCCGCGCGCTGATGCGCGAGGGCGATGCATTCGTGACCAGCCGAAATCGTTCGTCGCTCCGCCTGCTCGGCACGGTGGGCGAGCCGATCAATCCGGAAGCCTGGCGCTGGTATTTCGACGTGGTCGGCGAGAAGCGCTGCCCGATCGTCGACACCTGGTGGCAGACGGAAACCGGCGGCGTGATGATCACGACGCTGCCCAATGCCCACGACATGAAGCCGGGCAGCGCAGGCAAGCCCTTCTTCGGGATCCGTCCGCAGCTGGTCGACAATGACGGCGCGGTTCTGGAGGGCGCGACCGAGGGCAATCTGTGCATCACGCACAGCTGGCCGGGGCAGGCGCGCACGGTCTACGGCGATCACGAGCGCTTCGAGCAGACCTATTTCAGCACCTACAAGGGCAAGTACTTCACCGGCGACGGCTGCAAGCGCGACGAGGACGGATACTACTGGATCACAGGCCGCGTGGACGATGTCATCAACGTCTCCGGCCACCGCATGGGCACGGCCGAGGTCGAAAGCGCCTTGGTCAGCCATGCCAAGGTGAGCGAGGCGGCGGTCGTCGGCTACCCGCACGACATCAAGGGCCAGGGTATCTATTGCTACGTCACGCTCAACGCGGGCGAGGAAGGTTCCGATGCCCTCTATGCAGAACTGCGCGGCCATGTGCGCAAGGAGATCGGCCCGATCGCCTCGCCCGACCACATCCAGTTCACCGACGGCCTGCCCAAGACGCGCAGCGGCAAGATCATGCGGCGCATCTTGAGGAAGATCGCGGAGAACGATTACGGCTCGCTCGGGGATACCTCCACGCTGGCCGATCCAAGCCTGGTTGATCGTTTGATCGAAGGACGGCAGAACCGCTGACAGGCATGGCACAGCGCATCATCATCGCCGACGACCACCCGCTCTTCCGCACGGCGCTGGGCCACGCAGTGGGCCGGGTGTGGCCCGAGGCCGAAATCGTCGAGACCTCGTCGGCCAAGGGTGCGCGCGAGGCGGTGGAGACGGGGGCCGAAGCCCTGTTGCTCGACCTCCATATGGAAGATTCGAACGGGCTGTCGGCGCTGATGGACTTCCGCCAGGATTTCCCGGCACTGCCGGTCGTGATCGTTTCGGCGAGCGAGGAAACGCGGGTCTATGCCGCCGCCAGCCAGCTGGGCGCTGCCGCTTTCATTCCCAAGTCCGCCAGCCTCGAGACCATGCGCGAGGCGCTGGCCCGCGTGCGCGAGGGCGAGAACTGGTTTCCCGAAACCGGCAGCGGACCGGACAAAGATTTGGCGAAGATCGCCAGCCTCACTCCCGCGCAGCGCCGCATCCTCGGCCAGCTGAGCGAAGGCCTGCTGAACAAGCAGATCGCCTATGAACTCGATATCAGCGAAGCGACCGTGAAGGCGCATATCACTGCGATCTTCCGCAAGCTGGGCGTGGTCAACCGCACGCAGGCCGTGCTGCTGGCGGGCAAGCTCGATGTCGATCAGGCGGAGGCGGACCCCGCGGCCGGCTGATCGCCGCCGGTTCCCCGCGCCACGCAATCCGAAATCAGTGCGCGCAGGGCTGCGGGAGACGACGGCTTGAGCAGTCGCTGGGCACCCATGCGCGCTGCCGCCCGCTCGGTTTCCTCGCCCGCCTCCGCGGTCAGCAGGATGGCCGGTGGCCGCTTGCCCCAGGCTGCGCACAGCGCCTCGTAGACACCGTCGCCGCGCTCGTCCTCGTCGAGGCGGAAGTCCATTATGGCGACGTCGGGCGGCGTTCCGGCCACCTCCAACGCCTGCGACAGGCCATGCGCACAGGTCACGGCGAGGCCCCATTTGCCCAGCAACGCCGCCGTGGCGCTGAGCGCGGCGGGATCATTGTCGACCACCAGTATCCGCGCGCCCGCCAGCGAGGATGCCGCACGCCTCCGCTCCGCCTGCACCCGCGCGCCCCAGCGCAGCACCGGCAGGCGCACCGCGAACCGGCTGCCGCGCCCGACGACTGAGCGCGTCTGCACCTCCACTCCGAGCAGGGCGGTGATGCGCCTGACGATGGCAAGGCCGAGGCCGAGGCCTTCGCGGTCCTGCGTCCTGCCGCGCTGGAATTCGCCGAACATCCGCTCGATATCCTCGTCCGCGATACCTGCGCCGGTGTCGTAGACGCACAGGTCCACGTCGCCTCCCGCACGCCGCACGCCGAGCAGCACGCCGCCCTTGTCGGTATAGCGGATGGCATTGCTGAGGAGGTTGCGCACCACGCTGCCGAGCAGGGCGCGGTCGGTGTCGATCCACACGCTGGTGGGCACGCGTTTCAGCGCCAGCCCCTTGCTTTCCGCCTGCACCGAAAACTCGCGCATCATCTCGTCGAATATCTCGTCGAGCGCGACCGGTTCGGGGCGCGGTTCGATACCGCCGCCATCGAGCTTGGAGATATCGAGCAGCGTGCGGATCAGCCGGTCGGCCGAGGTAATCGACCCGTCGAGATCGCGCACCAGCCGTTCGAGCTGGTCGCGCCCGCGCACTTCCTCGCCCAGCGCGGAGGCAAACAGGCGCGCCGCATTGAGCGGCTGGATCAGATCGTGGCTGGCAGCGGCAAGGAACCGCGTCTTCGACCGGGTAGCCGCTTCGAGCGCGTTGTTCGCCTCGCTCAGCTGCTGCGTGCGTTCTGCGACCTTCTGTTCGAGCGCCTGTTCCGCCCGCCGGTCCGCGGTCACGTCGCTGTAGCTGGTGACGTAGCCGCCGCCCGGCGCGGGGTTGCCGACGATGCGCATGATCCGCCCGTCGTGCTGCTCGCGCTCCATGCGGTGGGTACGCCCGGCGCGCATGTGTTCGAGCCGGCGGGCGACCTGTTCCTCGATCTCGGCATGCGGCACGCCGCCCTGGCGCAGGTTGAAACGGATGAGATCGGCGATCGGCGTGCCCACGCTGGCAAGCTCGTCGGGCAGCGCGAACATTTCCTGGTAGCGGCTGTTCCACGCCACGAGGTTCATGTCGCTGTCCACCAGCGCCACGCCCTGGTCGATGTTCTCGATGGCCAGTTGCAGCAGGTCGCCGCTGAAGGTCAGGCGGCGGCTGGTCTCGTCGAACATGGCCACGACCTGTTCGAGCGGGACGGCATCGCCCTGCGCCCAGCTGGCGGTGAGCATCCGCGCGGACGATGTGCCGACCACGCCCGCGATCAGCCGTTCCGCCATGGCAAGCGCCTGCTCGTCGGCCGGATCGCTGTCGCGGTAGCCTGCGCCCAGCGCCTCTGCCGCGCGCCGCTGGCCGATGAACTGGGCCAGCAGGAGGCGGATGTCGGCAACGCGCTTGGCAGTGACGAACCCGGGCCGTGCGCCGGGCGGTGCGGTACCGACGAAAGCCGCCGCCTGCGCGGCATCGACCAGCGTCTCGCGCCCGAAGGCAGAGCCAGCCCAGTAGGCCGCGACATTGAAACCGAGGCTCAGCAGCACGCCCGACACCAGCGTATCGGGATGGATGGCGAAGACCGGTGGCTGGTTCGTCGCCGCGGGCAGGATCAGCAGCACCGCCCAGCAGGCGAACCCGGCCAGCAGGCCGCTGGTCATGCCGGTCTTGTTGCCGTGGCGCGTCATCATGCCGAGCACGAGGCCGGGCGCGAACTGCGCCATGGCGGCAAAGGCCAGCGTGCCGAGACCGGCCAGTTCTGCCGCCGCGCCGAAGCCGAGATAGAACAGATAGGCGAAGAACAGCAGGCCGCCGATGACGAGGCGGCGCACCATCAGCAGGCGCAGCGCGAGCCGGGTGCGATCGCCCCCGCCACGCAATTCGCGCCGGAACACCACTGGCAGTACGAGGTCGTTGGTGATCATCGTCGAAAGCGCCACGCTGGCGACCACGATCATGCCGGTCGATGCCGCGAACCCGCCGATAAAGACGAGCAGGGCCAGCAACTCGCTGCCCGAGGAAAGCGGCAGGGCCATCACGATCATGTCGCCCGGCGTCTTCGCCGGAAGCGCGGACAAGCCTGCCAGCACGATCGGCACGATGACCAGCGAGGTGACCGCCAGATAGGCCGGGAAGACCCAGCGCATCGCCGCGCTGGCGCGGTCGGTCTGGGCTTCGACGAAGGTCATGTGGAACTGGCGCGGCAGGCACAGCGCGGCACAGGCCGCAATCAGGGTGAGTACGGCAAAGCGCGCATCGAACTGCTGCGCGGAGAAGGGCGAGACCGCTGCTCCCGCACCGCCAGGCTGCCCCGCAAGCAGCACCATCGCGAATGCCGCCAGCGCCAGCAGCGCGAACAGCTTCACTGCCGATTCCACCGCGATGGTGAGGACCAGCCCGGCATTGTCGCCGGCGCGGTCGGCCCTGCGCGAACCGAACAGGATCGCGAACAGCGCCATGCTGCCTGCGACCAGCAGGACCAGCTCGTCGGGCGAGACGCTCGCCTCCAGCTCGGGATCGAGCGCCAGCAGCGACGTGCCGACCGATTGCAGCTGCAGCGCCATGTAGGGGAGCGAGCCGACTGTCGCGAAGATCGTCACCAGCGCGGCGACCAGTGCGCTCTTGCCGTAGCGTGCCGACAGGAAGTCGGCGATCGAGGTGGAATGCTGGGCCTTGGCCTGCGCGAGGATGCGCCGCACAAGCGGATAGCCGAGCGAGAAGACCAGCACCGGGCCGAGGTAAATCGGCAGGTAATGCCAGCCGGAACTTGCGGCCGAACCGACCCCGCCGAAGAAGGTCCAGCTGGTGCAATAGACCGCCAGGCTGAGGCCGTAGATCCAGTCGCGCCGGCGGGCGGACACCGTGCGGCCGGTCTCGGCCAGCCGGTCCTGCCGCGATGCCAGCCAGAACAGCAGTGCCAGGTATAGCGTCGCCGTAACGATCGCCGTGCCGAACAGCATGGACCTCTCCCTTCCCCCACATGCAGCCTATCGAAACTGCCGCATCATGCAAGAAAGGGCGGCGCCGCGCGGCACCGCCCTTCCTCTGCGACTGTCCCTGTGGGCGTCAGTGTGCGTGGGCATCGCCCGCGCCGCGGGGCACGCGGATCGAATCCACCAGCTTGCGGATTTCGACCGGCGGGCTGGCGGTCATCTTCGACACCGCGATGGCGACGACGAAGTTCAGCACCATTCCGACCACGCCGATCCCTTCGGGCGAGATGCCGAAGAGCCAGTTGTCCGCCACGTTCGCTGCCGGGTTCGCCAGCTTGAAGTAGAAGATGTAGCCGAAGGTGAAGGCCAGGCCCGTCACCATGCCCGCAATCGCCCCTTCCTTGTTCATGCGCTTCGAGAAGATGCCCATGAAGATGGCGGGGAACAGGCTGGCTGCGGCAAGGCCGAAGGCGAATGCCACCACCTGTGCCACCCAGCCCGGCGGGTAGATGCCGAGATAGCCTGCCACCACGATCGCTGCCGTTGCCGCAAGGCGCGCCGCCAGCAATTCGCCCTTCTCCGATATGTCGGGCTTGAAGGTCGACTTGAGCAAATCGTGGCTGACCGAGCTGGAGATCACCAGCAGCAGGCCGGCTGCGGTCGACAATGCCGCGGCAAGCCCGCCGGCGGCGACCAGCGCGATCACCCAGCCCGGCAGATTGCCGATTTCCGGGTTGGCGAGGACCATGATGTCGTTGTCGACATAGACCTCGTTCTGGCTGTCTGTAACCGGCGCATTGGTGACCACGCGTTCGCCCGAAGGACCGGTACCCTCGCCATAGGCGGGTGCGCCCTCGAAGGCTGCGCCGCTACGGTACTGCATCACGCCGTCGCCGTTCTTGTCCTGGAAGGCGATGAGATCGTTGCGCTCCCAGTTCTTGAACCAGCGCGGTGCTTCCGAATAGCTCGTCTCGTTCACCGTATCGATGAAGTTGAGGCGGGCAAAGGCGCCCACGGCCGGTGCGGTCGTGTAGAGCAGGGCAATGAAGATCAGCGCCCAGCCGGCCGACTTGCGGGCATCGGATGCCTTGGGAACGGTGAAGAAGCGCACGATCACGTGCGGCAGGCCCGCGGTCCCGACCATCAGGGCCAGCGTGATGCAGAACACGTCGATCATGCTCTTGGACCCGTCGGTATATTCCCCGAACCCCAGGTCGGTGAGCACCAGGTTGAGTTTCTGCAGCACGTACAGCCCCGACCCGTCGTTGACCTGACTGCCCAGGCCGAACTGCGGGATCGGGTTGCCCGTGATCATGAAGCTCAGGAAGAAGGCCGGCACCATGTAGGCGAAGATCAGCACGCAATATTGCGCGACCTGCGTGTAGGTGATGCCCTTCATCCCGCCGAGCACGGCGTAGACGAAGACGATGCCCATGCCGATGATCACGCCCATGGTGATGTCGACGTCGAGGAAGCGCGAGAACACGATCCCCACGCCGCGCATCTGACCGGCGATATAGGTGAAGCTGATGAAGATCAGGCAGATCACCGCGACTACGCGCGCGGTCTTGGAATAGTACCGCGTGCCGATGAAATCGGGCACGGTGAACTGGCCGAACTTGCGCAGGTAAGGCGCCAGCAGGAGCGCCAGCATGACGTAGCCGCCGGTCCAGCCCATCAGGTAGACCGAGCCGTCATAACCGAGGAAGGCGATCAGGCCCGCCATCGAGATGAAGCTGGCCGCGCTCATCCAGTCGGCAGCCGTGGCCATGCCGTTGACGACCGGGTTCACCCCGCCGCCGGCGACGTAGAATTCCTTCGTCGAACCTGCCCTGCTCCACAGGGCGATGCCGATGTAGAGTGCGAAGCTGGCGCCGACGAAGAGGTAGATCAGAGTTTGCGTGTCCATCGTCCCCTCCCTCAGTCGTCGAGATCGTACTTGCGCTCGAGCTTCCGCATCTTGACGACGTAGTAGAAGATCAGCGCGATGAAGATGTAGATCGAGCCCTGCTGGGCGAACCAGAAGCCGAGCGGGTATCCGCCGATCATGAACTGGTCGAGGAACTCGCGGAACAGGATGCCCGCCCCGAAGGAACAGGCGAACCAGATCGCCATGAGTGTGATCAGCAGGCGGACATTGTCACGCCAGTAGGCGCCCTCTGCCTCGCTGGTCTGGTGGGTATCGGTATCGTCTGACATGGCCTCCCCCTCGTATTCTTTTGGCGTCGTCTTGTGGTGTCTGCCACCCGCAGAAACGGGAGCATCACGGGAAGGCTATGGGAGCGTGGCCCCCGCGGCGAGAGCGACATAAGTCTAATAGGGCCTCAGCCCCGCAGGACCGAGCCCAGCCGCACGTCGGCAGGCAGCCTGCGCGCCTGGGCCAGCAGCAGTTCCGCCGCCGCCAGCGCGTCCGACAGCGCATCGTGCTGGTCGTAGGCGGGAAGGTTGTAGCGCGCCCGTACGGCGGCGAGGCGATAGGCATCGCTGCCCACCAGATTGGGGTGAAGCCTGCGCTCCAGTTCCAGCGTGCAGATGGCGCGCACCGGCAGCGCCTCGCCGAAACAGGCGCGCGTCGTGCGCTCGATGACCTCTACCTCGATCGCGGCGCCGTGAGCGACGAGCACGCGGCCCGATAGCGCCGAAACGAGCGGTCCGAGGACCTGCCGCAGCGGCTGGCCTTCGCGTGCGCGTTCCTCGCCGATGCCGTGCACGGTGACTGCGCCGTCATCGAGACGCCGCGCGCTGCGGATGTCGAGCGACATCGCCCCGTCCAGCGCGATGCCGCCGGTATCGAAGGCAAGCCATCCCGCCTGGAGGACGTGCGCATCGCGCGCGAGTCCGTCGAGCTCGAAATCGAGCGCCAGCAGCGCCGCTTCGCGCAGCGGCAGGTCGGGGGCGGGCCATCGGGCACCGGCATAGGCGCAGAGCAGCTCCTGCCCGCTCTTCCCGAGCGCTGCGAGACGGCGCCGGAAGCGCCAGTCGGCTATGCGCTCACGCAATCCCGCCTGCCAGGTTGCGTTTCAGCGAATCCAGCCCGCCGCTGATGACCGAGAACGCATCCTTCAGGTAATCCCGCTCGAGCGGGGACAGGGCCGCAGGGGCAATCGCGTTGTCGGGCGCGGTGCCCGCGCGGACTTGCGCGGCCTGGTGTGCGATGCGCAACTCGCTCACCAGCAGGAAGGCGTCCTTCAGGCTTTCGGCATCGCCGCGCGCCATGCGTCCGGCGGCAGCCAGCACCTCCAGCCGCTCGATCGTGCCGACCGCGGCCAGCCCCTCCGCCAGCGCGAAAGTGCGGGCGATGTCGATCACCGGCAGGATGGCCTGCGCCTTGGCATCGAAGACCTTCTGCCCGTCCTCCGACTTTTCCAGCACGAGGTTGCGGAAGAAGCCCAGCGGCACCTTGCTGCGCTGCGCATCGCGGGCAAGGAAGCTGAGGAACAGGCCCGAACCGCGTGCCTTGTCGACCACGTCTTCGTGCAGGGCCTGTGCCATCACCGCATCGCCGTGGACTGCGCGCATGTCGAAATAGATCGTTGCGCGAAGGATGCGGTCCTCGTCCGGATTGGCGATCCAGCGGCCGTAACGCTCGCTCCATTCGCTGCGCGTCAGGCGCTGTTCGGCATTCTTCGCCATGATGCCGCCCTTGCAATAGACGAAGCCGCATTCGTCGAGCAGGTCGGATATGCGCGCACCCAGCGCTGCGAAATATTCGCGCCCGCTTTCGTCCACGCGGTCGTCCATGACGATGCCGTTGTCCTGGTCCGAACCGACCAGCTGCTCCCCCCGCGCAAGCGAGCCGAAGACCAGCAGCGCATAGGGAACCGGCGGCGGCCCCAGTTCCGCTTCGGCCAGCTCGGCCGCACGCCGGTGGACCGCCTCGCCCAGCGCCGAGGTGAACCGCATCGTGTGTTCGGCATGGAAGCCGCCCGCATCCATTCGCGCAAAGCCTTCGGGTATCTGGCGCGCCGCTGCGACCAGCGCCTGCGGACCGGCGGCCTTCGCTACCAGCATGCCGGTATCGATGGCGCTGTCGCCGAGATAGGCGAGGATGTCCGTCGCACTGAGGATAGCGACCAGTTCCCCTGCAGAACCCAGCACGGGGATGTGGCGAAAGCCGCCAGCCGCCATCAGCGCCATCGCCTCTGCCGCAGTGGCGTGGCGCGGCAGGGTGCGCGGCGCAGCGGTCATGACCTCGCGGATCGGCCTGTCGAAATCGGTCCGCGCGGCGACCACGCGCTTGCGCAAATCCTTGTCGGTAAAGATGCCCACCAGCCGCCCGCCCTCGCAGATCGCCAGCGTGCTCACGTCGCGCTCGCTCATCAGCGTGGCGGCATCGGCAATGCTGAGGCCGGGCTCGCAGGACACTGGCTGCTTGTGCACCAGCAGCTGATCGATGGTCGCGTGCTGGAGCGTGCTCGGTCGTTTCAGGCGCAAGTCGCGCACGGCGCTGCGGATGCGTTCGGTCTCGCTCTCGTTGAAATAGTCGCGCACGGCATCGCATTCGCTGCGCAGCCGGTGGAATTCCTCGCCCGGCAGGCAATAGACCAGCGTGTCTTCCAGCGCCGTAGTCGTGTTGCGCACCTCGCCGCCGCGCAGGAGCGACGGGAAGGCGAAGCTGCCGCCCTTCCCCAGCCGCATGGTCAGTTCCTCGCCCGCGAGGCGCAATTCGACCGAGCCGGAGCGAACGATAAACAGCTGGTCGTTGTGCGAACCCGCCTCGAGGATCGTGTCCCCGGCCCGGAAATAGCGCACCGTCACCCGCCGCGCGATCGCGGCGATGCAGTCCGCGTCCAGCCTGTCGAAGGGCGACACATCGCCCAGGAAGGACCGGATCTCGCTCAGCTCGCTGGCCATGCGCGAAGCCTAGCACCTTTGGTGCCGCTTCGTCGCATCGACTTTAGTCCAAGTGCAAAGGGGCGCGAAGACCCCGGCCGTTCAGCCGTGCTTGGCGATGAAATCCTCGACCACCGGGGCGATCTTCGTGCGCCACCTGCTGCCGTTGAAGATGCCATAGTGCCCGGCGCCTTCGGCCATGTAGTAGCGCTTCTTCGAAGCCTTGAGATTGGGCGTCAGGTCGAGCGCGGCCTTGGTCTGGCCGAGGCCGGAAATGTCGTCGCGCTCACCCTCGATCGCCAGCAGCGCGGTCTGCGTGATGTCGCCGAGGTCGATCAGCTTGCCGCGGTGCATGAAAGTGCCGTTCGGGATCGCGTGATCCTGGAACACCTCTTTGACCGTCTGGAGATAGAATTCCGCCGTCATGTCGCAGACGCTGCGGTATTCGTCGTAGAAATCCTTGGTCGCCTGCGCGCTCGCCTCGTCGCCTACGGTGAGGTGTTTGAACATCTCGTAGTGGCTCATCATGTGATTGCCGAGGTTCATGCTCATGAAGCCGGCCAGCTGCATGAAACCGGGGTACACGTCGCGCCCGGCGCCGCGATACTGCATCGGCACGGTGGCGATGACATTGTGGCGGAACCACTCGATCGGGCGTTCCATGGCAAGGTCGTTGACGCTGGTCGGCGAACAGCGCGTGTCGATCGGGCCGCCCATCATGGTCAGCGTCTTCGGCGTGCAAGGGTGCTTGTCGCGGTTCATGATCGCCGTCGCGGCGAAGACGGGGACCGAGGGCTGGCACACGGCCATCGCGTGCGCTCCCGGACCGATATGGTCGAGGAACTCGATGACGTAGTCCATGTAATCGTCGAGGTCGAACTGCCCCTCGTGCAGCGGCACGTTGCGCGCATCGGCCCAGTCGGTGACGTAGACGACGTAGTTTTCGAGCATCCGCTCGACCGTTCCGCGCAGCAGCGTGGCGTAGTGCCCGCTCATCGGCGCGACGATGAGGAGTCGCGGGGCGTCGTCGGGCAGGTTCTCGCGGTGGAAGCGCTTCAGATCGCCGAACGGCCTGTTGAGCACGGTTGCCTCGACCACCGGCCAGTGCTTGCCGCCCGCTTCCACGCTTTCGATGCCCCAGGCCGGCTTGCCGTAGGTGGCAGTGGCGTGGGCGAAGACTTCCAGCGCGCTCGCGGCGACGGGCCCCATCCCCATGTAGCCGAAGGGCATGGCGGGATTGGACAGCATCTCGGCCCCGATCGAGGCCCAAGCGCTGGCGCTCGACAGCCAGCTGCGCTGCAATTCATAGGCGTGATAAAGCATCGGCGTCCCCTGCTGCCCGCGCTGTTGTGTTCTCGCTGCGGGCACTCCTTGAAAAAAGGGCAGTCTGCCGAGCGATCGGTCGTTGTGCAATGCACAAAACGTGCAAAAGTGCCCGAATTGCGCCTCACCTGTGGATTTTGCGCCGCAGCAAGCCTAGTTGACCGGCATGGACGAGACGGGTTCGAACGAAAAGAAGCGCCGCAAGCTGTTCCGCCGCGACAAGGACGCGGAACCGCGCAGCCTCAGGCCGCTGCGCATGGTGTTCGAGGAAGCACGCAAATATCCCGGCCACGTGGCGATGGCGCTGGTGGCGCTGATCGTGACGGCGGCCGCCACGCTGGCCATTCCGGCAGGCTTCAAGCTGGTGGTCGACCGCGGCTTTGCCGGTGACGGCAGCGATATCGGTCGCTGGTTCCAGTACCTGCTGCTGATCGTCGGCGTGCTCGCCATGGGCACGGCAGCACGGTTCTATTTTGTCAGCTGGCTGGGCGAACGCGTGGTCGCCGACGTGCGCATGCGGGTGCAAGCCAATCTCCTGCGCCTCGCGCCTGGCTTCTACGAAGAGAACAGCCCCAAGGAAATTTCCAGCCGCATGACCAGCGATACCGCGCTGATCGAACAGGTCGTGGGCACCACCATTTCCGTCGCGCTGCGCAATTTCCTCGTCGCGGTGGGCGGCACAATCTACCTCTTCACGCTGGTCCCCAGCCTGACGCTGGGCCTGTTCCTGATCATCCCGGCGATCACCATCCCCATCACCGTCTTCGGACGCCGCCTCCGCACGGTCAGCCGCACCAGCCAGGACCGCGTGGCCGACATCGGCGCGATGGTGACCGAAGTGCTGTCGGCGATGAAAATCGTCCAGGGCTTCAACCAGGAAGCGCGCGAGCATGAACGTTTCGGCGCCGCGGTCGAACGGACATTCTCGGTCGCCAAGCGCCGCATCCTCATCCGCGCCGTGCTGACGGCCTGCATCATCCTGTTCATTTTCGGCGGCATCACCATGCTGGTGTGGCGCGGGGCGGAAGCCGCCAACGCCGGCACGATCAGCTACGGCACCATCTTCGCCTTCGTGCTTACGGCCGGCCTTGTCGCCGGGGCCTTCGGTGCCCTGACGGAAGTCTACGGCGATCTCCTGCGCGCCTCGGGCGCGGCCAGCCGCCTGACCGAGCTGCTGGAGGAAAAGCCGACCATCGCCCCGCCCGCGCGCCCCGAAGCCCTGCCCGAGCCGCCGCGCGGCAGCCTGTCGTTCCGCAACGTGACCTTCCGCTATCCGACGCGGCTGGAAACCCCGGCGCTCGCCGATTTCAGCCTCGAGATCGAGCCGGGCGAGACGGTCGCCATCGTCGGCCCTTCGGGCGGCGGCAAGTCGACCATCTTCCAGCTGGCAGAACGGTTCTACGATCCGCAGGCCGGCAGCGTGCGCATCGACGGCATTCCGCTGACCAGTGCCGACCCGGCCGAAATCCGCCGCCGCATCGCTTTCGTGCCGCAGGAGGGCGTGCTGTTTTCCGCCAGTGCGCGCGACAATCTGCGCTACGGCAATTGGGATGCATCGGAAGAGGACATCTGGACCGCCGCGCGCGCCGCTAATGCCGCCGAATTCCTCGAAAAGCTCCCCCAAGGCCTCGACACCTATCTCGGCGAGAACGGTACGCAGCTGTCGGGGGGCCAGCGCCAGCGTGTCGCGATTGCCCGTGCGCTGCTGCGCGATGCCCCGATCCTGCTGCTGGACGAGGCTACGAGCGCGCTCGATGCCGAGAGCGAGCGGCTGGTGCAGGACGCGCTCGAACGGTTGATGGAAGACCGCACCACGCTGGTCATCGCCCACCGCCTCGCCACCGTGCGCGCCGCCGACCGGATCGTGGTGATGGAAGAAGGGCGCATCGTCGAGCAGGGCACACACGACCAGCTGGCATCCGCAGGCGGCCTCTACGCCCGCCTCGCATCGCTGCAGTTCACGCTCGAAAGCGCCTGACGAACCGCCCTTTCAGGGGCGAAAATCGACCAATCCCCTTGCGGGAACGACGAAAGGCGACCGCGCCGCGCGCCTGCTGCTAGCAAGGCTGCACACGGCCCTACGCGCGCGGGGGAGCACGCGAGGCCGGGAGGAAAGGACAATACACATGACCAGGACTATTCTCGCTGCCGGCGCATCCGCGCTTGCGCTGATGATGGCGGTGCCTGCCGCCGCCGAGGAGGCAGAAGCCCCGACCATGGATTTCGGCACCTGGGGTGTCGGCACCGACCTGATCGACAAGACCGTCGATCCGGGCGACGACTTCAACGCCTACGTCAACGGAAAGTGGGTCGCGGAAAACGAGATTCCCGCCGACCGCCAGCGTTATGGCGCCTTCGACATGCTGCGCGAAGGTTCGGTCCGCGACGTGCAGAAGCTGGTCAACGACCTCGTTGCCTCTAACCCGGCTCCGGGTACGCAGGCCCGCCGCATCGTCGATGCCTACAATTCCTTCATGAACGTGGAGGCGATCGATGCCAGCGGCATCGCGCCCGCCCAGCCCTATCTCGACGAGATTGCCGGCGCGCCCGACCTGGAGGCGCTGGTGCGCCTGTTCGGCCAGCCCGAATATCCTTCGCTGGTGAGCGCGGGCGTGACCATCGATGCCCGCAACCCCACGCAGTATGCGGTGGGGCTGAACTTCAACGGCACGGGCCTGCCCGACCGCGACTATTACCTCGTGGATTCGGAAAGCAACCTGAAGATCCGCGCCGCCTACAAGGAACTGCTGGCCACCCTGCTGGGCAAGGCCGGATACGCCGATCCGGCTGCTGCAGCGGAAGCGGTCTATGCCTTCGAGCACAAGGTCGCCGAACTCGAATGGGCCCGCCAGGTCCTGCGCATGCCGACGCTCACCTATAACGAGCTGACCCCGGCCGACGTCTCGGCAATGGCGGGCGACTTCCCGATCGATGCGCTGCTCGAATCCGCACAGCTCGGCGGGCAGGAGCGCTACCTTGTGCGCCAGATCCCGCCGACCGCGGAGGAAATCGAGCAGCTCGGCCTGACGCCTGAACAGCTCGCCATGATCGGCGGCGGACTGCCGGCGATGATGAAGCTGCTGCAGGAAACCCCGCTCGCCACGCTCAAGGCCTATATGGCCAAGAGCTTCCTGTCCTCGAGCGCCTCGGTCCTCTCGACCGAACTCGACGATGCGGTGTTCGATTTCTACGGCCGCACCATCAACGGCCAGGAAAAGCAGCAGGACCGCTGGAAGCGCGCGATCAGCGCGGTCGAAGGTGCTCTGGGCGAACAGCTGGGCAAGCTCTACGTCGAACGCCACTTCCCGCCGGAGAGCAAGGCCGCGATGGACGAGCTCGTCGCAAACCTTTCGCGTTCGATGGGCATGGCGCTCGACAAGAACGACTGGATGACGCCCGACACGATCACCCAGGCGCGCGAAAAGCTGAACGGCTTCGTCCCGATGATCGGCTATCCCGACGAGTTCGAGACCTATGACGGCCTCGAGATCGATCCGGCAGACCCGCTGGGCAACCGCCTCAACACGATCCGCTGGAACGTGGAAGATTCGCGCGCGCGCCTCGGCACCGAGGTCGACCCGAGCGAATGGGGCATGACCCCTCAGACGGTGAATGCCTATTATTCGCCGCTGACCAACCGCATCGTCTTCCCGGCCGCGATCCTGCAGCCGCCCTTCTTCAATGCCAGCGCCGACCCGGCCGTGAACTACGGCGGCATCGGGGCGGTCATCGGTCACGAGATCGGCCACGGCTATGACGACCAGGGCTCGCAGTACGATGCCAAGGGTACGCTCAGGAACTGGTGGCAGGACAACGACCGCAAGGGCTTCGAGCAGTACACCGCCCGCATGGCGGAATTCATCGAGGCCTATTGCCCGGTCGACAGCCCCGAAGGCCCGGTCTGCCTGCGCGGCCGCCAGTCGATGGGCGAAACGCTTGGCGACGTGGTCGGCCTGCAGATGGCCTACCGCGCCTACAAGCTGTCGCTGAACGGACAGGAAGCGCCGGTGATCGACGGGCTGACCGGCGACCAGCGCTTCTTCCTCGGCTTCGCGCAGATCTGGCGCGGCATGGAGCGCGAGGAATCGCTGCGCAACCGCGTGATGACCGCCAACCACCCGCCGGGCGAATTCCGCCTCAACAACGCCGTTCGCCACATTGATGCATGGTACGATGCGTTCGACGTGGGTCCGGACGATGCGCTCTACCTGCCTCCGGAGCAGCGCATTTCCATCTGGTAAGCGCATTCCGGCGCAGAAATGCCTTGGGGCGGAGCAGGTCGCTTGACTTGCTCCGCCCTTTGTTCATGGGGCTCAAGCCATGACCTTCTTCCAAGAACTGCTGATCGCGCTGGTGCAGGGGATCACCGAATTCCTCCCGATCTCTTCGTCGGGGCACCTGATCCTCATTCCCAAGCTGACCGATTTCCCCGACCAGGGGCCGCTGATCGATGTCGCGGTCCATGTCGGTTCGCTGCTGGCGATCATCCTCTACTTCCGCAAGGACGTGATGGGCCTCGCGCGGGGCGGTTTCGCCAGCGTGGGCATCGGCAAGGACGATCCGCAGCGCCGCCTGTTCTGGTTCGTCGCCATTGGCACGATCCCGGCGGTCGCGCTGGGCCTGTTCCTGAAGATGGGCGACTATCTCGAAGGCTTCCGCTCGACTCAGCTCGTGGCGACCAATCTGATCGTCTTCGGTATCCTGCTCGGCATCGCCGACCGCTTCGGGCGCGAAACCAAGGCGTATGAGGACATGAGCCTGCGCGACGCGATCCTCGTGGGTATTGCCCAGGCGATGGCGCTGATCCCGGGCACCAGCCGTTCCGGAGCGACCATGACCGCGGCCCGCGCGCTCGGATATTCGCGCGTCGAATCCGCCCGTTTTTCCTTCCTGCTGGCCATTCCGGCCGTCGCCGGAGCGGGCCTCCTGGCAGCGCTCGACCTTGTCGAGGCGACAGCGCAGATGCAGCAGGATGCGCTGGTAGCCGGTGCGCTCACTTTCTTCACCGCACTCGCGACGATGATTTTCCTCATGAATTTCCTGAAGAAAGCATCGATGATGGTCTTCGTCCTCTACCGCGTGGCGCTGGGCGCGGCCTTGCTGCTCTTCCTCTAGGCCGGATCCCCTTTTAGCCTTCTTTTCGTCACAATCGCGGAACCATTCGTGGCAATGCGGTTTTACTGGTCACGAAGTAACCGCAAGGACTGACCGATGGGTCTGATCATTCTGGTCGTAACCGGTGCCCTTCTGGGCTGGCTGGGAACGATCGCACTGAAAATCGAAGATGGCCGTGCCATTCTCCGCAACGTGCTCGCTGGCATTGCCGGTTCGCTCGTAGTGGGGATCGCGACCTCTGGCGGCGTATTCCTCGGAGCGATCCGTGGAAGCACCCTGCTGTGGGCCGTGCTGGGCGCCATCGTCGCGATCGGGCTCTACAACTTCGTCCGTCAGCGGGCTGTCCGCTGACAGGCGGTTCCACCAAAACCTGATTACCAGTGGGAGCCGTCATCCCGGCTGCTCCCGAATTTAAAAGGGGAAGACTGAAATGAAGTTCAACAAAGCTGCCATCGTCGCTTCGGCCGCCGCTCTGAGCCTCGGCCTCGCCGCTTGCGACAGCCCGACTGAAGAAGCTGCTGAAGAGCAGGCTGAAGCCATCGAAGACCAGGCCGATGCCATGGAAGACGCCGGCGCGATCACCGACGAACAGGCCGACGCCATGGAAGCTGAAGCCGACGACATCGAAGATGCTGCCGAAGGCGACACCGATGCGCTGACCGAAGGCGCGGAAGAAGCCGTCAACTAAGACGCTTTTCCAATCGGATAAAACGAAGCGGCCCCGGAGCAATCCGGGGCCGTTTTGCTATACGGGCTTCGCGCCGCTGCCGCGCCCGCCGCGCAGCGTGTATTCGAGCGTGCCTTCGTTCACCACGTAATCGACGTCAATCACCGCCGTGTTGGCATAGGTGAAACCGGGGCCGAGATGGCGGTAGAGCTTGTCGAAATCGCGCTCCACCGTCTGGCGGTAGAGATCCTCGAAACTCTCGATCACGAAATAGGTCGGCTGGAGGTCGCTGATCACGTAATCGGTGCGCATTACGCGGTCGACGTTGAGCATGATGCGGTTGGGGCTCTTCGCCTCGGTCGCGTAGACGACTTCGGTCGGGCCGGAGAGAATGCCCGCGCCATAGGCTTTTATGCCGTCCCTCTCCTGGATCAGCCCGAATTCGACCGTGTACCAATAAAGCGAGCCCAGCGCCTTCAGCCGGTTGTAGCGCATCGCCTTCCACCCGGCGCGGCCGTATTCCTGCATGTAGCCGGCATAGACCGGGTCGGTCAGCATCGGCACGTGGCCGAACACGTCGTGGAATACGTCCGGCTCCTGTATATAGTCGAAGGTCTCGCGCGTGCGGATGAAATTGCCGGCCGGGAAGCGGCGGTTGGCAAGGTGCCAGAAGAACACGTGATCGGGGATCAGCATGGGTACGGGCACGACCGTCCAGCCGGTCAGCGCATTCAGATCCTCCGACAGCTTGCCGAATTCGGGCACGCCGCCGCGGTTGAGGTTGAGCTTCTGCAGGCCCGCCATGAACGCGCTCGCCGCGCGGCCCGGCAGGACGTCCATCTGGCGCGCGAACAGGTCGTTCCAGATCGCATCGTCTTCGGAAGAATACTGCGTCTGCGCCGGTTCCAGCCAGTCGTCGCCCACGTGGGCGGGCTTTTTCAGCGGTGCGGTAAAGACATCTGCCGGAAGGTCGGGCAAACGGCTGAAGTCATGTTCGGGTTCTGCTAGAGTCGCCATAGTTGCCATTGATACTACCTTTGGCGGCCCGACACAAACCGCAGGCGGGGGGATGCCTTTGAAAAAGGACGAATACGAAGACGCGATCGAGCCGATGCAGGCCGAGCTGGTCGGAATGGCACGCTGGGCGCGCACGACCGGGCAGCGCATCGTGGTGATCTTCGAGGGGCGCGATACCGCCGGCAAGGGCGGCGCGATCAAGGCGGTGCGCGAACAGTTGAACCCGCGCCAGTGCCGTGTGGTGGCCCTGTCGAAGCCGACCGAGGCCGAACTGACCCAGTGGTATTTCCAGCGCTATGTCGCCCACCTGCCGAGCGCGGGCGAGATCGTCCTGTTCGACCGCAGCTGGTACAACCGTGCCGGGGTCGAGAAGGTCATGGGCTATGCCGACGAGGAGCAGGTGGAGGATTTCCTTCGCCAGGTCCCGACGTTCGAAAGGATGCTGGTCGACGATGGGATACTGCTGTTCAAATACTGGCTCGGGACCGACCAGGCGCAGCAGGAGGAACGCCTGCGCGAAAGGCTCGAAGACCCGCTGAAACGCTGGAAACTCTCCCCCGTCGACCTCGCCGCGCGCGAAAAATACGATGCCTATACCAAGGCGCGCGAGGCCATGCTGGCCGCAACCCACACGGACTGGGCACCGTGGACGCTGGTCGATTTCAACGACCAGAAGCGCGGCAGGCTGACGCTGGTGCGCGACCTGCTCGACCGCCTGCCTGACATGCAGGTCGAGCCGCCAGCTATCGATTTTCCCGAACTCGGCCACGAGCCCGCGGTGGAGACCTATTCGCAGATCCAGCCGCTGCGGGGCTATCCGGTCACCTAGGCGAGCGTCGCGCTCGCCTTCACGACCTGCCGGCCATCGGCGGCAAAGGCGCCCATCTCGATGTCCTCGCCGCTGCCGCGCAGGACGAGGTGCAGCGGCTCGCCGCAGATCGCCGGGCTGACCCCG
This sequence comes from Qipengyuania gaetbuli, assembly GCF_009827315.1. Taxonomy (NCBI): domain Bacteria; kingdom Pseudomonadati; phylum Pseudomonadota; class Alphaproteobacteria; order Sphingomonadales; family Erythrobacteraceae; genus Qipengyuania; species Qipengyuania gaetbuli. The sequence goes on from NZ_WTYF01000004.1 coordinate 1,530,318, forward strand.
CGAAAGGTGAAGCTGGCGAGGCGGTTCTCGCCAAAGTGGGCTCCGGCCAGCTGGAGCAGCAGGCTGGTGCTGAGCGGACCGTGGACCACGAGACCGCGATACCGCTCCACACGCTGCGCATAGGGCGCGTCATAATGGATGCGGTGGGTATTGAAGGTCAGCGCCGAATAGCGGAACAGCAGCCGTTCGTCGGGCAGGACTTCGCGGTGCGCGTCCCAGCCCGCCGGATCGAAGCTGCCTCCGTCCGTTTCGGGCGGCGAAAGCGGCGCGTCGGGGGCCAGCCCTTCGAGATAGACGATGCTCTGCCGCTCGCTCACCGCCAGCACGCCGTCGGCGCGGGTTTCGTGATCGACCTCGACGAAGACCATCTCGCCGCGGCTGCCCGATTTGGGCGTGACCGAGGCAACCTTGCTGGTCCGCTCGATAGCGGCACCGACGGTCACCGGCGCATGGAAGCGCATCGCGCTCGAGGCCCACATCCGGCGCGGCAGGGGCACGGGCGGCAGGAAGCTCGTCATGTCGTCGTCGCGGACCGGATGCCCGTCGGGAGCCAGGTCGCCCGTGCGCGCGTCCGGCGTGCAGAGGCACAGGTGGATGCCCTGCGGCATGGCGGTATCGGGCGGCGCATCGCGGTCGAAGGTCGCGCACCATTGCGCCGCCAGCCGCGGCCCCAGCGCATCGCGGGCGCGCATCTCGCGCCCGACCCACTCCTGCCAGTCCGGCATCAGGCAGCCCGCTCGAACACAGCGGCCATGCCCTGCCCGCCGCCGATGCACATGGTTTCCAGCCCGTAGCGGACCTCGCGGCGCTGCATCTCGTGCGCCATGTCGGCGAGGATGCGGATGCCGGTCGCACCGATCGGGTGGCCGAGCGAGATGCCCGAGCCGTTGACGTTGACGATCTCGCGGCGGCTGTCGTCTTCGGCAAAGCCCCAGCCCTTCAAGACGGCCAGCGCCTGCGGGGCGAAGGCCTCGTTGAGTTCGATGAGGCCGATATCGTCCCAGCCAAGACCGTTTCGCGCGAACAGGCGCTCGACCGCCGGAACCGGACCGATGCCCATGCGGCTGGGATCGCAGCCCGCCGCGCTCCACGAATGGAACCACAGGATCGGTTCGAGCCCCAGTTCCTCGACCTTGTCTTCCGCTACCACGAGGCAGGCGGCCGCGGCATCGTTCTGCTGGCTGGCATTGCCAGCCGTCACGACCGCATCGGGATCGCGCTTGATATCGATCGGACGCAGCGCCGACAGCGTTTCCATGCTGGCATCCTCGCGGAAGCCCTCGTCCTTCGCGAAGACGACCGGATCGCCCCGGCGCGAGGGGATTTCGACCGGCACGAGCTGTTCGTCGAACTTGCCCTCGGACCATGCCTTTGCCGCGTTCATGTGGCTGCGCACGGCGAACTCGTCCGATGCCTCGCGCGAAATGCCGTAATCCTTGGCGAGGTTCTCGGCGGTCTCGATCATGCCGGTGATGATGCCGAAGCGCTCGATCGGCTGGCTCATCAGGCGCCCGCGCGTAAGGCGGTCCCACAGCACCATGTCGCCAAGGCGCGCACCGTGGCGGGCCTTGGTCGTGTAGTGCTCGACATTGCTCATGCTTTCGACGCCGCCGGCCAGCACGCAGTCGGCCATGCCGGTCTGGACCATCATGGCCGCCGTCGCGACCGCCTGCAGGCCCGAACCGCAGCGCCGGTCAAGCTGCATTCCGGGCACCTCGATGGGCAGGCCTGCGGCAAGCCAGCTCCAGCGCCCGATGGCCGGGGCCTCGCCGCTGCCGTAGCCCTGACTGAATACCACGTCGTCGACGCGCTCAGGGTCCACCCCGGATCGGTCGACCAGCGCCTTGATGATGACCGCGCCCAAGGCGCCAGCCTCAAGCGGGGCGAGGCTGCCGAGATACTTGCCCACGGGCGTGCGCAAGGGCTTGCAGATGGCGACGCGGCGAAGCTGGGTCATGGTCTAGTCCCTCAAGAAATCAGGCATCGGAAAGGCGGGCGATGTCGCGGTCGATCAGGTCGCCGATCGCGCCGGAGGACAGGCCGAGACGTGTCGCGAGAACCTCCTCGGTGTGCTGCCCCAGATAGGGGGCCGGTGCGGGAGGTGCTGCCTCGCGTCCCGGGATGTTCGCAAAGCTGCGGGTGGCGGGATATTCGAAGCCCGAGGGGTTCGCGCTGGTGCGCGTGAACAGCGGGTTCTGGTCCACCAGAACGGGGTCGTTAGCCGCCTCGTGCATGGTACGGTAGCGTTCGAACGTGCAGCCCTGCGCGCCCATGCGACTGGCGAGATCGTCCCACGACAGCGCATCGGCGCGGGACTGGAACAGGTCGAAGAGTGCATGGCGATGCTCGAACCGCGGGCGGTCGCCATCGGCGAAACGCACTCCGCATTCCTGCTCCAGCGCGGCGATCTCCGCCTCCACTCCGAAAGCGGTGACGAGCCCGTCCCACTGCTTGGGCGTCAGCGCGGCGACCATGAAACGCGTGCCGTCCTTGCTGCGGAAATCGCGCCCGAAAGCGCCCCAGATCGCATTGCCGAGCCGTTCGCGGTCCGCGCCGCGATAGAGCATTTCCGCCATCGCCCCGCTGTTGGCGACCGTGCCGATGGCAACGTCGCCCAGAGGCACGCGCAGCTCGCTGCCCTCGCCCGTCTGGTCGCGGTGGCGGATCGCGGCGATCATGGCGAAAGCGCAATAGGCGCCGGTGATGAAGTCCCAGGCCGGCAGCACCTGGTTTACCGGCGGCGCGGTTGCCGCGTCCCAGTCTTCCGGCCCGCACATAAGCGGGTAGCCACTTGCAGCATTGACCGTGAAATCCATCGCCTGGCGCCCGTCATGCCAGCCCATGATGCGCACGCTGACGAGGTCGTCGCGTTTCGCCGCCACGGCTTCTTGCGACAGGAAGCTCTTCTCCGGCAGATTGGTGATGAGATTGCCGGTCTTCGCCGCCAGTTCGACCAGCAGTTCGCGCCCTTCCGCGCTGCGCAGGTCGAGCGCGACCGACTTCTTCGCCCGGTTGAGGTTCTCCCAGCTGAGCGAGCGGCCCTCTTTGGTGAGCATGTAGCGGTCGTAGTCGAGCCCGCCTTCCTTGTGGTCGACGCGGATCACCTCGGCCCCCATCTGCGCGCAGTAGAGGCCGGCCGTGGGCGAGGCGACGAAGCTTGACGTCTCGATGATCGAGAGATCGCTGAGGAGCTTGTACACCCCTTACAGGCCCGCAGCGTAATCGCGCAGCATGTGCTTGGCGATCTGCAGCTGGAGGATCTGCGTCGTGCCCTCGTAGATGCGGTAGATGCGCGCATCGCGGAAGAAGCGTTCGGCATCGTACTCGGCAAGGTAGCCCGCGCCGCCGTAAATCTGCACCACGCGGTCGACCACGCGGCCGCACATTTCCGAAGCGAAGACCTTGAAGGCGGCAGCCTGCTTGATCGCGTTCTCGCCGCGATCGACGCGTGCGGTCACGTCCGCCATCATCGCCTCGGCCGCGTAGATCTCGGTCCAGCTTTCCGCGAGCATCTGCTGGATCAGCTGGAAATTGGCGATCGGTTCGCCGAACGCCTGCCGCTCGTTGGCATAGCGGATCGCGCTGTCGAGCGCGCGGCGCGCATAGCCCGTGCTGGCCGCGCCTACGGAAATGCGGCCATTGTCGAGGCTCATCATGGCAAAGCGGAAACCCTGCCCCGTCTCGCCGCCCAGCAGCGCCTCGCCCGGCACGTGTACGTCGTCGAGCATCACGTCGGAGATATGGCTGCCCGACTGGCCCATCTTCTTGTCCGGGCTGCCGGTCGAGATGCCCGGCGTGTCCATCGGCACGATGAAGGCCGACACATGCGCGTTCTTGGGCAGCGCCTCCTTCTCGGTGCGCGCCATGATCAGCGCGACGTCGGCGTGGGGGGCGTTGGTGATGTAGCGCTTGGTGCCGTTGAGGATCCAGCCGTTGCCGTCCGGATCGGGCCTGGCGAAGGTCTGCATCGCGGCGCTGTCGCTGCCGGAGCCCGGTTCGGTCAGGCCGAAACAGGCGATCGAGCCGCTGGCGATCTTCGGCCACCACTCGGCCTTCTGCGCTTCGGTACCGCCGTTCTTGATCGCGGAATTGAACATGCCGACATTGATCGAGAAGATCGAGCGGTAGGCCGGCGCGGCATAGGCCATGGTCTGCACCACTCGCGCATATTGCGTCACGTTCAGCCCTGCGCCGCCGTATTCCTCGGGCACGGTCAGGCCGAACAGGCCCATGTCCTTCATTTCGGCGAGGATATCGTCGGGGACCTTGTCGGTCTCGATCACTTCCGCCTCGGCGGGGATCAGCCGTTCGCGGACATATCGTTCAAGCTGGTCGAGGAACTGGTCGAAAACGTCGGAATCCATGCCCGGGTTGACGGTCGACATGGGGCTCACTCCTCTTCCGGTAATTCTGTTTCGTTGTTCTCGGGTGCGACCTCGGTTTCCAGCCGCTGTTCGTCGAGCATGCTGGCGGCATCATCGAGCGCCTGCGCCTCTTCGACGCTGACAGGCTCGGGTCCTTCGTCACCGGCATCGCCGCAGGCGGCAAGCAGCAGGAGGGCGGGTGCGCAGGGGATCGCGAGTCGGGTCATGGCGGCGAACCTATCGCCGCGCCGCGCCTGCGCAAAATCCCCTACGGCAAGGGAGCGGGCGGGCCCTGCGAGCAGGTCCGCCCGCCAGTCCATTACTGGCCTTCCTCGGCCATCGCGTCCATCGCCGCTTCGGCGGTGGCGGCGGCATTGTCGCCAGCTTCCTCGATCGAGGCGGCTTCGGCGGCTTCCGCTGCGGCAGCGGTTTCCGAAACGTCGTTGGCCGAAGCGTCGGCGACCGGCTCTTCCGTCACTTCTTCGAGCGCTTCGTCGGCAGCGATTTCGACGGTGTCGGCTTCGGCTTCCGTCGATGCGTCGTCGGCGCTGCCGCAGGCGGCAAGGGCGAGCGAGGCGGTGGCGGCGGCAAGAATGCGGAACTTCATCTGTATCTCCTATCGAACGCGCACGTCGGCGCGGGCGGAGGGTGGTTAATATGCCCTGCGCCCAAGGTCCAAGGGGAAAATGCATCTCCGCCGGTTGCGCCGCGCGAAGCCTGCCGCAAGAGGGGTGGCATGTCCCCGCTTGCGACCTCCGAACTCGAACGCGCCCGCACGGCCCTGCGCGCGACTTTCGGCTTCGACGGGTTTCGCGGCCGGCAGGAGGACGTGGTGGAGCGGGTGCTGCACGGCCAGTCCACCCTGGCGGTCATGCCGACAGGGGCTGGCAAGTCGCTCACCTACCAGCTTCCCGCAGTCATGCTCGAAGGGACCTGCGTGGTCATCAGCCCGCTGATTGCGCTGATGCACGACCAGTTGCGCAGCGCGCGGGCCAACGGCATCCGCGCCGCCACGCTGACCAGTGCCGATGCCGACTGGCGCGAGACGCAGGACGCCTTCCGCGCAGGCGAGCTCGACCTGCTCTACGTCGCGCCCGAACGGGCCAGCCAGCAGGGCTTCCGCGACTTCCTCACCGCGGCGCCGATCGCCCTGTTCGCTGTGGACGAGGCGCATTGCGTCTCGGAATGGGGTCACGACTTCCGCCCCGACTACCGCATGCTGCGCCCGCTGATGGACCAGTTCCCGCAGGTTGCACGCCTTGCCCTGACCGCGACGGCGGACAGCCAGACGCGGCGCGACGTCATGGCCCAGCTCGGCATTCCCGATGACGGGCTGGTGCTGGCAGGGTTCGACCGGCCGAACATCCGCTACGCGATCCGCCCGCGCGACAACCCGGTGCGCCAGATCGCCGATCTCATGGCACGCCAGCCGGGTCCGGGCATCGTTTACGCGCAGACGCGCCGCAAGGTGGAGGAGCTTGCCGAAAAGCTGGCCGCGGCGACAGGTCGCAGCGTGCTGCCCTATCACGCGGGCCTGCCGGCGGAGACGCGCGCGGCGAACCAGGCCGCCTTCGTCGCCAGCGAGGACATGGTGATCGTGGCCACTATCGCCTTCGGCATGGGCATCGACAAGCCGGACGTGCGCTTCGTCGCCCATGTCGGCGTACCCAAGTCGATCGAGGGCTATTACCAGGAAACGGGCCGCGCGGGGCGCGACGGCGATCCTTCGCTTGCGACGATGTTCTGGGGCGCGGGCGATTTCGCCACGGCGCGCCAGCGGCTGGCCGAAGTGCCCGAAGACCGCCGCAACGCCGAACGCGCCAGGCTCGACGCGCTTGCCGGGCTGGTCGAGACACCGCAGTGCCGCAGGGCCGTGCTGCTGCGCCATTTCGGGGAAGATCCGCCGGAGACTTGCGGCAATTGCGACAATTGCCTCGACCCGCCTGCCGTGACCGATGCCACCGAGCTGGCGCGCAAGCTGCTTTCGGCGGTCTACCGCACCGGGCAGAGCTTCGGCATGGGCCACCTCCAGAAGGTGCTGGTCGGCGCAGAAGACGAGCGCGTGCGCCAGCGCGGGCACGACCGCCTGAGCGTCTTCGGCATCGTCGAGGGCGAGGAGGCGCGCCTGCTCCAGCCGCTTGGCCGCGCGCTGCAGGCCCGCGGCGACCTCGTCCCGACCGAACACGGCGGGCTGGCGCTGGGCGGTGCCGCGCGCGAGATCCTGAAGGGCGAGCGCGGGGTGGAAATCGTCGTGCCGCCGCGCCGTTCGCGTTCGCGCCGGGGCGATGCGGCAGCGAATCCCGTGGGCGATCCGCTGTTCGAGGCGCTGCGCGATTTGCGCCGCGAACTGGCGCAGGAAGCACAGGTCCCGCCCTATGTGATCTTCCACGATTCGACGCTGCGCGAAATGGCCGCATCGCGACCGTCGAGCCTTGCCGAACTCGGCCGGCTCGGCGGCGTCGGCGCGAAGAAGCTCGATGCCTATGGCGAGCGCTTCCTGAGGGAAATCGCGAATCATTGACGACCCGCATCTTTTGATATAATCATGATATCATAATTATATCGAAGGAGTGTGAGATGTCCGTCGAACTAACAGGGATGAAGACAAGCCGCGAAAGCGTGGCCACGAGTTACAACGGCTATGTGATGCTGCTGGTGCTGGTTGCACTGATCGCATTGCTGGCATTCGTATTGCCGGGCATGGCGCCCGAAAGCGGGGCATCGAAGGGCGCGAAGATCCTCTTCGTGGGCTCGCTGGTGTTCTCGGTCACCGCGGTACTGGTCATTTCGGCCGGCTTCTTCATGATCCAGCCGAACCAGGCCGTGGTGATCACGCTGTTCGGCGAATACAAGGGATCGGAGCGGACCGAGGGGCTGCGCTGGATCTGGCCGTGGATGGGGCGCAACAAGATTTCCGCCCGCGCGCACAACGTCCATTCGGAACGCGTGAAGATCAACGACCTGCGCGGCAACCCGATCGAGATCGCCTGCAACGTCGTATGGCGCGTGCGCGACACCGCGCAGGCCAGCTTCGACGTCGACGATTACAAGGAGTTCGTGAACATCCAGATCGAGGCGGGCCTCCGCACGGTCGGTTCGCGCCACCCCTATGACGATTTCGAAGGCGAGGAAGTGACGCTGCGCGGCGGCGCGGAAACCGTGAACCGCGAGCTGCTGGAAGAACTGAACGACCGGCTCAAGGTCGCCGGCGTCGTAGTCGACGAGGCGGGCCTCACCCACCTCGCCTATGCCAGCGAGATCGCCAGCGCGATGCTCAAACGCCAGCAGGCCGATGCGGTGATCGCGGCACGCGCTAAGATCGTGCTCGGCGCGGTGGGCATGGTCGAGGATGCGCTGACCAAACTGGCACAGGACGATATCGTCCACCTCGACGACGAACGCCGGGCTGCCATGGTCTCGAACCTGCTCGTCGTGCTGTGCGGCGAGAAGGACGCCCATCCGGTGGTGAACGCCGGTTCGATCTACTGATCGGCGCCTGACGGAGAGGCCTCGTGGCCAAAGCACCAGCAAAGAAAGCCTTCGCCTTGCGTCTCGATCCGGCAGTCCATGCCGCGATCGAGCGCCTGGCGGCAGACGAACTCAGGAGCGCCAACGCGCAGATCGAGATGCTGCTGCGCGAAGCGCTGGAGCGGCGCGGGATCAGGGTGAAGACCAGCCCGCAGCCCCAGCGCGGACGGCCTGCCAGGGAGGATTGAGGATGAGCAAGGAAGACCAAGGCTGGTTCGCTCCGAAACGCTACGGATACGGCGCGGGCCTGCCGATCGCGTGGCAGGGTTGGGCGCTGCTTATCGGCTACATCGCGATCGCCCTCTCGGTGGCACTGCTCATCGAATGGGATGCCGAGATCGGAGGGGCGACGGGCTTTGCCATCTTCTTCGTCGCGACAATCGCCCTCATGTACATCGCCAAGGCCAAGACTCGTGGCGGCTGGAAGTGGCGTTGGGGCGGGGACGATTGATTTCGGCCGTCGCGGAGGGCAGTCTTTCCGCGATGTTAACCATTATCTCCTATGCAAAAGTGATGGTTTCGCCTTTCGCCCTTGCCGCCGAACGCTTGCCGCGCTGGTTCGTCGGCGGCGTCGCGGCATTTGCCGTCGCGGCCATCCCGCTTGCCGCGGTCATGGCGCAGCCGGCTTCTTCAAGCTTTACCATCGCGGCAACAGGCCAGGGCTTCTCCAGCCTGCAAGCGGCAGTCGATGCCGTGGGTGACGGCGATGCGGCGATCCTCATCGCTCCCGGCATCCACGAACAATGCGCTATCCAGCGCTCGGGCCGCATCGAATACCGCGCGCAAGAACCGGGCCGGACAGTGCTCAACGGCACGATCTGCGAAGGCAAGGCCGCACTGGTCCTGCGCGGCAAAGCGGCGCGTGTCACGGGCCTCACCTTCACCAACATGCGCGTGCCCGAGAAGAACGGTGCGGGCATCCGGCTCGAAAACGGCACGCTGGACGTGAGCCAGAGCTGGTTCCGCGACAGCGAACAGGGCATCCTGACCGTCAACGGCAAGCAGAGCCGCATCACCATCGACAAGTCGACCTTCACCCGTCTCGGCACCTGCGAAGGACGCGGCGGCTGCGCACATTCGATCTACATCGGCGATTATGGCGAACTGGTCGTCACCCGCAGCCGGTTCGAGGAAGGGCGCGGCGGCCATTATGTGAAGTCGCGCGCCTCGCGGAACACGATTTCCGACAATAGCTTCGACGATACCGGCGGTCGCGGCACCAACTACATGATCGACCTGCCCTCCGGCGGTGCGGGATCGATCACCGGCAACTGGTTCGTTCAGGGCAAGGACAAGGAAAACTGGTCGACCCTGATCGCCGTTGGAGCGGAAGGCGCGAAATATTCCTCCGACGGCCTCGTCATAGAGGGCAACGATGCCCGCCTTGCGCCCGGCATCACTCGTCAACCGGTATTCGTGGCAGACTGGACGGGCGACCGGCTGGCTATCGGCAGGAATGCGCTCGGCCCCAATCTCAAGCCGTTCGAAACCCGCTGAGGAACGCCTCTGCCCCTACACCCGTTCTTGGGTCGAGGAGTTAGGACCATGGCAGGCGGATGGGCGCGCGACGGCGCGGTTCAGGACCAGATCGACGACACGGTGAGCGACGCAGTGAGGGCTGCACGCGCGCGAATGCCGCGCGGGGAAAGCGCCGAATATTGCGACGAATGCGGCGAGCAAATCCCGGAGAAACGCCGCGAGGCCCTGCCGGGCGTGCGCACCTGTGTCGCGTGCCAGTCGGGCCGCGATACAGCGGTTCGCCATTCGGCGATAAACCGGCGCGGCAGCAAGGACAGCCAGTTGCGCTGAAGCGCGATTGCGTCCACGGCGCTCCCCCATGTCCTCACCCTTCATCTGGCTCCAGCATATCCTGCCGCATCACGCGGTCTCGCGTTCGGCAGGGGCGCTCGCCTCGAGCGAAGTGCCCTGGCTGAAAGACCTGATGATCCGCCGCTTCATCGACGCCTATGACGTCGACATGGGAGAGGCGGCGCGCGGCATCGGCGAATTCCGCAGCTTCAACGACTTCTTCACCCGCGAACTGAAGCCCGGCGCCCGCCCGCTGGCTGATGCGGAGGAGTTCATCCTGTCTCCTGCCGACGGCGCGATCAGCCAGATCGGGCGCGTGGAAGAGGGACGCATCTTCCAGGCCAAGGGCAGGCACTTCACGGCAACGCAGCTCCTGGGCGGCGATACCGAGGCGGCAGCGCGCTTCGAAGGCGGCGCCTTTGCCACCATCTATCTCAGCCCGCGCGATTATCACCGCGTTCACATGCCCGCAGCCGGAACGCTGGCATCGGCAACCTATGTTCCCGGTGAACTGTTTTCGGTGAACCAGGTCACGGCGGAGAATGTCGACGGCCTGTTCGCCCGCAACGAGAGGCTTGCCTGCCTGTTCGACGGGCCCGACGGCAGCTTTGCCAGCGTCATGGTTGGCGCAATGATTGTCGCAGGTATCGAGACCGTGTGGTCGGGGCTGGAAGAAACTCATTCGCCCCGGCTCAAGCGCCGCGATTTCCAATCGGACGAACATCGGTTCGCCGCTGGCGACGAGATGGGCCGCTTTATCCTCGGCTCGACCGTGGTGCTGCTTTTCGAACCGGGCAAGGTCGAATGGCTGGCCGAGTTCAAGCCCGGCGACGCCGTCCGCATGGGGCAGGCGCTGGGCCGGCGCCTCTAGCCGAAGGCGGGCACGTAGCGCACGACGCCGTTCGGCGCGGGGCTATCCAGTACCAGCCGCTGGAAGTATTCCGGCGGCGGCCCCGGATATTGCAAATGCGGGTCGTGCTCGAACCCGAAGCGGCCATAATAGTCCGGGCTGCCAAGCAGCACGATGCCTTTCGCACCCTTGGCCCGCATGTCCGCGATCCCGCGCCTGACCAGCGCCGAGCCGATGCCCTGCCCGTGTAGCTCGGGCCAGACGCTGACCGGGCCGAGGCCGTACCAGTCCCGCGTCCCGTCCGAGATCGCGACTCGGGAGAAAGCGATGTGGCCGACGATCCGTGTTCCGTCTTCGGCAACCAGCGATAGGGTCAGGTCGCCCTCGTTCCGCAGCGCATCGACGAGGTCCTGCTCGTCCCCCTCGCTGAACGGCATGTCGCGAAAGGCAGCCTCGGTGAGTTCGTGGATGACCGCCTCGTCACCGTCGCGCTCCGGCCGGATGGTGATCGCGCTCATGGCAGCAAATGGCCCGCCCGGTCGCGCTTGGTTGCAAGGTAGCGGGCGTTGTGCGGGTTGTCCGGCAGGGCGTGCGGCACACGCTCGGTAATGCTGACACCGTGGGCGGCGAGCGCATCGACCTTGGCCGGATTGTTCGTCATCAGCCGGATATCGCGCACGCCGAGCAGGTCGAGCATGCGCGCAGCCGTGGGAAAATCGCGCGCCTCGTCCGGCAGGCCGAGACGGGTGTTTGCGTCGACCGTGTCGAAGCCCTGGTCCTGCAGGCGGTAAGCGCGCAGCTTGTTGATCAAACCGATGCCGCGCCCTTCCTGGCGCATGTAGAGCAGGACGCCCCAGCCGCCCTCGCCCGCTTCATGGGCCATCGCATGGAGCGCAGCGTCAAGCTGTGGGCCGCAATCGCACTTCAAGCTGCCGAGCACGTCACCGGTCAGGCATTCGGAATGCAGCCGCACTAGCGGCGGACGGTCCGACCGCTCCTTTCCGATGACGAGCGCCACGTGTTCGCGCGTATCGTCCGGACTGCGGAATGCGACGATCTTCGCTTCGGGAGCCGCTTTAACCGGCAAGTGCGCACGCGAGGCGATCCGCAGTGCCTGCGCGTCCGAGAATTCCGCAAGGTCGGCCGCTTCGAGCGCGACCGGTTCTCCCGCTCCGACCGGATCGACCAGGAAGGCGGGCAGGATTCCGGCAATGCGCGCCAGTTCGAGCGCCGCGCGGGCCTGTTCTTCCCATGCGAACGGCATGGCCTTGAACGGGCCTTTCATCGGGGCATTGAGGTCGAGCGCAGGGTCCGCAGCCGCCAATGCGTGCGCCAGGTCGAAACCTTCCGCCCCGCGCAGCAGCACGGGCTGGCGCGGAACTGCCGCTTCACGCTGGTTCGCCAGCTTGAGCGTTGCCGCCCGGCTCGCGGAAATTAGCATGGTGTCGCCCGACACTTCGCCAAACGCCGTCTCCACCGGCTGGAGCAGCGGCGCACCCGCGATCGCCAGCGGCCAGCCATGGCGGAGCGCGTCCACCGCCTGCGCCGCGCGGCGGGAAGGCGAGGCTGCGTTCAGAACGTGAACTCCGTCACCAGCGGAACGTGGTCAGACGGCTTTTCCCAGCCGCGCGCATCCTCGTGCACTCTGTGACCGGTTGCCTGCTTTGCCAGTTCGGGACTCGCCCACATGTGGTCGAGGCGCCGCCCGCGATCGTTCGCTTGCCAGTCCTTCGCGCGGTAGCTCCACCAGCTGTAATAGCGTTCAGGGGCAGGAATGTGCTCGCGCCCGATATCGGCCCAGCCGTGCGCGTCCATGAAGCGCTGCAGGGCCTCCACCTCGATCGGCGTGTGGCTGACCACCTTCAGCAGCTGCTTGTGGTTCCACACGTCGCTTTCGAGCGGGGCGATGTTGAAATCGCCCACGATCAGCGTCGGGCGATCCACCTTGTCCGCCCAGCGGGTCATGCGCTCGAGGAAGTCGAGCTTCTGGCCGAACTTGGGATTGATTTCGCGGTCGGGCTCGTCGCCGCCTGCAGGCACGTAGACATTCTCGACGATCATGGCCTGGTACTGCGGGTCGGTCAGCTCCACGCCAACATGGCGCGCCTCGCCATTGTCCTGCCAGTCGTGCCTGGAGAAATCGCGGAAGGGCACTTTCCCGACCGTGGCGACGCCGTGATAGCCCTTTTGCCCGTGGATCGCGAAATGCTCGTAACCGAGCGCGCGGAAGGCTTCGAAAGGAAACTGGTGCTCCTGGCACTTGATTTCCTGCAAGCAGAGGATGTCGGGCGCCTGTTCCCTAAGGAAGCGCTCGACGATCGGCATGCGGAGGCGGACGGAATTGATGTTCCAGGAAGCGACTGAGACCATGCGGGCGGAGATAGGGCCGCAAAGGCGGTCGGTCCACCCTGCCGCGCACAACAAAAAACCCTCGAGCCGGGGGCAAATGGCTCGAGGGTTCCTTGTGAGCGTTCGTCACGCTTGGAACGAAGCGATTTTGAGGGGTGGCAATCAACAGGGGGGAAATTGCCTTCCGTCGCTTCGTAGACTCATAAATAGGCGTCCCCGGCTTGCTGCTCAATGAACATTGCACAGCGGAAAATCGCATCAGGCGAACGGTTCGTCGCCAGAGCGTTTACCCCGGGCGACGGGACGATTTGCGCGGATCGCGGAACGTGAACGCGCTGTCGGCCACCGACACGCCGTAACGATGGTTGCGCAGGCGCACGGTGGTGCGATGATTCTGCGAATCGAGCGCTACCCAGTGGGTCAGCCTGAGGCCGCCGGGCGAGGCTGCATCGCGGGAGAAAATCAGCGTGATCGCGCCGAATTCGGGCCGCTTGGGATCGCGCACCTCGATGCTGATGACATCGCCATGGCCGGTCGGGATCAGCTTGCCGTACTGCTTCACGTCGCGGCTGGGATCGAGCAGCGCACCGAGCGGCGAATTCTTGATCGGCCAACGCTGGACCTGGTTCACCTCGTAGTCGACCATGTACATCGACTTGCCGTTCGAGACGACGAGCAGAGGCACCGACTTTTCGTATTCGAAGCGGATCTTGCCGGGGCGCTTCAGCGTCATGACGCCCGAGACCGACTGGCCATTGCGGTCGGTCTGGACGAAATCGGCCTTCATCGTGCTGATGCCGCGCAGGGCCTCAACCGCACGGTCGAGATCGCCGGCGGCCGCTTCGACAGGAGCCGGCGCGGCGACGAAGGATGCAGGAATCGCTGCGGCCACCGCGAGTGCGATGGCCGATGCGAAAGGCTTGGTCTTGAAGATGGTCAAGGTGTTCATGCTCCGGGATTTAGCGTCGGAGCATTGAACTGTCACTGAACTCGATGCGTTCCCGCCGTTCAGCTAGCCCGGGCATCCGCCCGCGGCCGATTACTTGATCTTGGCTTCCTTGAACTCGACGTGCTTGCGCGCGACGGGATCGTACTTGCGGAAGGTGAACTTTTCCGTGTGGTTACGGGGGTTCTTCTTGGTCACGTAATAGAAGCCCGTGTCGGCGGTCGAGACGAGCTTGATCTTGACGGTTGCGGGCTTCGCCATGGCGTGTTCCTAAAGATCTAAAGATGGGCCGTTTCAGGGCCGAAAAAATAAGGGCGGCGCGAGCTGCACCGCCGTCCGGCGCGCCCATTGGGCGATTCACGGGCGAAAGTCAAGCGTGCAGCGCCGTGCGCCTAGAGCTGCACCTTGCCCCTGTTCGCCTTCACCTCGCCGCGGGCTTTCTTGGCCTTCAGCCGCTTGACCTTGCCGACGCGGTTGACTCGGCTCTTGGCCCGTTTGCGCGGCGGCGTCAGCGCTTCGGTGAGCATTGCGGTCAGCCGTGCGCGGGCCGCCTCGCGGTTGCGTTCCTGCGTGCGGTGCTCGTTGGCGGTCAGCACGATCTCGCCATCCTGCGTGAACCGGCTGCCGGCCAGTTCCTTCAGCCGCTCGAAGGCGTCGGGTGGCAGGCCCAGCTGGAAGACGTCGACCCTCAGCTGCACTGCGGTGGCGACCTTGTTGACGTTCTGGCCGCCCGGGCCGGAAGAAGCGATGAACTTCTCCTCGGCAATTTCCATCGCCTTGTCGACGATCCTACCCATCCGAAAATCCGAGGGCCGCGAAATCGCGCGGCAAGGGAGCGGTCGCCTCGATGGGGTCCTTCTTGTCCCGCGGCACGACCAGCCCTGCGGCATGGAGCATGGTGCGCGGTGCGCCCTTGCCATCGCCATAGACCGGATCGCCCAGCAGCGGCAGGCCGAGGCCGGCCTGGCAGTGGATGCGGATCTGGTGGGTGCGCCCCGTCTCCGGGCGGAATTCGACGAGCGCGCGCCCATCCTTTTCGCCCAAGAGCTTCCAGTGCGTCACCGAAGGCTTGCCCTTCTTCGCCGCGATCATGCGCCAGCCCTTCTCGGCGCTGCTGATCTTGGACAGCGACAGCTCGATCGTCCCTTCCGCGTCCGACGGCACGCCGGCTAGGATGCCCAGATAGCGCTTCCCCACCAGCCGGTCTTCGAAGGCCTTGGCGAAGCGTTTCAGCGCTTTGGGATTGCGGGCCAGCAGCAGGCAGCCGCTGGTATCGGTGTCGATCCGGTGCACCGGCACGGGGTCGCGCTGGAAACCGAGACGCAGCTGCGCGAAATGGTCCTCGAGGCTGCGGCCACCCTTGCGCGGGCGTTCGATCGGCAGGCCGCCGGGCTTGTAGATGACAAGGGCTTCGCCGTCTTCGAACAGGATGGAAATGTCGGTCATCTAGTCTTTCAGTCTTGCGCGCATCATGCCGCGCAGGGAATTGCCGAGGAAGAAACCTGCTTCCAGGTCGGCGATGGTAAGGTCGGCTTCCCGCGCTTCTCCCGTTTCGAGGAGGTGCTGGCGCAGGATGCCCGAAAGCAGGCCGCTCTCGGCCCTCGGGGTCAGCAATACGCCATCGCGCTCGACGAAGATATTGGTGACGCAGCCTTCGGTCACAAGCCCGTCCTCGCGCGCGAAGATCGCTTCCTGTGCCCCGTTGGCGCGCGCCACGCTCTGCGCGTCCTCGTAAAAGCCGCGGTCGCTGGTCTTGTGCCGCAGGCGCCAGTCACCCGGATCGACCGGCAGCGGCAGCAGCACGCATGCCGCAGGTTCGCTCCAGGCCGGCGGCATGTCCTCCACCGCGAGCGCCAAGGCGCCCGAGCGGGCGGCCATCAGCCTGATCCGGCTCGCCTTCTCGACCACGAAACACAGCGCATGGAGCTGGTTGCGCGCTTCGTGGCGATCGAAGGCAAAGCCGAGCTCTGCCGCGCTGTTCTTCATGCGCAGCAAGTGCTCTTCCAGAAAGGCGATGCCTTCTTCCGGAGTGAAGCGCATGGTTTCGAGCAGGTCGAATTGGGCTGCCTTGTGGGCAGGCGAGGACGCGCGGGCGAAGGCTCCCTTGAGCACGGCTTCGCGCCATTCGCTGCGCGCATCGCTGTCGGCCACGATTGCTCCGCCAACGCCGAGCACGGCCTTGCCGCGACTGTTCTCGATCTCGGTCAGGCGCAGCGTGCGGATAGCGACGTTGAATGCGGCATCGCCGTCCGCGCCGATCCGTCCGATCGCCCCGCAATAGGGCCCGCGCGGGTCACGCTCGACCTCGTGGATCAACTCCATCGCGCGGATCTTGGGTGCACCGGTGATCGAGCCGCAAGGGAACAGCGCCCGCACGAGGTCGATGGCGCCGGCTTCCTCGTTCAGGCTTGCGCGCACGACGCTGACCATCTGGTGGACCGTCGGATAGCTTTCGACGGCGAACGGTTCGTCCACACGCACGCTGCCTGCCTCGGCCACGCGGGCGAGGTCGTTGCGCATCAGGTCGACGATCATCAGGTTTTCGGCCTTGTCCTTGACGGAAGCCGCCAGTTCCGCAGCCTGCGCGGCGTCCTGCACCGGGTCTGCCGAACGCGGGCGGGTGCCCTTCATCGGCTTGGCCTTGGCCTCGCGCCCTTTCAGCGAGAAGAAAAGTTCGGGGCTGAGGCTGAGTAGCCAGTGTGACCCGTCGAAAATCACGCCGCCATAGCCCGCCTGCGCTGCCGGTCGCAGCGCGGCATAAAGGCCCATGGGATCGCCGGTGAAATTGCCCGCCAGCGGGAAGGTCAGGTTTGCCTGGTAGATATCGCCTGCGCGGATGGCTTCCTGCAGCCGCTCGAAGGCGGCGGCATATCCGCCCGGCGAAAGCTGCGGCTCGAGCGGCCCGACGCTTCCGGTCCCTTCCGCCCTTGCCTGCAGCCATGCTTCCACCTCGCCAGCCGGGATCCGCTCCGGCTCGTCGAACAGGCCGAGCCAGACCAGCGGCCCTGAACCGCCGGACTTCTCCGCTGCAAGACCAGACAGCCGATCCTCCAGCGCGAGCCCAGCCTCGTAAGCGATATAGCCTGCCAGTTCCCCGCCTTCGCGGCGTGCGGCATCGGCCGCCGCCAGTGCTCCGGCCACCTCGTCGGGGCGGGAGGCGATGAACAGCTGGCGCGGGCCGGAATAGAGCAGCGCATCTGCTGCACCATGATCGCGTGCATCGTCGAGAAATACGAAAGGTTCGCGGCCCGCCATGGGCCAAGCCTTTACCGCAGCCGCCGCTCATGTCGAGGGATTGCTTGACCTTGCCGCTCCCCCTGCGCCACACCGCAGCCGACAGTTGACGAGAGGGACAGAGGGTCGATGGACGATATTTTCCTGGGTCTAGGCGCAAATGGCGAGAACCAGTTCCTGCGGCTGGCGCAGGCCAATCGCCACGGCCTGATCGCGGGTGCGACGGGCACCGGCAAGACGGTCACGCTGCAAGGTCTTGCGGAAAGCTTCTCCGCGCACGGCGTGCCGGTCTTCGTCGCCGACGTGAAGGGCGACCTCTCCGGTATCTCCACGGCCGGCTCGCCCCAGTTCAAGCACGCTGACAAGCTGGAAAGCCGGGCGAAGGAACTGGGCATGGACGACTATGCCTATGCCGATAACGCAGCCGTCTTCTGGGACCTCTATGGCGAGAAAGGCTTCCCAATCCGCACCACGGTGTCGGAGATGGGGCCCCTGCTGCTCGCCCGCCTGCTCGATCTCAACGAGACGCAGGAAGGCGTGCTCAACATCATCTTCCGCTATGCCGACGATAACGGCCTGCTGCTGCTCGACCTTGGCGACTTGCAGTCGATGCTGGCTTTCGCGAGCGAGAATGCGAGCGAGATGTCGGGCAAGTACGGCAATGTCGCTCGGGCCACGGTCGGGGCGATCCAGCGCCAGCTGCTGAGCTTCGAATCGCAAGGGGCCGACCGCTTCTTCGGCGAGCCGGCGCTGGAGATCGACGATTTCCTCAAGGTCGACGACCAGAGGCGCGGCGTCATCAACGTACTTGCCGCCGACACTCTGATGCGCAGCCCCAAGCTCTACGCGACCTTCCTGCTGTGGTTGCTCGCCGAACTGTTCGAAACCCTGCCCGAGGTGGGCGATCCCGAAAAGCCCAAACTGGTGTTCTTCTTCGACGAGGCGCACCTGCTGTTCGACGGCGCACCCGAAGCGCTGGAGGACAAGGTGGAGCAGGTCGTGCGCCTCATCCGGTCCAAGGGCGTGGGTGTCTATTTCGTCACCCAGAACCCGATCGACATTCCCGAAAAGATTGCCGGCCAGCTGGGCAACCGCGTGCAGCACGCGCTGCGCGCCTTCACCCCGCGCGACCAGCGGGCGATCAAGGCGGCCGCCGAAACCTTCCGCATCAATCCCGACCTCGATGTCGCCGAGGCGATCACCCAGCTGAAAGTGGGCGAGGCGCTGGTGTCCACGCTCGACGAGGACGGCGCGCCTTCCATCGTCCAGCGCACGCTGATCAAGCCGCCCCATTCCCGCCTCGGCCCGGTGACCGAGAAAGAGCGGGCGATCATCAATTCGGTGAGCGACATCGACGGGAAATACGACGAAGCGGTCGACCGCGAGAGTGCCGAGGAAGTGCTGGCCGCCAAGGCCGCGGACGCCTCCGCCACCGCCGCCGAAGTCGAGGAGCAAGGCCGCGAGGAAGTTGCCAAGCGCAGCCGCAAGACGACGTCCATGTGGGGCAAGGCCGGCAAGGCCGCTGCCACTGCGGCTGCAGGCTCGCTCACCTCGATCGCGGTGGCGACGGTGCTGGGCAAGAAGTCGAGCGCCGACCCGGTGCGCACCGGGCTCAACGCCTTCGTGCGCAATATCGTCGGCGGGCTGATGCGCTAGGCCGGCAGGCGGATTTCCGCTCTCAATCCGCCTTCCGGGCGGTTTGCCAGCACCAGCTTGCCGCCGTGCTGTTCGGCCACCGCGCGCGCCAGCGTGAGGCCGAGGCCGGCACCGCCGGTCGATCGGTTGCGGCTGGCTTCGCCGCGAGCAAACGGTTCGAGCATGTCGGCAATGCGGTCGGGCGGAATGCCCGGCCCCTCGTCATCGACGCGGAGGACTATGCCACCCTCGCCGCGCAGCACTGCCACGCGGGCGGACCCTGCGTAGCGCAGCGCATTGGTGACGAGGTTCCGGAGCCCCCGCTTGAGCCATGTGACATGGACCGGGGCGACCAGCCGTTCCCCTTCGGCCAGGGTGACGGGCTCGCCCATGTCCTCGAATTCCTCGACCACGGAGGCGGCCAGGGCGGATAGGTCGGTGCGTTCCGCGTCCCCGTTGGCCCTGCCGACGCGCGCCAGCGAAAGGATGTCGTCGAGCGTGCGGGTGATGTCCTCGATGCTCTCCGCCATGCGTTCGCGCGCGGTTGCATCCTCCACACCCTCGACGCGCACGCGCAAGGCGGCGAGCGGTGTCTTGAGGTCGTGTCCGATGGCGCCCAGCATCACGTCCTTTTCATCGAGCATGGCGCCGATGCGCGCTTCCATCGCGTTGTGGGCGGTGATCAGGCGGCTGACATCATCCGGGCCCGTCGGTTCGAGCGGCTCCGCAGCCACGCCCGAAGTGCCGAACCGTGCTGTGCGCTCCGCCAGTGCATTGAGCGGGCGGGTTATCCGGCGCAGCACCAGATAGAGGATGCCCACCAGCAGCACGAACATGATGATGCTCTGCATGATCAGCGTGCGGACCGGGGCGCGGTCGCGCTGCGGGACAGGCAGGCGCGCGACCTGCCACGTGTCGCTGCCCTGCTGGCGCAGTCCGACGACCAGCAGGTCAGATGGCATGTCGCCGTGCAGCCGGCGCAGGCGGGGCCGATCGCGCATGAGTTGAAGGACCCGTTCGTCCTCGCGCATCGGGCGGATGGTCATTTCGACCCGGTCGACTGGAATGCCCTGCGTCTCGAGCAGGCCTGCCAGCATTTCCTCGCGCTCGGCCATGCGTGTTTCGCCCGGCTTCAAGGGGCTCGCCGCGCTTTCGATGTAGCGCAAGCGGCGCGGCAGGCGCGTGCGACCGTCGCCGCGGGGGCGTAGGGGGCGTGCCATCTCGCGATCGATGGCGCGATAGTCCCGCCCCCCCTCGCTACGCTGCGAGCCGGCGAGGAGCTGGAAAGCGGCGGCATGCATCAGCGCAAGTTCGCGCCGCTGTTCGGACGCCCGGTAGAGCAGCGTCGCCGAAATCGCCTGCGCGGCGAGCAGGGCTACGGCGAGCGCCAGCATCACCTGGCCCAGCAGGCTACGCGGCATCAGGCGCATCAGCCCTTCCCGCCCTGAATGCGCACGACATCGGCCGCGAGCCGGTAGCCGCCGCCGCGCACGGTCTGGATAAGTTGCGGGTCGCGGCTGTCCGCCTCGATCTTGCGGCGCAGGCGAGAAACCTGGTTGTCGACCGCACGGTCGAACAATTGCGCCTCGCGTCCCTGCACCATGTCGAGCAGGCGGTCGCGGTCGAGGACCTGGCGGGGATGGTCGCAGAACGCGCGCAGCATGCGGAATTCGGCGGTCGAGATGGGCACCAGCGTCCCTTCAGGATCGGTCAGGCGGCGCTTCAGCGGATCGAGCTGCCAGCCCTCGAAGGAATAGAGCATTTCCTCGTCGGCCTGGTCGGGCACGCGGTCCGCGCGGCGCAGG
Organism: Qipengyuania gaetbuli; assembly: GCF_009827315.1. Taxonomy (NCBI): domain Bacteria; kingdom Pseudomonadati; phylum Pseudomonadota; class Alphaproteobacteria; order Sphingomonadales; family Erythrobacteraceae; genus Qipengyuania; species Qipengyuania gaetbuli. Next base: position 1,550,838 of record NZ_WTYF01000004.1, read on the forward strand.
ACCGACCGGATGCGGGCGACCAATTCACGTGGTTCGAAGGGCTTGGTGACATAGTCGTCGGCGCCGATTTCGAGGCCGATGATCCGGTCCATCGCCTCGCCTTTGGCGGTCAGCAGGATAACCGGCAGGCCGCGGCTCTCGACGAGGTGGCGGCAGAGTGACAGGCCGTCCTCGCCCGGCATCATGATGTCGAGCAGGACAAGATCGGGCGTATCGCGCGTCAGCAGGTTGCGCGCGGCAGCAGCACTTTCGGCTTCCTGCACCACGAACCCCTGCCCGGTCAGATATTCGGCCAGGGGTTCGCGCAAGGTGCGCTCGTCATCGACGAGCAGGAGCTTGGTGGGCGCAGTTTCGGTCATGTCTCGTCACTGCGCCTACCGTGCGGGCATAGGGTGGAGCAAGCGCCTTACTGGCCGCGGCGTTCAATGCGGCGCTCCTTGCGCGCCTCGTGCATGGCCTGGCGTTCCTCGGCGGTGATCACGCCGTTGGCGTCGGTATCCGCATTGGCGAAGTGCGCCTTGAGGGCCGCGTCGAATTCGGCGCGGGTCACACTCTTGTCGCCATTGGCATCGGCCGTGCGCAGCATCTGCATGCCGCCGCCACGTCCGCCGCGGCGACCCTTGCGCGCTTCCTTGCCGCGTTCGCCGCGCGCCTCGTGCATGGCTTTCAGCTCTTCCTGCGAAAGGCCACCCGACTTGTCGGTATCCATGCGTGCGAAATGTTCGGCCATGCGGGCTTCGCGCTGTGGCGCGCGGGCTTCGCGGCGCTGTTCGCGGCGTTCCTTGCGCGCTTCGTGCATGGCCTTCAGCTCGGCCTGCGAGAGCTCGCCATCGCCATTGGCATCCGCCTTGGCGAACATCTCCTGGCGGTGTCCGGTGCGGTCCTGCGCATTGATGGCGCCGTCGCCATTCGCGTCCATGCGGGCAAAGGCCTTGTCGGCATGGGCGGTCATTTCGGCGCGGGTGACATTGCCGTCGCCATTGGCATCGGGATTGGGCCGCTGGCCGTGATGGTTGGCGAGCGCGGCGGTGCCGGTCAGGGCAAGGGCGGCTGCCGAAAGCGAAAGGGCGATCTTCTTCATGGTTCAATCTCCTGAAAACGGGAGAGCTGCGACGCGCCGGGGTCTGGGGGGAGGGTCTGTAGGGACAGCGCCGCAGCTCATGCCCCCTTGTCTAGGCGCGCCATGTCGCAGCTTTATGCCGCAAACAGGACGAATTGTATCGCTTTGTCGCAGCCACGCCGCCGCGTTCACTCAGGCGCAAGGTCCCGCCCGGCTCAGGCCACCTTGTCCATGAGGAAGGCGTTGAGCTTGTTGCCATCCGGATCGCGGAAATAGGCAGCGTAAAACACCAAGCCGTTCTCGTCCGGCTCGCCGCGCGGACCGGGCGCGCCTTCGTCGGACCCGCCGTGGCTGAGTGCGATGTCGTAGAGCCGCTGGACCTGGTCGCGGTCCTTCGCTTCAAGCGCCACCATCGTGCCGTTGCCAACGCTTGCCGCTTCGCCGTCGAACGGCTTGGTGGCAGCGATGCCGGCCCCGCCATCCCATTTGCCCCAGGCGATGAAGGTGTCGAAATCCATCATGCGCCCGACGCCCATTTCGGCGGCGATGGCGTCATAGAACTTCGCCGCTCGCGCGAGGTCATTGGTCCCCAGTGTAACGTAACCGATCATCAGCCTGCTCCTTCGAATACGACTCGCGACCGTCGGAACATTACGGGAACATTTGGCGCGCTACAAGGGGCGGCATTCCCGTTCGAGCCAGGCGAGGTCGTCGCCTTCGAGCTGCGGCGCGAGAATATCGCGGGTCTTGGCATGATAGGCGTTCCACCATGCGATCTCGCGCTCGGTCAGCAGCGATTTGTCGACGAGCCTGCGGTCGAGCGGCACGTGGGTCAGCGTCTCGAAGGTGAGGTACTTGCCCTCGCTACCCTCGATCTGTGCATCGACCACCAGCACGAGGTTCTCGATGCGGATGCCGTAGGCGCCCGGCTTGTAGTAGCCCGGCTCGTTCGACAGGATCATGCCTTCGCGCAGCGGGGTCTCCGTTCCGGGGAACGCACCGCCCGGCTTGGAGATGCGCTGCGGGCCTTCATGGACCGACAGGTAGCTGCCGACGCCATGGCCGGTGCCGTGGCCGTAATCCATGCCCGCCTGCCACAGGTGCATGCGCGCCAGCACGTCCAGCGCACCGCCCGGCGTCCCGTCGGGGAAGCGGGCGAGATCGAGCTCGATATGGCCCTTCAGCACGCGGGTGTTTCGGTCGATCATTTCCGCAGTCGGCTCGCCCGGACCGACCCACACGGTGCGGGTAATATCGGTAGTTCCGTCGGGATACTGGCCGCCCGAATCGCACAGGTAGATGCTGGACGGCGGGATCGGGATATTGCTGTCCTCGTCCACCTTGTAGTGCGGCAGGGCGGCGTGGCCGGCTGCGGCACTGATGGTGTCGAAGCTGGTATCCTTCATGTCGGGGCTGAGGCCGCGCAATTCGCGCAGCTTGGCCGCCGCACCCAGTTCGTCGATTTCGCCCGAAGGCGCGTTCTCTTCGATCCAGCGCAGGTACTTGACCATGGCCGCGCCGTCGCGCGCCTGCGCATCGCGGTGGCCCTGGCGTTCGGCCTCGTTCTTGATAGCCTTGGGCAGGACTGTCGGATCATCGTCGCGCACGATTTTCGCCCCGCCCGCCTGGAGCGCGTGGAAGATACCTGCGACGGCATGCTTGGGGTCCACCGCCACGGTCTTGCCCGCGAGTTCTGCCAGCGCAGGCTCGAACTGGTCGCGGTCGCGAATGCGCACGGCATTGCCGAGGTGCTGCGAGAGTTCCGGCGTGACCTTGTCCGGTGCGATGAACAGCTCGGCCGTGCCGTCGGCATGGGCCAGTACATAGGACAGCGCGACCGGCGTATTGTCGACGTCGGTGCCGCGCATGTTGAGCAGCCATGCCACCGAATCGAGCGCACTGATTACGGTCGCGTCGTATCCTTCGCGCTTCAGCCAGTCGGCGATCTCGGCGCGCTTGTCGGCGCTGGAGCGGCCGGCGAAGCGTTCGTCGTGCGGGACGGCCGCCGCCTTGCTCGGCTCGGGCCGGTCGCCCCAGACCGCGTCGATCGGATTGCCGTCGACCGCGACCAGTTCGATGCCCTTCTTGGCGAAGAGCTTTTCAGCCTCTTCCGCCCAGCCAATGCCGTGCAGCCATGCGTCGTAGCCGATCTTCGCGCCCTGAGGCGCATTGGCGGCGATCCACTTGGCCGGGCTCGTCGCGGGCACATCCTCGTAATCGTAGAGCTTGCCGTCGACCTGCTCGCGCACCTGCACGGTATACCGGCCATCGGTGAACATGGCGGCCCGGTCCTTCAGCACGACCGCGCTGCCCGCGCTGCCGCCGAAGCCGGTCAGCCAGTGCAGGCGCTGGGCATAGGAGCCGACATATTCGCTCATGTGCTCGTCGGAAATCGGCACGACGAAACCGTTGAGGCCCCGCTTTTCGAGTTCGGTCCTGAGCGCATCGAGACGCGCTTCGTGGGTCTGCATCAGCATGGCGGCGATCCTTCCAGTATTCGTTCGTCGGGCGCCCTCCCGCATCGGTGGAGAGCGCGCTTGCGGCGGGGCGTCCCGCCGCATAGTCACTTTGCCAACTTAGCCACTCGCGGCACGGCTTTCCACCTTTGTGCCGCCCCGGGGAGAAATGATTCATGTCTTTGAAGCGAATGGCCGCGTGCCTATCTGCTGCCTCACTTCTCGCCGGCGCCCCCATTGCCGCGCAAACATCCGAAGGGACTTCCGTGACTGCACCGACCTCGACGCCCACTGCAGAGAAGCGCGACCATTCCTATACCCACCACGGGATCACGATTTCCGACCCCTATCACTGGCTGAAGGACCAGGGTTATCCAGTCGTCGATGACGAGGACATCCTCGCCTATGTGAAGGCGGAGAACGCCTGGTTCGAGACGCGGATGGAGCCGCAGAAGGCGCTCGTCGACGAACTCTACGAAGAGATGAAGGCGCGCATCAAGGAAGACGATTCCACAGTGCCGCAGAAGGACGGCGACTGGCTCTACTGGACCGAGTTCGAGGAAGGCGCGGAATACCGCAAGTGGTACCGCAAGCCGGTGGCCGGCGGCGACAAGGTGCTGATCCTCGACGAGAACCAGCTTGCCGAAGGGCTCGACTATTTCCGCCTCGGTGCTTTCTCTGTGTCGAAGAGCGGTCGCTATCTCGCCTATTCGACCGACACCAACGGGTCCGAACGCTTCACCATCGTGATCAAGGACCTCGAGACGGGCGAGATGCTGGCGGACGAGATTCCCGGCACGCGTTCCGGCCCGACCTGGGTCATGGGCGACAAGGGCATCGTCTACGGCAAGAGCACCGAACAGTGGCGTACCCATGACGCGACGCTGCACGTGCTCGGCACGCCGGTGTCCGAGGACGTCGAACTCTACCGCGAAACAGAAGAAGAAGGCTTCAGCGTGGCTACCGGCCTGACCGCACAGGAAGACTGGCTGGTCATCGCCACCGGCGACAACGAGACGAGTGAGATCCGCCTGGTCCGCGCCGACGATCCGACCGGCGAGCAGATCCTCGTCGCCCCGCGCAAGCGTGGCCGCGAGTATGACGTCGATGTGCGCGACGGCGTCCTCTACGTGCACACCAACGACGATCACGTGAACTTCCGCCTCGCCACGGCCAGCCTCGACAAGCCCGGCGAATGGAAGACGCTAATCCCCGGCTCGGACGAATTCTACCTTTCGGGTTTCGAGCTGTTTAAGGACTTCTACGTCACCGAAGGGCGCCTGCGCGGCCTCGACCAGATCCAGCTGCGTTCGTACGCGGACCCGAACCTGGTCAAGCCGGTCGCCTTTACCGAGGCGAGCTTTTCGACCGGCCTGTCGAACAATCCGGAATACGATACCGACAGGCTGCGCCTCGCCTATGAAAGCATGGTCACGCCGGATTCGGTGTTCGACTACCACGTGAAAACGGGCGAGCTGGAACTCCTCAAGCAGCAGGAAATCCCGAGCGGTTACGACCCCTCGCTCTACAAGGTCGAGCGGATCGAGGTGAAGGCACGCGACGGTACGTTGGTGCCGGTCAGCATCGTCAGCCTGAAAGATCGCCCCATGGGCGGCGCGCTGCACCTTTATGCCTACGGCGCTTACGGCTTTGCATATCCGCCGAACTTCTCGACCACGCGCCTCAGCCTGGTCGATCGAGGCTTCGCCTTCGCCATCGCGCATATCCGCGGCGGCGACGATCTGGGCCGCAACTGGTACCTGCAGGGTAAGCTCAACGAGCGGACCAACACGTTCAACGATTTCGTCGACGTGGCGAAGGGCCTGATCGACAGGGGCTACACGCAGAAGGGCAAGATTTCCGCCAGCGGCGGTTCGGCCGGCGGCGAACTGATGGGCGTGGTGCTCAACACCGATCCCGACCTGTGGGGCGCGGTGGTGGCGCATGTGCCTTTCGTCGACGTGCTCAACACCATGCTCGACAAGGACCTACCGCTGACTCCGGGCGAATGGCCTGAATGGGGCAACCCGATCGAGAGCAAGCAGGCCTTCGCTTACATCCTCAGCTACTCGCCTTACGACCAGGTCATCGCGCAGGACTATCCGCCGCTGCTGGTCACCGCCGGCCTCAACGATCCGCGCGTCACCTATTGGGAACCTGCCAAGTGGGTCGCCAAGTTGCGCGAATACAAGACCGACGACAACGAGCTGCTCCTCAAGACCAACATGGGAGCAGGCCACGGCGGCAAGTCGGGCCGCTTCGCCTCGATCTACGAGGTGGCCGAGGAATACGCCTTCATCCTGTGGCAGCTCGGGATGACCAAATGAGGCTGGTGAGGGGGGCGCTCACCCTCCTCCTTGCTGCTTTCGCAGCGCCGCTGGCGGCGGAGGACAGCAAGAGCGCCGCCGCGCGACCGCTCCGCGTAACCGTCTCGCAGGAAGACGAGCAGTGGTTCGCAACGTTCGAATTTCCGGGCAACCATAAGGAATGGGCCTTTGTTCGTTCCAATCGATCCAGCCAACTCGATGCCAGCTGGCGCCTAGCGACTTGGCGAATAATCACGCCGGGAGTGGAACTGGTGCGCGAAGGCGAACGTGATCTGCTGCGCGCCACCGGGACGACCATGCCGGAAAATGTGACGATCGAATTCGATCTCTTCGATGGGGACCTAAACGCCGATTATCACCCGGCCATGGTTTTCAGCGATGGCACCGTCGCGCTTTATACCGGTCATTTTCAGATTTGGCCCTGGACAGGCGCAGATGGATACGCGCCCTCACAAGCGCCCCTCACCGAACTCACTTTCAGATCCGACGACAGTGGGTTCATCGCCGACGGGGAGAAGGTCGCATCGGTAAAGACCGCCGATCTCAATACCTACGTGATTGTCGGAACACCCCAGCTTGTGACGACACCCCATCTTACCGCGATCATCGACCCGGGGATCCCCGCTTGGATGCGAACAAAGCTTCATTTCTTGGTCCCCCGACTACTCGACGGTTTGGCTGCGCGGCTGGGGCCGCATGCGATGGACAGTGACCCCACGATCCTAGCGACATGGGCCGGACCTACTGCGGATGTCATAACGCGGGGAGGAAGCGTTCTTCCAGGGATGGTCACCCTGCGTTTCGAAGGCGAAAGCATGCTCGAAGAGCGAGCCGACGAGATCCAGCCAGTCCGCTGGTTCCTCGCCCATGAAACTGCCCATTTCTGGCTCGGCCAGACGGTCAGGCATCCCGACGAGACGGCGGCCTGGATCAGCGAAGGCGGCGCGACGCTGCTCGCGTATCGCCTGACCCAGTCGATCGACCCGGCTTACGAGCCCGGCTTCGATATCGCGCGCGAGTGGAAGGACTGTATCGATCTGTCCTCCAAGGGACCGCTCGACGAGGCTGACAACCGCCGCGACTACCGTGCCAATTATGCCTGCGGCACCGTGCTCGGCATGATCGCCGAAGGGGCGGCGCAGCAGAACGGATCGCGCGACTTCTTCAATTTCTGGCGTTCGCTGATCGATGCGAACCGCCGCGACAAGGGCGGCGACGGGATCGTGTCGGTGAGCGACTGGCTCGCCCAGCTCTCCCGCGAGAGCAAGGACCGCGAACTGGCCGCGCGCGTCCGCAGTTTCATCCACGACGGGTCCGACGACCCGCAGGCAGACCTTTGCGCCATGCTGGCGCGCGTGGGCCGCCGCGCACCGGGATGCACCGCATGACCAAACTGTTTTCGAAAGAATTCACCGCCCGGCCCGAGCACATCGACGAGCTCGGCCACGTGAACAATGCCGTCTGGGTCCAGTGGATCCAGGACCTTGCGACCAGCCACTGGGAAAGTGCCGCACGCGAGGAAGACCGTGCCACCTGTTTCTGGGTCGTGACACGCCACGAGATCGATTACCGCGGCAATGTCGACGAAGGCCAGACAGTCACCGGCCGGACCTGGATCGAGGGCGAACCGCGCGGGGCGACATCCGTTCGCCGCGTCGAGTTCCGCAACGAGGCGGGCAAGGTCATCGTCTCGGCATCGACCACATGGGCGATGCTCGACCGGGAAACCCAGCGCCTCGTCAGGGTGCGCAGCGAAGTGCTGGCACCCTTCCGGGACTGATCAGCCGACGAGCTCGCTGGTCGGGCGGTAAGTGTAGCCGAGTTCGCGCGCGACGGCTTCATAGGTCACTTCGCCGGCGTGCACGTTGAGGCCTTCTGCCAGGTGCGGGTCGGTGCGCAGGGCTTCCTTCCAGCCAAGATCGGCAATGCGCAGCGCGTGCGGCAGCGTCACGTTGTTCAGCGCATAGGTGCTGGTGCGCGCGACGGCACCGGGCATGTTGGCGACGCAATAATGCACGATGTCGTCGACCACATAGGTCGGCTCTGCATGGGTCGTGGGACGGCTGGTTGCGAAGCAGCCGCCCTGGTCGATCGCGACGTCGACGAGGACTGCGCCCTTCTGCATGTCGCCCAGCATCTCGCGGGTGACCAGCTTCGGTGCGGCAGCGCCCGGGATCAGGACTGCACCGATGACGAGGTCCGCACCGCACACTGCATCATGCAGGTTCGCGACATTGGAGAAGCGCGTCTTGGCGCGGCTTTCGAAATGCGTGCCGACACGCTCCAGCACTTCGGGATCGCGGTCGAGGATGGTGACATCGGCGCCGAGGCCCGCTGCCATCTGCGCCGCGTTGAAGCCGACCACGCCGCCACCGATGACGACGACCTTGCCCGGCATCACGCCCGGAACGCCGCCCAGCAGCACGCCGCGGCCGCCATGGGCCTTTTCGAGCGCGGTGGCGCCGGCCTGCACGCTCATGCGACCTGCGACCTGGCTCATTGGCTTCAGCAGCGGGAGCGTCCGGTTGGGTCCGGTCACCGTTTCATAGGCGATCGCGGTCACACCGCTCGCCACGAGTTCCTTGGTCTGCTCCGGATCGGGCGCGAGGTGGAGGTAGGTGTAGAGGATCTGGTCTTCGCGCAGCTTGGCCCGTTCGACCGCCTGCGGTTCCTTGACCTTCACCACCATTTCGCACTCGGCAAAAATCGGGTCCGGCCCGTCGACGATCTTCGCACCGGCGGCCTGGTACTGCGCATCGGTCGCATCGATGCCGAGACCGGCGCCGGTCTCGATCCACACCTCGTGGCCGCGTGCGGTCAGTTCGCGCGCGCTTTCGGGCGTCAGGCCGACGCGATATTCGTGGTTCTTGATTTCCTTGGGGCAGCCGATGCGCATTGCCTGGGTCTCCTTCTCGGAACCAGCCGTTACGCCCGCGCCGTCCCACCGGCAAGCACGGGCGGGGCGCGCGAAATCTTATTGCGGAAGCGCCTGCCAGCGCACTTCGATACGGTTGGCGGAGCCGCCGTCGGTTTGCGTTAGTGTCACGCCCTTTGCCCGCAATGCCGTAGCGACCGAATCGAGGGCCTCGCCCCTACCCGCCACCACGACACCAAGGTCGCGGCGCTCCGAAGCCCAAGCGATGACGTCCATGGCCACCTTGCCCGCCTCGTCCGGCTGGCCATCGATCAGCGTAATGGCGGGAAGCGGCAGCATCGGCGGGTGCAGTTCGATGGTCCAGCCCGGCATGCCTGCATCGACACGGCCTTCCAGCATCCGCCACCCATCCAGCGTCAGGCCGGGCAGCTGCGATGCCTCGACCACTGCGCGGCGGTTGTCGCGGTCGACAGTGACCTCGGTCTTGGGGACGCCTGCGACCATGGCGAGCTCGCCGACCATTTCGGAGATCTGCCGTTCGGTCGCCGCAGCCTGCTGTTCCGCGCGCGCCTTGACCAGTTCGGCCTGCTCGGCCGCGCCCGGGTCCGCGCCTACGCGCAGCTGTTCGATGACCACTGTGACGGGCCGTTCGAACCGGCGCTCGAGGCGGCGCTTGATCTCATCGTTCGCGCCCGTGTTGAACTGCGGCGTAAAGACCGTGGCGCTGATCTGCAGCGGCTCGGCATCCCAGTCGATAACGGTATCGCTGACCCGCGCCTTGGCCGGGAAACTGTCGGAAATCGTGTCGATCACCACGCGCTGCGAGGTGGCCTCGAAGGCGATGTCGCGCAGCGAAAAGCCGAGCGGGATCGCCAGCGCGATGAAGACCACGAAGATCCCCACGTTCTGGAACCAGCCCTGCCGCGCCGACAGATCGGTGCGGAAACCGTAGAGGCGCGCCATGACCGTCGCCGACAGGGCGATGGTCAGGAAGTTGGTGACATAGAGCGCCAGCGCCCCGCCGAAGACGGTCCAGTTGGCCGTGGCAAGGCCGTAACCGACGGCAGCCAGCGGCGGCATCAAGGCCGTGGCGATGGCGACGCCCACGATAGTGCCTTCGCGTCCGCGAATGAGTGCGTAAGAGCCTGCCAGCGAGGAGAACAACGCCACCAGCAGGTCGAACAGGTTCGGCTGCGTACGGGCCGCGATCTCCGGCGTCACCGTCTGCAGCGGCGAGACAAGCACGATGAGCGCAGTGAAGAGGACCGCCGCAATCGTCCCGATGGCGAGTGCGCGGATACTGATCTTGAGCCACTTGATCTTGCCCGAGGCCAGCGCGAAGCCCGCACCGATGATCGGGCTCATCAGCGGCGACAGCAGCATGGCCCCGATGACGACCGCCGGCGAAGACAACAGCATGCCGAGGATGGCAATGCCCGCCGACATCATGATCATGAAGATATAGCGCGGGCTGGTATCGCTCTCGCCGGCGACCTTGGCGATAACGGCGGAATGGTCGACGCCCTCGATAACGCTGTCGAACCACCACCGGCGCAGCGGGACCAGCGCCCGGCCGATCGGACTGTGAACCCAGCCCGGCGTGGGGCGGCGGTCCGCTTCTTCGGCTTCAGGCGTGACGATACGGGCCATCGTGTCTCCCTAGATCGGGTTGCCGTCCTGGTCGCGATAAATCTCGCGCCGGCCCACATGGTTTGCGGGTCCAACCAGCCCTTCGCTTTCCATCCGCTCGATCCACTTGGCGGCGGTGTTGTAGCCGACCCCCATCTGGCGCTGCAGCCACGAGCCGCTCGCCTTCTGGTTCTCGACCACGATCTGGCAGGCTTGGCGGTATTTGCGCTCTTCCGGATTGTCGGAAGCGGTGAAATCGTCCTCGAAATTGAAGCCGCCGTCTTCCGGCTCTTCGGTAACGGCGTCGACATAGTCGGGCTTGCCCTGCGCGCGCCAGTGATCAGCCACCCGCTCGACCTCCTCGTCGGCGACGAAGGGGCCGTGTACGCGGATCATCGCGCCGGTGTTCGGCTTGTAGAGCATGTCGCCCTTGCCCAGCAGCTGCTCCGCGCCCTGTTCGCCAAGGATCGTGCGGCTGTCGATGCGGCTGGTGACCTTGAAGCTGATGCGCGTCGGCAGGTTCGCCTTGATCACGCCGGTGATGACGTCGACCGATGGGCGCTGCGTCGCCATGATCAGGTGGATGCCGGCGGCACGCGATTTCTGCGACAGGCGCTGGATCAGCACCTCGATCTCCTTGCCGACGGTGACCATGAGGTCGGCCAGCTCGTCGACAATCAAGACGATCAGCGGCAGCGGCTGGTAATCAAGCTGTTCTTCCTCGTAGAGTTCCTCGCCCGTCTCTGCATCGAAGCCCGTCTGTACGCGGCGGCCCAGCGGCTTGCCCTTGGCGGCGGCCGCCTTCACCTTTTCGTTGAAGCCCGCGATGTTGCGCGAATTCACGCTGCTCATCATGCGGTAGCGCCGCTCCATTTCCTCGACCGCCCACTTGAGCGCGCGGACCGACTTCGCCGGTTCGGTCACCACGGGCGAAAGGAGGTGCGGGATATCGTCGTAGGTCTTGAGTTCCAAGACTTTGGGATCGATCAGGATCAGGCGGCACTCGTCCGGCGTGAAGCGGTACAGCAGCGACAGCAGGATCGCGTTGAGCCCCACCGATTTACCCGAACCGGTGGTACCTGCGACCAGCAGGTGCGGCATGGCTGCAAGGTCGGCGATGATCGGTTCGCCCGCGATGTCCTTGCCCAGGATCATCGGCAGCGAGCCCTTGCTGTCAACGAAGGCGGCCGAAGTCGCCAGCTCCTTGTAGCTGACCATCTGGCGGTCGGCGTTGGGCAGTTCGATGCCGATCACCGTCTTGCCCGGAATGGGGGAAACGCGCGCGCTGATCGCGCTCATGTTGCGGGCGATATCCTCGGCAAGCCCGACCACGCGACTGGCCTTGATGCCGGGCGCGGGCTCCAGCTCGTACATGGTGACGACCGGACCGGCGCGCACCGCGGTGATCTCGCCCTTGACGTTGAAGTCGTCGAGCACATTTTCGAGCAGGCGGGCATTGCGTTCGAGCGCTATCTTGTCGAGCTTCTGCGCCGAATGCGGCGGCGCATCGTCGAGCAAATCGTGGCTCGGTAGCTGGTAATTGGCGAACATGTCGCGCTGCTTCGCCTTGGCCGGCTGCGAGCGGGCGGGAGCGGGCTTGGGGTCGGCGATTTCCGGCGCGCGGCGGCGTTCCTGCGGCGCGTCCTCGTCCGCGTCGTCGTCGCCCCCGTCCACCTTGGGCCGGGCGCGGCGTGCTTTCTTCGGGACCAGCGGCAGGTCGATATCGGACAGTTCGACGCGCCGGTCGAAGAAGCGCGGCAGAGTGAAGAATTGCGCCCAGTCGAGCGCAAAGACCTTCGTTACCAGTGCCAGTCCGGCACCCAGCGACACGACACCGAGTGCACCCGTAATCCAGCCGCTGAAATCGCCGCCGAAGCGGGTCGCCACGGCATCGATCCCGCCTGCGCCCAGCAGGCCGGCGAGCCCGCCCGCGCCAGCCGGGAAGGGGCCGGGGCTGGTGTCGAACAGCAGCGCGACGACCGTTCCCAACAGGGCCATTGCGAGCAACAGCAGGGCGAGGGGGCCCCACCACTTGCCCGGCGTTTCCTCCTCGTCGGCATTCTCGACACCGGTCCAGAGGCGGCGGGCCGAGATCCACAGCAGCGGCAGCAGAAGCAGGGCCGGAAGACCGAAATAGAAATAGGCGCGCTCTGCTATCCAGGCGCCGCTCGCTCCCATCCAGTTTGCCACCTGCGTACCGGCCGCAGCGGTCGAGGCGCTGGGATCGGTTTGCGTATAGCTGGCCAACGACAGGGCGAGGAACACCAGCATGAACAGCAGGAAGGCGGCGCCCGCCATATGCATGGCGCGGCGCAGCGAACGGCGGAAAGCCGCCCGCCAATCGGGTTTGGCGCCTGCGCGCGATGCCATTGTCTTTCCCCTGGTCCGTCGTGAATTTGCAGTATGAATCGGGCGGGACTCGCCCGTCAAGCGACCTTCGTCGAGGCGAGTCCGTCGATCGCGCCCCAGCGCGGCCAATCGAGTTCCCTTGCACGCGCCTCGTCCATCCCGCCGAGCGCGATTACCGGCACCGGCGATTGCTGCGCGAGCACACGAAAACCGAACACGCCAAGCGTTTCGCCGCCCGGGTGCGAGGCCGAGGCGAAAACGGGCGAGAGAAAGATGCCCGAGGCGCCAAGCGCGAGAGCACGCTGCATCTCCTCGCTATCGTGCGCCGTCGCGAGCCACAACTTGCCCTCCGGCGGGGCACCCGCGAAGTGCTCCGGCGATCCGTACAGGCCGTCCGCATCCCACGCGGCGACCGTTTCCCAGTCTGCCCGCGAGAGGATCACGAGGTGTCGCCTCGTCCGCGCCTTGGCGCAAAGCGTTTCGTAACGCGCGCGGCGGGGGGCGGGATCGAGGTGGTAATGCCTGAAGACGAAGCCCGACCCCTGCGGCAATCTCTCGAGCGCCTGCTCCAGCCCGGCATCGTTACGCGCATCCGAAAGGAGCCAAAGCAGTGGGAGGGACTGGCGCGCGTGCATGGGACCGCTATAGCGCCTCGCCATGGAAAAGGCAGAGACTCCGCTTCAAGAGGTCCGGGCACAGATCGCCAAGGCCTGCAAGATTGCCCGCCGCGATCCGGGCGAGGTGACGCTCGTCGCCGTCAGCAAGACGCATCCCGCTGAAGCGATCGAACCCTTGCTGATCGAAGGCCAGCGCCATTTCGGCGAGAACCGGGTGCAGGAAGCACAAGGCAAGTGGCCCGCGCTGAAAGAGCAGTTCCCTGCAACCGTGCTGCACCTCGTCGGGCAATTGCAGTCGAACAAGGCGGAGGATGCCGTCGAACTGTTCGATGTGATCCACTCGCTCGACCGCTCCAGCCTCGTGAAGGCGCTGGCCAAGGCGAAGGAGAAGGCTGGACGCTGTCCCGAATGCTTCATCCAGGTCGACGTGGGCGAGGAAGACCAGAAGGGCGGGTGTGCGATTGCCGACCTGCCCGCGCTGGTTGCCGAGGCACGGAAGGCAGGCATTCCGCTTGCGGGCCTCATGTGCATCCCGCCGGCCGATACTGAACCAGCACCTTTCTTCGCACTGCTCGACAAGCTTGCACGCGAAAACGGCCTGCCCGGCCGGTCGATGGGGATGAGCGGCGATTTCGAAACCGCCATCATGCTCGGCGCGACCCATATTCGCGTGGGGACCGCGCTGTTCGGCGCGCGCGGCTGACCGTCAATCCCTAGCCTGCCAAAGGGAAAGGGCGCCGCCTTCCGGCAGCGCCCTTCCTTTTCTTGCCGTGACCGGCGCCGAGTTTAGAACTTGGCCTTGACCGTGACACCGTAGGTGCGCGGCTCGGCGAGGAACGCCGAGTAGGTCTGCTGCGGTGCGACGAACGGGGTGTTGAACGCGACCTGCGTGTAGTCGACGTCGAACATGTTCTGCACCCAGCCCTCGATCGAGAAGCGGTCGGCGATATTGGTCAGGCCGATGCGGCCGTTTACCAGGATGTAGCCGTCCTGTTCCTTGCCGTAGAGCAGGTCCGAACCGGTGTTGTAGTCGCTGGTCATGCGGGCGTTGATGAAGAACAGGCCCTCCATGCCGCTGTCGCCGATCGGCGGAGTCCAGGTCAGCGAGCTGGTGCCGACCCATGCCGGTGCATTCGACAGGTTGTCGCCGGGCAGCAGGCGCAGCGCCGGATCGAGCGGAGCGCCCGCATCGCTACCCACGACGTCGTCGGCATAGCGCGTGTCGGCGTGGGTGATGCCCATGGTCATGGTGAGATCGCGGATCGGGCTGAGCGAGGCTTCGAATTCGAAGCCCTGCGAAACCACGCCCGGGCTCACATCGTCCGCAGCGCAGGCACCGGTCGCAGCGCTGGCGTCGCTGTCAGCACCGTTCAGGCTGGTGGAGCAGCCATTGATGTTCTGCACCAGGAAGACCGAGCCGTTGAAAGTGTTCAGCTGGAAGTTGCTGAACTCCTGGCGGAACGCGGCAAGGCTGACGCCCCAGCGACGACCCGAGTACTTCAGGCCCACTTCATAGGCATCCACGGTTTCCTCATCGAACTGCAGAGTTGCAGGGTCGAGGTTCGCGACGCGCAGGGTCACCGGGTTGCCCAGTGCCGAGCGGTCGAGGTTGAAGCCGCCGGCCTTGTAGCCACGCGAATACGAACCGTAGACGAGCAGGTCGTCGACCGGCTTCCAGCTCAGGATGGCAGTGCCGGTGAGCTTGTCTTCGTCACGCGAGTCCGAAAGCGACACGCCGTCGAGTTCGGCAGTCGAGTTGCCCTGGCACGACAGTGCGATGAGGCCGCCTGCAAGGCCGGCGAGCGGCGTCGTCAGGAAGCTCGACAGCAGCGCGCGGTTCTGCGGGCAGATCACATTGTCGTTGCTGAAGGTCGCGTCGAAGTCCTTGGTTTCGCTGGTGTAGCGAAGGCCCAGGGTCAGATCGAGCGTATCGGTGATGTGGAAGATGTTGTGCGTGAAGACGGCGAAGTTTTCGCTCGTCTGGTTGTACACATCGCCCGTACCGCCGAGGTCGTTGACGTTCGACAGGTTGGTGATGCCGGCCAGGATCGCCGGGGTGGCAGCGCCGAAGGCACCGGCACCGCCGTTTGCAGCCTGCAAGGCACCGCGGCCGGTTGCACCGAGGCAGTCCTGTGCTGCCGGGTTGACCAGCGCCGGGTTGATGGCGAGCGCGATACGGCAGCTCACGAAAGTGCCGTAGTCATTGCCGAAGCGCAGGTTGTCGCGCGTCTGCAGGTCTTCGTTCGCGTAATAGGCGCCTACCAGCCAGTCGAGCTTGTCGTTGAAGGCGGTGCCGTTGAGGCGGAATTCCTGCGTGAAGGTCGCGAACTCGCGCGCACCGGCATTGTCGCCGGGTGCGCGGTAGAGAATGTCGACCGTCGTGTAGTCGGTGTCCGAACCCTGCGTGTTCGCATATTCGCGATAGGCGGTGATCGAGGTGAAGTTCACATTGCCGAGCGACCAGTTGAGTTCGCCCGAGATACCGTAATCCTCGGTCTCGCCGTCATAGCTGCGACCGGCGGTCGGGTAGATGTTGCGGTCGAAGGTCGACTGCGTAAGCCCGCGCGGATCCTGGCCGAGGCCGAGGAGCACGTTGACGATCGGGTTGCTGGTGCTGGTGAGCGCAGGCGATGCGCCTACCGGCTGCGCGAACGGATCGAGGCCCGGCGAAACGCGTGCGAACTGGGCGAAGTCGGGCTGGACGAAGGTCGCAGCACAGCAGGCTTCGTCCTTTTTCGAATAGTCGCCGATCAGACGGAAGCTAACGTCGTCGTTCGGCTCGAAGAGGACCTGCGCGCGAACGAGGTAACGGTCGCGATTGTTGACGTCGGTGTCGTTGGTGACGTCGGTGTAGAAGCCGTCACGCTGGAACCAGACACCGTCGATACGGGCCGCGATGCTTTCCGACAGCGGCGCATTGACCCCGCCTTCGAAGCGCAGGGCGTTGAAGTTGCCGAAGCTGGCGCTGGCATGGCCTTCGAAGGCGAAGCTGGGCGGCGCGGTGAAGATGTTGAGCATACCGGCCGAGGAGTTACGGCCGCCGAGCGTGCCCTGCGGACCGCGCAGGATTTCGATGCGGTCGAGCGGGCCGAGTTCGGACAAAGCGTTACCCGAGCGCGAACGGTAGACGCCGTCGACGAACACGGCGACCGAGCTTTCGAGGCCCGGGTTGTCGCCCACGGTACCGATACCGCGGATACGCGCCGAACCGTTGGCTTCGTTACCAGTCGAGGAGACGAGCAGCGACGGGGCGACCTGGTTCAGTTCGCGGATGTCGGTGGTGCCGGAGTTCTCCAGCGTTTCGGCCGAAACTGCCGAAATTGCCACGGGGACGTCTGCCAGTTCCTGGGCACGGCCCTGTGCGGTAACGATGATGACCGGCGTATCCGCCTCGACATCGCCGCTGTCCGCAGCGTCGGCGGACTGGGCAAAAGCCGTCTGCGGGGCAAGTGCAAGACCTGCACCCATGAAAGCAAGCGTGCGCAATGAAACTGATGTTTTCCTCATGGGAAGACCTCTCCTCTGTGTTTCTCTCGAAATTTTGGATGGCGAATAGGTATGCAAAACGCAACTATCAAACGTCAAACGGCTGTCAGGCGTCTTCCAACCGTGCCTGCATTGCATCACTTGCCGCTTCGATGAGGCGCGCCTCGATGGTGTTTAGGCGCTCCCCTTCCACCAGCTTGCCGCCTGTAAGATCAGTGACATAGAAGGTATCTGCGGCCCGTTCGCCGTAATTGGTGATGTGTGCGGAATGCACCACCAGGCGGTTTTCGAACAACACCCTTGCAAGCCGGTTGAGCAGCGCAGGGCGGTCGCGGGCATTGACCTCGATCACGGTAAACCGGTTGGACGCCTTGTGGTCGAACAGGACGCGCGGGCTCACATCGAAAGCGCGCGAGCGGCTGTGCGGCAGCGGACGCTGGGCCAGCTTGGGCGCAAGATCGATCCGGTTCGCCAGCGCATCGGCGATGGTCGTCTCGATCCTTTTCATCTGCGAAGCTTCCCGGAACGGCGCGCCGTGCGGGTCCTGGACGAGGAAGTTGTCGAGCGCCCAGCCGTTCCGCGTCGTATGGATGCGGGCATCGATGATGTTCCCGCCGGCCAGGTGGATTCCGCCGGCAATGCGGTAGAACAGGCCCGGGTGGTCTGCTGCGATGACGGTGACGAGCGTTGCCCCTCGCGCCTCGTAATACTCGCAATGGACCGAAAGCGCGTGCTCCAGATCGCGCGCCGCCGCGTAGTGCACGAGGTTGAGGGCGATGATGTCGACGGGTTCTGCAATCCAGTAGGAATCGTCGAAGGTCGCGGACAGATCCTCGATCAGGGATGCCTTGTCGCCCAGCAGTTCGGCGGCCTGCGCCTTCTTCGCGGCGACCTTTTCCTTGCGGCCATGACGCATGTGACCAAGGCGCAAACGCTCCGATGCCGTGTCGTAAAGCTCGCCCAGCAGCTGCCCCTTCCAGCTGTTCCACGTGCCCGGCCCGACCGCGCGGATATCGACCGCGGTGAGGATGGCGAGATGGCGCAGGCGCTCCGTGCTCTGGACCTGGCCGACGAAATCCTCGATCGTCTTGGGGTCGGTGAGATCGCGCTTTTGCGCGACATGGCTCATGAGCAGGTGATTGAGCACCAGCCAGGCGACCAGCTCGGTCTCGTTCTCGTTCAGGCCGAAGCGCGGGCACAGCTCGCGCGCCACCTCCGCGCCGAGGATGGAATGGTCCCCCTTGCGGCCCTTGGCGATGTCGTGAAGCAGCGCGGCGACGTAGGCGACGCGGCGCGAGTTGACCTTGTGGATCAGGCGGGTTGCACGCGGGTGGTCCGCTTTCAGCTCGCCCTTCTCGATCTGGCTCAGCAGGCCGATGGCGCGAATGGTGTGCTCGTCCACCGTGTAGTGGTGGTACATGTCGAACTGCATCTGCGCGTTGACCTTGCCGAAATCGGGCACGAAGCGGCCGAACACGCCGGCCTCGTTCATCCACCTCAGGACCGTTTCGGGATCGTTACGGCCGCTCAGCAGGTCGAGGAACAGAGCGTTGGCGCGCGGGTCCTCGCGCACGGCATTGTCGATCAGCTTCGCATCGCGTGCAGCCTGCCGCATGGTTTCGGGGTGGATGTCGAGACTTTCCGCCTCGGCGACCTGGAAAATCTCGACCAGCCGGACCGGGTCCTTGCGGAAATAATCGTCCGAGGGCGCGGCGATACGCCCGCCGAAGACGCGGTATCCCTTGAGGACGCGCGGCTTCTGCCGGAACGTCGCGAAAAAGCCGCTGCGCGCGGCGCGCTGGGCCAGATCGTCCTCGATATGGGCGAGGAATACGCCGGTCAGGCTGCCCACCCGCTTTGCCTGCAGGAAATAGAACTGCATGAACCGCTCGACGGCGCTCTTGCCCGGGCGATCGGCAAAATTCATCCGCTCCGCCACGCGCCGCTGCAAGTCGAAGGTGAGCCGGTCGTCCGCGCGGCCGGTCAGGATATGCATGTGGCAGCGCACGGCGAGCAGGAACCGCTCTGCCCGGCGGAAGGTGCGGTATTCATTGTCGGTCATCAGGCCGACATCGACCAGTTCCGACGCACTGCGCACACGGTGGAGGAACTTGCCGATCCAGTAAAGCGTCTGGAGATCGCGCAAGCCGCCCTTGCCGTCCTTGACGTTGGGTTCGACGACATAGCGGCTGTCGCCCATACGGCGGTGGCGCGCGTTGCGTTCTTCCAGCTTCTGGCTGAGGAAGGCGCGTTCGTTCCCCTTCACCACCTCGGCGGTGAACCGGCGCTCGCCTTCTTCATAAAGCTCGCGGTCGCCCCAGACATAGCGCCCTTCGAGCAGCGCGGTCCGGATCGTGAGGTCGTCTTTCGCAAGGCGGATCGCCTCGTCCAGCGTGCGGGTCGAATGGCCGACCTTGAGGCCGAGGTCCCACAGCAGGTAGAGCATTGCCTCCACCACCTGTTCGCACCAGGCGTTGCGCCGCTCGCCCACCAAGAAGGCGATATCGACGTCGGAATGGGGCGCCATTTCGGCGCGACCGTATCCGCCCACCGCCATGATCGCCAGCCGCTCTCCCGAAGAACGGTTCGGTGCCGGATAGACGAAGCGCGTCACATATTCGTGGATGACGCGGATCAGCTGGTCGACGAGGAAAGAGTACCCGCCTGCGATGGCATGACCCGCAGAAGGGCGCGCCGTCAGCCGGGCTTCCATTTCGGCCCGCCCGGCCTCCAGCGCTTCCTTCAGCGCGGCAACGACTTCTCCGCGCGCCTTTGCCCCCCGCTCGCCGGCCAGCACCTCGATCCGCGAGGCCAGTGCCCGCCGGTCGATGATTGCGCGCTGGTCGGGGATCCGGGGCTCGCCCAAGCCTAGAGGAGCTCCTTGGCGAAGGTCGCCTTGACCGTCCGCTTGTCCACCTTCTGCGTGCCGAGACGCGGGAGGTGGTCGGCCGAACGGAACACGTGCGCGGGGATCTTGAAGGCCGCGATGTGCTCGGCAAGGAATTCGCGCAAATCGTCGGGCGTCAAATCCTTGCCCGGGTGGGTCATGTAGACCGCCGCCGGGATTTCACCGAAGCGTTCGTCCGGCACGCCGAAGACGCTGCATTCGGCCACCGCTTCATGCGCGTAAATGGCCTCTTCCACCTCGATGCAGGAGATGTTCTCGCCGCCGCGGATGATGATGTCCTTTTTGCGGTCGACGATGAAGAGGTATCCGTCCTCGTCGACGTAGCCGAGGTCGCCGGTGCGGAAATAGGCATCGTCCGTATAGGCCGACTTGGTCGCGTCCTCGTTCTTCCAGTAACCGAGGAAATTACACACCGAGCGGATGCAGACCTCGCCCACTGCGCCCGACGCCAGTTTGTTCCCGTCATCGTCGAGGATGGCGAGATCGACCAGCGGCTTCGACGCCATGCCGGTCGAACCGGGCTTGGCGATGTAGTTCTCGTTGAGATTGCCGCAGCCCACCGCATTGGTTTCGGTGAGGCCGTAGCCAAGCAGCGGGAAGCCTTCGGGGAAGGCGTCCTTGATCTTCTTCACATGTTCGGGCGGGCGCGGCGAACCGCCGGCGGCAAAGCTCTTGCAGCTCGACAGGTCGAACTGGTCGCGCTCGGGATGGGTGGCCATTTCGTAGCTCATGAGCGGGACGCCGACGAAATAGGTGACCTTTTCCTCGTCCAGCAGGCGCAGCGCTTCACGTGCATCCCACTTGGGCATCAGCACCAGCTTGCGCCCCAGGGCGAAGCTCTGGAGGAACAGCGGGATTTCGCCGGTAACGTGGAACAGCGGCACTGCGACCAGCGCGGACGGCTGGACGGTCGGGGCCTCACCGCGCTCGGTCAGGATCTGCAGGATCATGGCGGTCTGCGCGACATAGTTCATCGTGCCCGACACCACACCGAGGTGATCCGAATAGGCGCCCTTGGGATGGCCGGTCGAACCCGAGGTGTAGAGGATGGTGGCAAGGTCGGACGGGCCGAGTTCGCCGAGCATCTTCATCGCCGTATCGCCATCAGCCCAGATCTCGGACAGGCCCGTGGCGGGTTCGCCGTGACCGAAGATGACGACCTTGGCCTTGATATCGGCATCTTCCATGCGCGCGGCGCGCGGCGCGTCGGCAAGGATCAGCGAACAGCCGCACAGGTCGATGCCGTAGGCTAGTTCCTCGCCCGTCCACCAGCCGTTGAGCAGCGTGGCGCAGCCGCCGGCCATCAGCGTGCCCATGTAGGCGATCATCCAGTTGGCGGAGTTGCGGGCAGCGATGCCGACCCGGTCACCCTTCTTGACGCCGTGGAAAGTGGCAAGGCCGTGCGCGACCTTGGTCGCGGCCGCGTAGACTTCACCGAAGGTCAGGCGCAGGTCGCCATCGACCAGAAAGAGGACGTCCTTCTTCTCGTTGCAGAAGTGGGCGAAGTAATGCGCGAGGCTAGGCGGCGCATTGACGAATGCGGGCATTTCGACGCCGCGGCGTTCGACCGTCTTCAGTTCGAACATTTGACCCGGGGCGGTCACGGCGGCGGTAAAACGATGGATATCCTTGTCGAGTTCGGTCGGCATGGTCGTTCGGTTTCCTCTCTCCATTTCACGCGCAAGGCGACAAATCGCTTCCCATCGCCCGGTGGACGATGAAGTTGCGACGCAGGCTTTCCCCAAAACCCCTGCTATGCCAAAAGCCGCCCCGCAACGGGTCGCGCACGCGGCTTCCGAGACGTCTCTAAGGGGATAAAACCTTGCTGTCACTATTGGCTGCAACTGCAGCTTCTGCCGAACCGATCCAGTGGGCGGAACTGGGCCTCAGGCCCTACCTGTTCGACATCGGCGGTTTCCAGCTGCGCTATTATTCGCTCGCCTACCTGCTCGGCATCCTGCTGGGGTACTGGCACTTGTCGAAGATGGTGAAAGCGCCCGGAAGCCCGATGGCCCAGCGCCACGCGGACGATTTGTTCTTCTACTGCACGCTCGGCGTGATCTTGGGCGGAAGGCTCGGTTACGCAGCCTTCTACAAGCCCGAACTGTTCACCGGCTTCACCGCGGGCGAGTTCGTCAGCTGGGACCTGCTGCGCCTGTGGGACGGCGGGATGAGCTTCCACGGCGGGGTCATCGGCGTGCTGGTGGCGATCAGCTGGGTGGCCCTGCGCGGCGGCCTCAACTGGCTGCGGGTGTGCGACTATATCTCGGTCAACGTGCCGCTCGCCTACATGCTCGGCCGCATCGCCAACTTCATCAACGGCGAGCTTTACGGCCGCCCGGTGGAAGGCGACATTGCCTGGGCCATGGTGTTTCCGGGTGGCGGCGACGTCGCGCGACATCCCTCGCAGCTCTACCAGGCGGGCCTTGAAGGACTGCTGCTCGGCATCCTCCTCATCGCACTGTTCTGGAAGACCCGGGCGCGCTACCGCCCCGGCCTGCTGGTCGGCCTATTCACCATCGGCATGGGCATCGGCCGCTTCGTCAGCGAGTTCTTCCGCGAACCCGATGCGCACCTTGCCTATGTGGTGGCGGAGACCGGCCTGTCGCGCGGCCAGTGGCTGAGCCTGCCGATGATCGCGGTCGGCGTGATCGTCATGATCTACGCCTTCACCCGCCAGCCGATCGGCAAGGCCAAGCCCGCCGCGCCGCAATCGGCATGAGCGCAGCCGGCGGCGAAACGCCGCTCGCGCAAAGCTTCAGGCGGCTGATCGAACGGCACGGGCCGATGCCCGTGTCGCGCTACATGGGCGAAAACAACGCGCGCTATTACAACAGCCGCGACCCCCTGGGCGCGGGCGGAGATTTCACGACTGCGCCCGAAATCAGCCAGATGTTCGGCGAGATGGTGGGGCTGTGGTGCACTGACCTTTGGTTGCGGGCAGACCGCCCCGAGATCGCCTGGGTGGAGCTGGGCCCGGGACGCGGCACGCTTGCCCGCGATGCGCTGCGCGCCATGGGCAGCCAGGGCCTCCAGCCCGAGATCCACCTCGTGGAAGGCTCCTCGGCACTGCGCGAAAAGCAGGCCGACGCTCTGGTCGCCGCCCGCTTCCATGACACTGTCGACACGCTGCCGGACGACCGGCCGCTGATAGTCGTCGCCAATGAGTTCATCGACGCGCTTCCGATCCGCCAGCTGGTCAACACGCCCGATGGCTGGCGCGAGCGGATGGTCGCGCTGGACGATGACCGCTTCGTTTTTGCAGCCGGCCCCAATCCCATGGACGAGGCCGTTCCGCAGGACCGTCGCGATGCACCGGTGGGCACCGTCATCGAGACCTGTCCCGCAGCCGCCGCTCTGATTGGCGCGCTTGGCGAGCGGTTGCGCGATCAGGGCGGCGCAGCGCTGTTCATCGACTACGGCCATTTGGAGCCCCGCAACGGCGAAACGCTGCAGGCTCTCCGCACGCATGAAAAGGTCGGCGTATTCGATCATCCGGGCGAGATGGACCTCACCGCCCATGTCGATTTCGCCACTCTCGCGGAAATGGCGCGCGGCATGGATTTGCAGGTGGCCACCGCCACGCAGGGCGAATGGTTGCTGGCCATGGGCATGGGCCTTCGCGCACAGGCTCTTGCCCGGCGCAGCCCCGATCATGCGCAGGCCGTCTCGCAGGCATTCCACCGCCTGACTTCGGCGGACGAGATGGGCGAATTGTTCAAGGTAATGGCCGTTTCGGCACCCGGCTGGCCGCAGGGCGCCGGCTTCGGCTGAGGTTCATATGCACCCGGCCAAAAAGCTGTAACCGGTAATCGCATTCGCGCGGATGGAGAATCGCATGAGGAAAACGACCCTGGCTCTCGCCGCGCTGCTCTGCGCAACTCCCCTGCTGGCCGCCCAGCCGATCGAGGGGCGCTGGATCACGGCCGAAGAAGACGCAGTGATCACCATCGGCGAATGCGGCAGTTCGACCTGCGGGCGGATAACCAAGTTCCTCGTTGCTCCGCCCAAGGGCCTCGACCAGCGCGACGTGAACAATGCCGATGCGAAGCTGCGCCAGCGCAAGCTGCTCGGCATGCCGGTTCTCACCGGTTTCAGCGAAGACGCCAAACTGTGGCGCGGCCAGATCTACGATCCCAAGAGCGGCAAGACCTATCGCTCTGTGGTCAGGCGCAAGGACGCTAACCGGCTGGAAGTGAAAGGCTGCATTGGTCCCTTCTGCCAGACACAGGTCTGGACCCGCGCCCGCTGAGCTACAGCCCGGCCCTTTCGGCCAGCCGCCGGGCGGCCTGTTCGAAGCCCAGCTTGTCCTGTTCGCGGTCGACCGAGAAATTCGCCTCGCGCATCATGTGCACGTCGAGAGCCCCGATCAGCGGCTCGAGCGCTGCGACCAGCACCGTCTCGCGCGCCGCCTGCGGGCTCAGCATCAGGACGGCATCGTAATTCGGGAAGGCTTCGCGCGGATCGTCGAGCACGACGAGATTGTCCGCCGCTATGCGCCCGTCGGAGGTATATGCGGCAATCACTTGTGCCTCGCCCGACGAAAGCGCGCTGTACATGAAGGTCGGCGCGAAATTGCGCTGCTCCCTGAAACGCAGGCCATAGGTATCGCGCACAGCGAACCATTCGGGCCGCTCGAAGAATTCAGGATCGCCCCCGACGGTCAGTTGCGGTGCCGTTTTGACGAGATCCTCGATACTCTCGATCCCTCCCATTTGCGCAGTCTCGGCTTTGACGGCGAAGCCATAGGCATTCTCGAAGCCGAGCCGCCCGAACACTCTCATCCCGCTCGTCGCTTCTTCCCAGCGAGCTAACTCCCGGTACATCTGCTCGCGCGGCGGGTTGTCCTTGCGCCTCATCTGGTTGGTCCAGATGGTGCCGGTGTAATCGACATAGATATCGATCTCGCCGCTGGCAGCCGCGCTATGGGCCACTGCCGAACCCAGCCCGTCGCGATATTCGACAGTGAAGCCCTCCGCCTCTAGCCGCTGGCCGATCAGCCGGGCGAGGATGTATTGTTCCGAAAAGCCCTTGGCGCCGATCACGATGCGTCCCTCGTCTCGCTCGCCCCCGAACTGCGCCACCAGCGCCGCGGCGACGCCAAGCGCCACGGCCAGCATCCCGCCGAGCCAGAGACCGCGCCGCCGCTCGCGAAAGCCGCGCTCGATCGTGCCCAGCAGCGTGTCTGCCAAGAGTGCGAGCCCGGCGCTGGCAAGGCATCCGGCGAGGACGAGAATCCAGTTCTGCGTCTGCAAGCCGGCAAAGATCGGATCGCCCAGGCTCTTCTGCCCGATAGTGGTCGCCAGCGTGGCTGCACCGATGGTCCAGACGGCCGCGGTCCTGATCCCGGCCATTACATAGGGCGCGGCGAGCGGGGCCTCCACCAGGCGCAGGCTTTGCCAGAAGCTCATGCCCATGCCTTCCGCCGCCTCGATCACGCCGGGATCGAGATTGGCCTGCGCAGTCACCGCATTGCGCAGGATCGGCAGCAGGGCGTAGAGCGCCAGAGCGAGGAGTGCGGGCAGGAAACCCAATGTCGGCAATCCTTCCCCGAAGACTGCCCGAAGGCTCAGCAAGATCGGGAAGAACAGCGCCAGCAAGGCAAGCGCCGGAATGGTCTGGACGAGGCTGGCAAATGCCAGCGACGCGCGCGACACGGCGGGTGCACGGCTGGCCCAGACTGCCAGCGGCAGCGCCACGGCGATGCCCAGCGCGATGGCCGCAGCCGACAGGAGGACATGGGCGGCTAGCTGGTCGCCGAGCCCCGTGATGGCGTCGAGCAGGCCGGTCACTGCGACAGCTCCGCCAAGCGCTGCGCCTGGTGACGCGGCACCGCGACAAGCGCCTGCGCCGCCGCGCCGCCTGCGCCTGCAACGAGTGCAGACGGGGTCTGGTCCGCCACGATGCGGCCCGCTTCCATCACCAGCACGCGGTCGGCCAGCAGCAGGGCTTCGGTCATGTCGTGCGTGACCATCACCGTGGTCAGCCCGAGACGGCGGTGGAGGTCGAGCACCCGTTCTCCCAGCGCGTCGCGCGTGACGGGATCGAGCGCTCCGAAGGGTTCGTCCATCAGCAGGATCGACGGCTCGCTCGCCAAGGCCCGCGCGACACCGACGCGCTGGCGCTGTCCGCCGCTGAGTTCGTCGGGCATGCGCGTGGACATGCCGGGATCGAGGTCGACGAGTTCGAGCAGCGCGGAAATCCGCGCCGCGTCCACCGGTTCACCCGCGATACGCGGCCCGATACCGATGTTTTCCGCCACCGTCATATGCGGGAAGAGCCCGACCGACTGGAATACGTAGCCGATGCTGCGGCGCAAGCGCGCAAGTGGGACCGAGGCGACTTCGCGCCTTTGCAGGACCACGTGCCCGGCATCGGGATCGACCAGCCGGTTGACGGTCTTCAGCAATGTCGACTTGCCCGAACCCGAGGCACCGACCAGCGCGACGAACTGGCCTGAGGGGATTGCGAGGGTGACGGATTCGACTGCCCGCACACTACCGAATTGCTTGCAGACGCCCTCGAAGGAAAGCGCCGTCTCGCCGGATTCGCTCACTGTGCGGCTTCGGCGGTTTCTGCGTCCTGCGGCGCTTCGTAGGCGACCTTTTCGAGCTGGACCCGGCGACCACCACCCGAGGTGACGATCAGCTTACCATCGTCGAGCTTGCCGGTTTCCCAGCACCTCTCCCTGACATTGTCACCTTCGGGCTGGAAACAGAGGAGGACCTGTCCCGCCTCGTCACCCGGGGCCGCTTCCAGCGCCCAGCCGCCTTCCTGCCATGGATCGCCATTCCGCAGGTCCCGGTAGCGCCCTTCCGCATCCAGATAGGTGACATAGCGGGCGCCGTCCTCGGCAGATACGCGCCAGGCCGTGCCGACGAATTCCTTCAGCTCCCTCGCCTCTTCGGCCGCTTCGGCAGAGGCTTCGACATCGCCGGGACTATCTGCGGCCAGGTCCTGTTCGGCCGCACAGGCGGACAAAGAGAGGGAGGCGGAAAGGAGCACGGCAGAGCTGACGAGTGATTTCATGGTTTCCGGCATAACCCCTGCACTCGCCGCTGGCGACCCCTGCCCCTATCCGGCGATGGATGTGGAAGGGATCTTGAGTTCGACTCTCAGGCCGTCGTCTTCGAATTCGCGGGTGAACTGGCCCGACAGCTGGCCTTCGACAGCCATGCGCAGGAGGCGCGATCCGAACCCCTCGCTTGCCTGCTCGGCCTGCGCAAAACCATCGGATTTTTCGCGCCACGAGAGACATACCGTGCCTTCGCCATCGCAATCAGCATTGACCCCGACCGTGACCTTGCCGCCATCACGCGACAGGGCGCCGTACTTGGCTGCATTGGTCGCCAGTTCATGGATGATGAGCGCCAGCGGAGTCGCCGCGCGCGGGCCGATGGCAACGTCGCCGCCCGAAATCTCGATCCGCCCTTCACCGCCATCCTGGTAAGGTGCGAGCAGCTCATCGAGCAGCCCGACCAGATGCTCTTTCCGGCTCGGCGATGCCGGCTGGACGTAGTCGTGCGCCTTGCCCAGCGCGCGAATGGTTGTCGACAGCGCCTCGGCGTAATCCGCCACGGTTTCCTTGCCGCGCGAGTGGAGGGTCACGAGGCCGGAGACAACTGCGAAAATGTTCTTGATCCGGTGCGACAGCTCTTTTGCCAGGAGGTCGCGCATTTCGGAAGTGCGATGCGCCTCGTCGATGTCGATCACGGTCCCGAACCAGCGGCGTCCGCCCGGCTCCCCGTCGACCGGCATGGCGCGGCTCAGCACCCAGCGATAGCTGCCGTCTGCTTGCCGCAGTCGCCACTCGTCGTTGAACAGCCGTTCCTCGCTGAAGGCCTTGTCCCAGCTGGCGCGGCTGCGGGCGTAGTCTTCGGGATGGATGAATTCCGCCCAGTCGTCCGCCGTGCGCGGCGGTTCGCGGCCCGTGACCTCTTTCCAGCGCGCGCTGAACATGTCGAAATTGCCCGCGTGATCGACCGACCAGGCAATCCCCGGTACCGAATCGAGCATGTGCTGCAATTCGCGCTGCCGCGCCTCGAGTGCAGCGATGGCAGCGCGGTCCTGCCGCTGGATCAGCAGGCGCTGCATGACACTTGCCGCCAGCACTTCCAGCCCTTCGCGCTGCAGGTCGCTCAACCCCTCGCGCGGCACCGTGTCGATAATGCAGAGCGAGCCGAGCGGCGCGCCCTCGCTCGAGATGAGCGGGGCACCGGCGTAGAACCGGATGTGCGGCGCGCCGGTGACCAGCGGGTTGCCGCTGAAACGCGGGTCCAGCGTTGCATCGGGCACGATCATGGTCGCATCGCCGAGCATTGCATGGGCGCAGAAACTGGTCGGCCGCGGGGTTTCCCCGACCTCCAGCCCCTGCTTGGCGAGGAACCGCTGGCGCTCTTCTTCCACCAGTGAAACCAGCGCGATCGGCGCTTCGCATAGCGAGGCAGCGAACTGGACGATGCGCGACAATTCCGGTGCGCCTTCAAGCGCATCGAGGCCATAGGACGCCATGATGGCAAGCCGGTCCTCTTCCCCGCACACGGCAGAGTTCGGGCTGGCGCCGCTGGGCCAGGGAAGGCGGGGTCGATAAGCCATTGTATCCGTGACGTTCTAAATAAAGCCATCCGGGGCAGAGTCCAGTTCGGTAACCCCGACGCCGCTTGCCGCACCAAGCGGTTTGCCCGACCGCCATTCCTTCGCTATCGCGCGCGGCAAGAGAATGCCCCTACAGAGGGCAAGCAGGAGACACCATGCGCGCCACCCCCGATTTCGATTTCCAGCTCGGCGACAATGCGGACATGATCCGCGAAAGCGTTTCGCGCTTCGCCGACGAACAGATCGCCCCGCTCGCCGCCAAGGTCGACCGCGAGGACTGGTTTCCCAAGGCGGAACTGTGGCCCGCCATGGGCGAACTCGGCCTCCACGGCATCACCGTTCCCGAAGCGGACGGCGGTCTTGGCCTCGGCTACCTCGAACACGTGATCGCGGTCGAGGAAGTCAGCCGCGCCAGTGCCTCGGTCGGACTGTCCTACGGCGCGCATTCTAACCTCTGCGTCAACCAGATTGCGCGCTGGGCGAATGATGACCAGAAGGCGAAATACCTGCCCAAGCTGATCAGCGGCGAACACGTCGGCAGCCTTGCCATGAGCGAGGCGGGCGCCGGTTCGGACGTCGTGTCGATGAAGGCCCGGGCCGACAAGGTCGATGGCGGCTACGTCCTCAACGGAACCAAGTTCTGGATCACCAACGCCCCCTATGCGGACGTGCTGGTGGTTTATGCCAAGACCTCGCCCGAAGCGGCCAGCCGCGGCATTACCACCTTCCTGATCGAAAAGGAGTTCGAAGGCTTCTCGATCGGGCAGAAGATCGAAAAGGTCGGCATGCGCGGCTCGCCCACGGCAGAGCTGGTGTTCGACGATTGCTTCGTTCCGGAAGAAAACGTCATGGGCCCCGAAAACGGCGGCGTCGGCGTGCTGATGAGCGGGCTCGATTACGAGCGCGTCGTGCTCGCAGGTTTGCAGCTCGGCGTGATGCAGGCCTGCCTCGACACGGTCATTCCCTATCTTCGGGAACGCCAGCAGTTCGGCAAGCCCATCGGCAGCTTCCAGCTTATGCAGGCGAAGGTCGCCGACATGTATGTCGCGCTGCAGTCCGCACGTGCCTACACCTACGCCGTCGCCAAGGCTTGCGATGCCGGACAGACCACCCGGTTCGATGCGGCAGGCACGATCCTGCTGGCCTCGGAAAACGCCTTCCGCGTAGCGGCCGAGAGTGTGCAGGCGCTGGGCGGCGCAGGCTACACGCTCGATTGGCCGGTGGAGCGTTACATGCGCGATGCCAAGCTGCTCGACATCGGTGCCGGCACGAATGAAATCCGCCGCATGCTGATCGGCCGCGAACTGATCGGCGCCGCCCGATGAGCGGGGACGAGGACTACGTCTACGACGAGGACAGCGGCGAATGGATGCCGGCTTCCGAACTGGCGGCCAAACAGGCGGCGGCCGAGACGGTCGAGGTGCGCGATGCGGTCGGCAATTTGCTTGCCGACGGTGACCAGGTGACGCTGATCAAGGACCTCGAGGTCAAGGGCGCGGGCCAGACGCTGAAGCAGGGCACGCTGATCAAATCGATCCGGCTCACCGGCGACCCGCAGGAAATCGACTGCAAATATCCCGGCATCAAGGGCCTCGTCCTGCGTGCCGAATTCGTGAAGAAACGGTAAGACCACAGGCATGACAGCACCCGCTCTCACCACGAAGCTTGACCGCGAGGCGCCCGACACCAAGGCGCGGTTCGATCACAACAAGGCGCTGGCCGAGGAACTGCGCAAGCGTGTCGCCGAAGCCGCGCTCGGCGGGCCGGAGAAGCACCGCGAACGGCATGTCAGCCGCGGCAAGCTGCTGCCCCGCGAAAGGGTAGAACGCCTGCTCGATCCGGGTGCGCCGTTCCTCGAGATCGGCCAACTGGCGGCCAACGGCCTCTACGGCGACGAGATCAGCGGCGCCGGGCTGATCGCCGGGATCGGCCGCGTGTCGGGCCGGCAGGTGATGATCGTGTGCAACGATGCCACCGTCAAAGGCGGCACCTACTATCCGATGACGGTCAAGAAGCACCTGCGCGCCCAGGAAATCGCGCAGGAAAACCGCCTGCCGTGCATCTACCTCGTCGACAGCGGCGGGGCGAATTTGCCGCACCAGGCAGAGGTCTTCCCCGATCGCGACCATTTCGGGCGCATCTTCTTCAACCAGGCGAACATGAGCGCGATGGGTATCCCGCAGATCGCCTGCGTCATGGGCAGCTGCACCGCGGGCGGTGCCTATGTGCCGGCCATGTCGGACGAGACGGTGATCGTGCGCGAACAGGGCACGATCTTCCTTGCCGGACCGCCGCTGGTGAAGGCCGCCACCGGCGAGGAAATCAGCGCCGAGGACCTTGGCGGCGGCGACCTCCATGCGCGCAAATCGGGCGTGGTCGACCACCTCGCTGAAAACGACGAGCACGCGCTCACCATCGTGCGCGACATCGTTAGTCACCTGGGTGACAATTACGCCGCCGCAACGGGAGTACAATTGGTTGAACCGCGCCCGCCGAAGTTCGACGCGGACGATCTGTACGCGATCGTGCCCGAAGACGTGCGCGCGCCATATGAGGTGAAGGAAATTATCGCCCGCCTCGTCGACGGGTCAGAGTTCCACGAATTCAAGGCGCATTACGGCAGCACGCTGGTCTGCGGTTTCGCCCATATCTGGGGGATGCCGGTGGCGATCCTGGCCAACAATGGCGTGCTGTTTTCCGAAAGCGCGCAGAAGGGCGCGCATTTCATCGAGCTCGCGTGCCAGCGCCGCATCCCGCTGCTGTTCCTCCAGAACATTTCCGGCTTCATGGTCGGCGGCAAATACGAGGCGGAAGGCATCGCCAAGCACGGGGCCAAGCTGGTCACCGCCGTCGCCACCGCGACCGTACCCAAGGTCACCGTCGTCATCGGCGGCAGCTTCGGCGCGGGCAATTACGGCATGTGCGGCCGCGCCTACCAGCCGCGCTTCCTGTTCACCTGGCCCAATGCCCGCATTTCCGTGATGGGCGGCGAGCAGGCGGCCAGCGTGCTGGCGACCGTCCACCGCGACGCCGACAGCTGGACCCCCGAACAGGCCGAGGAATTCAAGGCCCCGATTCGCCAAAAATACGAGGACGAGGGCAATCCCTATTACGCCACCGCCCGCCTGTGGGACGACGGCGTGATCGACCCGGTGCAGACCCGCGACGTGCTTGGCCTCGCCCTTGCCGCCACGCTGGAGGCACCGATTCCGGAGAGGCCGCAGTTCGGCGTGTTCCGAATGTAAACGTGGCAAAGCGGGGGTCGCACTTCGGTTTTTCGATCAGTTCCAGCGGCGATGTGGCCGAGACGCGGCGCCGTATTCGCGGCATGCTCAGGCCCTGGTTCGACATGACGACGGGCCCGCGCGGCTTCGTCGTGGGCCGGTTCGTGTGCATCTGGTCGGGGATGGGTGCCCATAACCAGCCGGAATGCGTGGCGCTGATCCGGCGCAACGGCTGGACGTCGCGCATCCAGGGCATGACCTTTTCCCTTGCGACATCGCTCGCCCTTTTGCTGCTGCCTGCGCTCGGCACCTTATGGGCTGCGAGCGGCCTGATGAATGGCAGTCTCTATCCGATGGGCGCCATCCCGATTCTCGCCCTGTCCCTTGCCGCTTTGGTGGGAGGTGCATGGCTCACGCTGCGCTCCGACCCCAATCGAAACCTCGTCGTCAAGGCGCTGCGCCGCGAATTCGAGCCGCGGTCGCAACCCAAGACGCTGTGCCTTAAAGTGCCGGCGGAAGGGGGCGTGCCGGTGAGCATGGACGTATCCGGATCGCGCCACTCCGGTCCAATTGTCCCGGCCGACCTGCTTCCCGTACTCGACGCGCTTGAAGACGGGACGGAAACCCATGTGATCCTGAGCCGCAGCGAAACGGAGTTCATGCAATGCGCCCCGTCGATCTACGGCTTCACGATCGAGCTGCGCGCGGCGGGCGATGACTGGCCGAAATTGGCCAGTCGGGCAGCAGGCGGCCAAGATGCCACATTCCAGCTGGAAGAAGTGAAACAGGTCCTGTCGGCCTATGTCCTTGGCGCGGAACGGTTTGACGGCATCGACTGGTCCTGAACTGCCCAGTACCTTCGCAGGCTGTGTCGATTCTGCCGCATCCCTCTCGCATTCCGCTACGTAACTGCTAGGGCTCGCAGGCAGGAGAGAGAATGTCGCAAGCCAATTTCCGGAAGCCTTCGCTTCTGAGCCGCATCGTGCGGCGCATCATCATGGTGCTCTACCGCTGGAAGGGCTGGAAGCTGGACGGGCACCTGCCCGACCTGCCGAAATTCGTCATCGCGGGGGCGCCGCATACCTCGAACTGGGACTTCGTTTTCTTCATCGGGGCGACCGCAGAAGAAGGCGTGCAGCCCAATTTCATGGGCAAGCACACGCTGTTCCAGGGGATGATGAGGAACTTCATGTTCGACATGGGCGGCATTCCGATCGACCGTACCAAGCGCAGCAATGTCGTTGAGCAGGTCGCCGCCGAGTTCGAGCAACGCGACCATCTCGCACTGGTCATCGCGGCAGAAGGCACGCGCAGTTCCAACGGCGAATGGAAATCGGGTTTCTACAACATCGCCCGCGCGGCGAATGTCCCGATCGTTCCGGCCTGGGTGTGCAACGAACGCCGCATACTCGGCTTCGGCCCGGCCATCGTGCCGACCGCCGATTACGGCGAGACGCTGCTTGAAATCGCGCGCTTCATGCGCTCCAAACTGCCGGATTACGAACGTTACAAGGTTCTGGAGGCCCAGGCGCTGGGTCTGACCGAGGAGGCGAAAACCGCATGATCGACGCCCTGCTTGCCAATGCCGCGATCCTGGTCGGCGTGGTGCTCATCCTGTGGGTGATTTCCGTCCAGATCGACGATGTGTCCTTCATCGATTCCTTCTGGGGTGCGGGCATGGCCCTGGTGGCCTTTGCCAGCTGGATGCAGCTTGCCCAGCCGGGCGCCCTTGCAAACCTGCTGCTGGCGATGACGGCGGCCTGGGGCCTCAGGCTCGGTATCTACCTGCTGCGCCGCTGGCGCGCGGAAGGCGAGGACAAGCGCTATGAACGCATGCTGCGCAAGGACCGCGAGAAAGGCCGCTTCGCCATCGCCGCGCTGACGAAGATCTGGCTCGGCCAGGCCGTGCTGCTGTTCCTCGTCTCCTCTCCCGCGCAGCTCGGCATCCTCAGCAGCGCGGAACCGGCCCCGATCACCGGCATCGCTTGGGCGGGTATCGCCCTCTATCTGGTCGGCATCTTCTTCGAATGGGTCGGGGACTGGCAGCTGGCGAAGTTCAAGGCCGATCCGGCCAACAAGGGCCAGGTGATGGACCGCGGGCTGTGGCGCTATACTCGCCACCCCAACTACTTCGGCGATGCCTGCGCCTGGTGGGGTATCTGGCTGGTCGCGGCGAGCATTGCCTGGGAAGTGGCTGCACTGACCGTCGCCGGCCCGCTGTTCCTGACCTTCACGCTGGTGAAGTGGTCGGGCGCGGCGCTGCTGGAAAAGGGCATGAAGCATTCGCGCCCGGGGTACGAGGAATACAAGCGCCGCACGTCGTCCTTCATTCCGTGGCCGCCGCGCTCCGCCGCCTGAAAAAACCGCCTTTTTCGCACCAATGCTCTGGCACCCGCGGCTCGCGGACACTATCCTCTATCCCAATGACCGACCTAACGGCCCGCCGCGCATGAACACGCCCGACCTCAGGCAGGAACGGGCGCGCCTTGCCGCCTATGCCATGGACCTGACCGGTCGGCGCGGGGGCGAGGTAACGCCGGAAATCCTTGCGGCAGAGGTCGGCGTATCGCGGGCGCGCATCGAGGCGATCTTCCCCGAGGAATCGGACCTGTTCGATGCCGTGGTCGAACTCTGGTTCGAACCCCATGTCGCGATCATGGAAGAAGTGCTGGCAAGCGACCTGCCGCCGAACCGCAAGTTCTATGAATTCTACGTCCGCCGTTTCCGCCGCAACCGCGCGGAATTCCGCCGCGATCCGTCCGCCTTCGCCGTATTGTGCGAACTGGGCGCACGGCGGTTCGAACGCGTGCGCAGCTTCGTCGACCTTGCCGACCATTATTTGTGCGAACTGATCGCCGAAGCGCAGGCCGAAGGGCATTTCCCCGGCCTCGAGATCGACCGCGCGCTGACGCTCATCAACCAGATGACCGTGGCCTACACCATGCCCGACCTGCTGCAGACGGTCGACGAGCGGCTGACCGAGGACAAGCTCGCCGCCATCGTCGACACGCTCTTTGCCGGCCTTTCCGCGACCGACGGCGGTGCCTCTGGCGTGAGTGGCCTGCGCCCGGCGTGAGCGGGAAGTCGCGAAGTCGCCGAATCCTTTTCATCGGCTTGAACTACGCGCCCGAACCGATCGGCATCGGTCCCTATAGCGCAGGGCTGATGGAGGCGCTGGCAGAGCGGGGCCACACGGTCCACGCGGTGGTCGGCCAGCCCTATTACCCCGAATGGAAGATGCACGAATTCTTCCACGGACGGTGGACGAACACGACCGAGAACGGCGTCACCATCACGCGCTGCCCGCATTACATCCCGGCCAATCCGACCGGATCGCGGCGGCTGGCGCATCACCTCAGCTTTGCCAGCAGCGCCTATCCTGCGGCCCGCCTCGCGCGGCGCGACCTGCGCCCCGATCTCGTCATGACGGTAGCGCCTTCGCTGGTCGCTGCGCCGGTGGCGGCGCGCATGGCGCGGCGTGCTGGCGTGCCCTACTGGCTCCACGTCCAGGATTTCGAGGTCGGCGCGGCACAGGCCACCGGCCTGCTCGGCAAGGGGCGCGTGGCCGACGCTGCGCTGCGGTTCGAGGAACGCGCGCTTGCCGCCGCCGACATCGTGTCCACGATCAGCGGACCGATGAAACGCTTGCTCGCAGCCAAGGGCGTGGCGCCGGAAAAGATCGTCGAACTGCGCAATTGGGCCAACCATGCCTCCCCTGCCGGCGAGCGCGATTACCGGGCCGAATGGGGCCTCGGTGGCAAGTTCGTCGCGCTCTACTCGGGCAACATCGCCAACAAGCAGGGGCTGGACACGGTGGTGGAAGCAGCGCGCTTGTTGGTCCATCGCGAGGATATCGCCGTGCTTGTCTGCGGAGACGGTCCAACGCGGGGCCGGCTCGAGAAGCTCGGGGAAGGCATCGCTACGCTGCACTTCAAGGACCTGCAGCCGAGCGGGGACGTCGGCGACCTGCTGCATATGGCGGATGTGCACCTGCTGCCCCAGCTGGTCGAAGCGGCGGATCTCGTGCTTCCTTCCAAGCTCGGCAACATGCTCGCCTCGGGCCGCCCCGTGCTCGCGACAGTGCCAAGGGGCACGGGCATCGCGGACGAGATCGAGGGATCGGGCGTCGTGGTCCCGCCGGGCGATCCTGCCGCCCTCGCATGGACGATCGAACAGCTGGCCGGGGACCCCGCCTCGTGCAGGGCGATGGGTGCCAATGCGAGGCGCGCAGGCGTGGAGCGCTGGTCGAAGGGGCAGGTGGTCGACGGGTTTGAAGCGGCAATGGAAGACCTGCTCGGCTGACCTCAAGCCATGCCGCGCCGGACACCGGATGTGCTGGCGGCATAAAATACCGTTTTCCTACACCTCACCCACTGATTAACCGATTTGGCTCGTTTAATCATTGAGAGGTACCGGATAGATGAGCAACCCCATTCCCTTGCAGGCTCCCGGCGGCTTTGCACCCCTTTCCGCCAGCGGGTTCGACGATGGAACGGGTCATCTTGCGCCCGTCAGTTCGGCCAGCCCGCTTCCGGTCACGGCGGTGGCCGGCAGCACCAGCGAGCCGCTTGACGGGACGCTGACGGGCTCGGGCCTTGCCGGGCCCTTCGAGCCGTCCGGCCTCGATCCGGTCTATTGCACGCTGGCGGGCGATTTCACCGGCACGGTCGGGGTCATGCGCTCGCTCGACCGCGGCGCGACGCTGCATCCCTTGACGGCGGGCGGCGTGCGCTGGGCCGAATTCGGCGGACCGGCCTGCGAGCCGGTGTGGATCGAGAGCGAACAGGGGGCCTCGCTCTGGCTCGATTGCGCGCTTGCTTCGGGAACGCTGGCCTACAGGCTCGCGCAATGAACGCGCTGGCGATTTCCTCCCTCGCCCTTGCCGTCGAGGCGGCGCAGGGCAAACCCTGCCTCTTCGCGGACCTAGCCCTCAAATCGCCCCGACAGGATGCCGGCCTGCTGGTGTCGAGCGGGCACGCAGCGCCCGGCCTTGGCGCGGGCACCTATGTCTGCGATGCGCGCTGCACGCCCGAGCTATTGGCCGCGCACCCCCGCTTCGTCGTCCGCACCGCCAACGGGCGCATCTTCCGCCTCCTGCCCGAAAGCGGCGCCATCACGCCCGAACAGGGCGGCGCGGCGGGCGACGGGGTGACGGACGACCAGCCCGCGATCCAGGCGGCGGTCGACTACGCCGAAGCCGTGGGCGCGCAGGAGGTGCGCTTTCCTGCACCTCGCTACCGGATCGACTGCCCGCTGCGCACCTCTCCTGCAGACCAGAGCCTTGCGCGTGACGGGCACCCCATCGTGATCAGCAAGTCGCTGGCTTTCAGGGGCATGGCGGCAGGGCGGACGGTGCTCGACTTCCGCGCGCTCGATGGTGCTCCGGCGGAGAGCGACTGGCAGCTTGTCCCCGCCTCCGCATCCGACCCGTCGCTTGCCGTCTGGCGCGGCGGGGGGATTTTCGTGAGCGGCGATACCGTCGACCCCGGCAAGGGGCAGCGCACTGTCGCCCGGCTGGAACTCGACCGGCTGGTCCTTTACGGCAACCGGCAGCACACGGGCAATCATGCCTGGCCCGCCTATCCTGTGACAGGCGACGGGTGGGACATCACCGACAAGGCGCTGTGGGTGCAGGATTGCCATGTCGGCGAGATCGTCTGCCGCGATACCGACATGATCGGCTGGAAGGGCGAGATCTTCTACCTCGGCGGCGCGATCGACGCGGTGGAGCGGGTCGAACTGGCCCGCTGCCGCTTCGCCAGCACCAATGGCAGCGCCTTCAATCCCGGCTGCAATGCCGAAATCCTCGCCACCGATTGTTCCTTCGGCGACGCATTCCAGGCGCAGGAGGAGACCGGCAAGAACCGCGCGATCTATCGCAATTGCGTGTGGCACGACTGCGACCACACGACGATCGGCAGCGGTTCGACCGCCGCGTTTCTCTACAACTGGGTCTGGCCGACGCGCGTCGAGGCTTTGCCGCCCCCGCTCACCCTGCTCGACAATTGCGAGTTTCGCGACGTCGGCTGGCTGCGCGTGCTCAGCTGGGTTTCGGGATCTATCCGCACGGTGGACACGCCGGTCGGCCTGCCGGGCAGCGACGGCCAGGCGATCAGGGACGTGGACCTCGGGATCGACGCGCTGCTCGACCGCAAGACCAACATCCACGCGCTCGGCCTCTATGGGTTGGACACGCTGGAAGAGCAGGTCCCGGGCGCACCCGCCGGCGTGTTCAAGCGCCCGCCTGCCAATGTCTCGCTGCGCATCACGCACCGCCGCACCAGCGCCGCGCGGGAGGCAGGGCGTGAATGGCTGGGCGTCAGCTGGAGCGGCCTCGTCGACGCCTCCTGCTCCATCCACGCGCAGGGCGAATATGCGAGCGGCCGCGTTCCCAACGGCGGGGACGCGCCCGTCTCCATGCCGCTCGTCACCTTCGGCCCCGGCGCGCCCAGCACCAGCTACTGGGCGCGCGGCTGGTACGCCGCGCCTGCGTTCTCCGGCCCTGGCGAGATAAAGGTCACCGCGCCGCTGATGGCGGTCACGCTTGCCGACGCGATCATCGCCGACATGACCTTGTCGCGCCCGCCTTCGGGCGGAAGCAGCTTCGGCTATGCAGAGGGCCAGACGGTGCGCATCAGCAAGGTAGGCGCGGCAGGCAGCTTCCGCTTCGGCAAAGGGGCGTCCGCATCCTTCGCGGTCACCGCGACGCGCAGCCTCGTGAACGAATGCGACTGGATCGAATTCACCTACAATCGCGAGCGCCAGCGGTGGGAGGAAAGCGGCTTCTTCTCCGACGCGTGAGGCGGGCTTTGCGACACGGGAGGGGATTAAACGCCCCTCCCGCTTGCCCGAGCGGCGCGGGTGGGGAATCACACTGTCATGGCGATTCTTTCCGACAAGTGGATCCGCGACAAGGCGCTCAACGAAGGCATGATCGAGCCTTTCGTCGAAGCGCAGCGCCGCGAAGGCTGCATTTCCTACGGGCTGTCGAGCTATGGCTACGACGCGCGCGTCGCGCCCGAGTTCAAGATCTTCACCAATGTCGACAGCGCGGTGGTCGATCCCAAGGATTTCGCCAGCAACAGCTTCGTTGATCGCGACACCGACGTCTGCGTGATCCCGCCCAACAGCTTTGCCTTGGCGCGCACAGTCGAATATTTCCGCATTCCCGAGGACGTGCTGGTCATCTGCCTCGGCAAGAGCACCTATGCCCGCTGCGGCATCATCGTGAACGTCACCCCGCTCGAACCGGGCTGGGAAGGCCATGTGACGCTGGAGTTTTCGAACACCACGCCGCTACCGGCCAAGATCTACGCCAACGAAGGGGCGTGCCAGTTCCTGTTCCTCAAGGGCAACGAACGGCCCGAAGTGACCTATGCCGACCGCGCGGGCAAATACATGGGCCAGCGCGGGGTGACGCTGCCGCGCCTATGACAAGGCAGCCCTGACGCTACGTCTTTGACTCTCTCCCGCGCCGCGCGCATTCAGGCGGACAAAGGAGAGAACCCATGGCTGATACCGAATTCGACATCATCGTCTATGGCGCCACCGGCTATACCGGCCGTCTCGTCGCCGAGCATTTCGTGCGCGAATACGGCGGCAAGGACGGTGGGCCGAAATGGGCCATGGCCGGCCGCAGCATAGACAAGCTGGAAGCGGTGCGCGACGAGATCGGCGCGCCGGAGTCGACACCGTTGGTGGTCGCCGATGCCGACGATCCGGCAAGCCTGGAGGCCATGTGCAACCGCACCAAGGTCGTGCTGACCACGGTCGGCCCCTACCAGCTCTATGGCGACGCGCTGGTCGCAGCCTGCGTCAAGACCGGCACCGACTATGCCGATTTGTGCGGCGAGCCGGTCTGGATGCGCCAGAAGATCGACGAGCACATGGAAGCCGCCAAGGCGAGCGGCGCGCGGATCTGCTTCTCCTCCGGCTTCGACTCGATCCCCTTCGACCTCGGCGTGCTGATGGCGCAGAAGGTCGCCAAGGAGCGGTTCGGCAAGCCCGCACCGCGCATCAAGGGGCGCGTGCGCGGCATGGCGGGCGGCGCGTCGGGCGGCACGGTCGCCAGCCTGACCGAGACGATGAAGGCGGTCGCGCGCAATCCCAAGCTGATCTCGATCCTCAAGAGCAGCTTCGGTCTGACGCCCGGTTTCGAAGGTCCGGACCAGCCGTCCGGCCTCGTGCCGCGCTACGAAGAGAAGCTCGGCAAGTGGGCCGCGCCCTTCGTCATGGCGCCGATCAACACCAAGAACGTCCACCGGACGAACTTCCTGCTCGGCCACCCCTATGGCGAGGACTTCCGCTATGACGAGATGGTGCTGACCAGCCCCGGCGATGCCGGCAAGGCTGCGGCGAGCGCGCTCGCCGATATGATGAAGAACCCCTTCGGCGCCAAGCCGCCCAAGCCCGGCGAAGGCCCGACGCCGGAAGAGCGCGAGAACGGGTTCTACGACGTGCTGTTCATCGCCGAGATGCCGGACGGCGAGACGCTGAACTATGCCGTCAAGGGCAAGTACGATCCGGGCTATGGCTCGACCAGCCGCATGCTGGGCGAAACCGGAATGGCGCTGCTCGACTGCAAGGCCGAAGGCGGGGTCGGCACGCCCGGCTCGTTCCTCGGCGAAGCGCTGGTCGAGCGGCTGCGCGAGCACGCCGCCCTGACCTTTGCCGTCGAGGATTGAGCGGGATCAGTAGCTGAAACGCAGGCTCGCCGAGATATTGCGCCCGGGCAGGGGCACGAAATCCTTGGTGAAGCTTGCGTGACGGCGGCCGCTGACGTCGAAGATATTCTCCGCCTTCAGGATCACGCTCACCGACGGCTGGTTGCGTAGCGGGCGCCAGGTGGCGATCGCATTGACGAAGGTGAATGCGTCGGTTTCGGTTTCGAACGGCGCGACTTCGCGCTGGGCACCGTACCATTCGACTTCCCCGCGCAGGTCCAGGTCGCCCGTCGATGCCTCGAGCGCGCCCAGCAGGCTGACCGGCGGAATGCGCGGGACCGGCGTGCCGTCCGACAGTTCCGCTTCGACATATTCGCCGCGCAGGTCCGCCGTCATGGCGAAGGTGCCGGTATCGAGGAAGCGCCAGATCAGCTCGCCTTCGAGGCCCTGGTAGGTAGCGTCCTGCTGGAGGTAGACGAAGACCGGCAGCTCGTCCTCTTCCTCGCCGGTTTCGGACAGGTAGATGTAGTCGTCGAACCAGTTCTTGAACGCTGCGAGGCTGAATTCGAAGTCGCCCACGGTGCCGCGCGCGAACAGTTCAGCGCCCCATGCGCGTTCGACGCCAAGGTCCGGATCGCCGATCTCGAACGCCTGCGTCGCGATGTGCGGACCGTTGGAGAACAGTTCCTCCGCGCTCGGGGCGCGGGCCACGCGTGACAGGTTGATGCCGGCGCGGAAGGCCTGCGGTCCGTCATAGGCAAGGCCGATCGCACCGGAGAAGGTGTCGAAATTGCGCTCAAGCCCGAGGAAGGTGGAATCGACCGTGGTGGTCTCGAACCGCGCCGCGCCTTCGAGCTGTACCGGGCCGTCGCCATATTCCTGCAGGGCGAAGAGGGCGAGCTGCTCGGTGCGGTTCGGAGCGACATAGGCTTCCTCGCCCTCGGCGAAGAAGTCGCGGAAATAGTATTGCGTACCGATCGAACCGCGCCAGCGGCCGTTGGGGTTCTGCACGAGTTCGGCGCGCGCCTCGATACCCTGCACGTCGAAAGTCGTGCCGACTTCGGCGCCTTCGAATTCGGTGTGCGTGTAGTCGGAATAGCCGGCGCGGATCTTCAGCTTCTCGAACAGGCCCTCGCCAAGGTAGATGTCGCCGCGCATGTCGGCGCGGTACTGGCGCAGGCCGATGTTGACGGTTTCCGGACCTTCTTCCCCGGCCTCGGCTTCGCCGCCTTCTTCCTCGCCCTCGTGGTGGCCTGCACCGGGGCGGATCGGGATGCCGTAGAAGGTGTCGTAAACGCCGAAGGATACGCCAAGGCTCGACTGGTCGCGGAAGAAGGCGAGGCCGCCGTTGGCCGTCCAGGTTTCCGTGCCGCTGTTGAACAGCTTGCCTTCGGCGAGCGCGAGTTCGCGCAGTTCCTCGGCCTCGCCGAGATTGCCCTCTTCCTCTTCCTCGTCGGCATCGGCGAGGAGTTCGGCGCGCAGTTCGGGTGCCACGAGGAAACCGGGAACGCTCAGGTCATCGGTGGTGCGATAGGAGCCGTCGGCATGGGCGACGAAACCGCCGCCCAGCGGCACATCGAAGGACGCGCCGCCTTCGCGCAGGTCGCTAACCGTGTCGGCGCGCACGATGGCATCGACATGGAACGCCTCGTTCG
The DNA here is from genome assembly GCF_009827315.1 of Qipengyuania gaetbuli. Taxonomy (NCBI): domain Bacteria; kingdom Pseudomonadati; phylum Pseudomonadota; class Alphaproteobacteria; order Sphingomonadales; family Erythrobacteraceae; genus Qipengyuania; species Qipengyuania gaetbuli. The sequence continues at coordinate 1,592,682 of NZ_WTYF01000004.1, forward strand.
GGACGCGGCGCGGGATGCGCTTGTCGATCACGTTGACCGCGCCGCCGATTGCCTGGCTGCCGTAAAGGAGGACAGCAGGGCCGCGCAGGACCTCGATGCTCTCTGCGGTCAGCGGGTCGATCGAGACGGCATGGTCGGCGGAGGTGTTGGAGACGTCGATCGCGCCGATGCCGTCGACCAGCACCTTGACACGCTCGCCCGAAAAGCCGCGCAGCACGGGGCGCGAGGCACCGGGCGCAAAGCCGCTGGCGGAAACGCCGGGCACGCTGTTGAGCACTTCGCCCAGCTGGCCGTCGAGATTGGCGTCGAGCGCCGCGCCTTCGACGACGCTGGTCCCCGCGAGCAGGTCGAACTGGCGCAGGCCGGCTGCAGTGACCACGATGGTCCCGCGCGAATCCATGCGGCGGTCGTGGAGATCGTCCTCCACCTGCTCTTGCGCCACCTGGCCATCGGCGGGCTGCGCAGACGCGTCTTGCGCCAGCGCAGGCTGGGCCACGGCAATAGCGATCAGGGACAGGGAGGCGGCGAGGGGGTGTTTGCTCTGATACAACATATCGCGCCACATAACGCGCGATCCACCGGTTTCAAGCACAATCCGCCAAATGTGCACGCGGCACGACGAACGACTTGTGTGTCGCCCGGATACATGTCGATGTCGGGAAAATGGAGCGGGCGAGGCGATTCGAACGCCCGACCCCAACCTTGGCAAGGTTGTGCTCTACCCCTGAGCTACGCCCGCTCACTGGCGCTCTACCGAACCGCAAGGCCCGGTGGGGAGGCGCGCAACTAGCAACGCCTCTTGAGTCCCGCAAGAGAAAAAATGCAGCTTTTTTGGCCCTGCCCGGCCCGCCCTTGTGCAGGCGCTGCAGGTCCTTCACATTCGGCCAAGAAGGCCCACATGGGGCGAAACGAATTCATCCAGGAAAGGCGGTTTCAGTGGCGAGCATGGGATTGAGCATCGACGAGCAGAAGGCAGTCGAGCGGTTCAAGAAGGACGTCGTCGAACCGTCGATGACGAAGCTCGTCATCCTCGATTTCTATGCCGACTGGTGCGGGCCCTGCAAGGCGCTGGCCCCGCTGCTGGAAAAGGTTTCGGCCGACTATGCCGACAAGGGCGTGGTGCTGGTGAAGGTCGATGTCGACAAGGAACAGTTCATTGCAGCCCAGTTCCAGGTCCAGTCGATCCCGACCGTCTATGCCATGTTCCAGGGCCAGCCGGTCGCCGACCTCACCAATGCCCGCAGCGAATCGCAGCTGAAACAGACGCTCGACCAGATCCTCGCCCAGCTTCCCGTTCAGGCGGGCGGTGACGAGGCGGCGCAGGCCGCCCAGCAGATCGACCAGTTCGTCGCCATGGGCGAGCAGGTTCTGGCCGAGGGCGATGCGCCGCGCGCCGCGGGTATCTTCGCGCAGGTCACCGAAATGGCACCCGACAGCGCAGCGGCCCATGCCGGGCTGATCCGCGCGCTGGTGCAGGCCGACCAAGTCGAGGAAGCCCGCAAGGTCCTCGAGGCCGTCCGCGCCAATCCCGCTCTCGCCGCCGACCCGCTGGTCGAGAATGCCGCTGCCGCGCTGGAACTCGCCGGTAACAAGGTCGACGACGGCGAACTCGTCGCCCTGCGCGACAAGGCCGCGGCCGACCCCGCCCACATGGATGCGCGCATGGCCTATGCCGAGGCCGCCTTCGCTGCCGGCCAGCGCGATGCAGCGGCGGGCGAACTGCTCGCCATGGTCGAAGCCGACCGCGAATGGAACGAGGGTGCGGCCCGTGCCAAGCTGATCGACATCTTCAACGCCGTCGGCCTCGAAGACCCCTGGGTGGTCGACACGCGCCGCAAGCTGTCGCGCCTGCTGTTCGGATGATCCGTTGACGAAGCGTCTCTCCATCTTCCCCCTGCCCGGCGCGATCCTGTTCCCGGGGCTGCAGCTGCCGCTGCACATTTTCGAGCCGCGCTACCGCGAACTGGTCGGCAGCGCGCTCGCGAAAGACCGGCTGATCGCGATGATCCAGCCGCAGCGCGGGGGCGAGAACGCGCCGCTCTACGAGGTCGGCTGCGTCGGCCGCATCGGCGATGTCGAGGCGCTGGAAGACGGGCGCTACAATATCGTGCTCGAAGGCGAGGCGCGCTTCCGCATGTTGCGCGAACTCGACGTGACGACCGCCTTCCGCCAGATCGAGGCCGAGTTGATCGACGATCCGGAGGACGAGGTGCTCTCCAGCGTCGAGCGTGCTGCCTTCGAATTCGAGGCCAAGCGCTTTGCCGCCATGCAGGGCTATTCGGTCGACTGGGATTCGGTCGAGCGGCTGGACGACGAGACGCTGATCAACGGCGTCGCCCAGATCATCCCCTTCGATTCGGCCGCCAAGCAAGCCCTTCTCGAAGCCCCCGACCTCTCGGAGCGGTGCGAGCTGATGATCCAGCTGATGCAGTTCTTCGCCCTGCGCGACGACGGCGATGAGATCGTGACGTTGCAGTGAACCTCCTGTCCCACCTCACCGCCGGCGCTGTGTGCCTTGCGGTGGTGCCACTGGCTGCACGCGCGGAAGACCGCTCTGGAGCCATGGCGCAAACTGGGGTGGATGCGAGTGTCGATGAGCAAGCCGGGATTCTTCCCAAATCCGAAGTTGTCTATTGTGGCGGCGAAACCACTAAGATCGAAGTGCGCAGATTTTTTGCGGCCTTGCGACAGGGCTTAGAAGAGAACCGCTCGGCATCCTATTTCGATGGGTTTCTCGGTCACAGTTTCGGGGTGACCCGCGACGGACGGCATATCCGGTACAACAAGGCCGACTTCAGCGCCGCGACCCCTGGCTTGATTTCCCCCGCCGACTGGAAAAGCATCGCAAAACGCGGAGAGGATCGGCTCGAACCGATCGGCTGGCGCGGATGCATGATGGACAACGGCAAGGTCTGGTTTGAGGCGGGCGAAAGCGGACTCCGCCTGAGCGGGATCAACCACGACATCCCTTGGAAGCAGTTAGACTAAATCCCGAAACTGCCCTTGAGGCCATCGATCACATATTGCGCGGCCAGCGCGGCCAGCAGCACGCCGAGCAGGCGGGTGATCACTGCCTCCACACGGTCGCCGAACAGGCGCATCAGGGGGCCGGCGGCAATCAGCGCCAGCATCGTGAGCAGCAGCACGCTCGCGAGCGCGCCGAGCACGACCAGCGACTGTTCCAGCCCTTGCGCCTCGTTCATCAGCAGCATGATCGCCGCGATCGCGCCGGGGCCGGCCAGCATGGGCATGGCCATGGGGAAGACCGACACGTCCTCCACCTCGGGCGTGGCGGCGACCTTTTCCGCGCGCTCCTCGCGCCGCTGTGTGCGCTTTTCGAAGACCATCTCGAAGGCGATCCAGAACAGCATCAGCCCGCCCGCGATGCGGAAGCTGTCGAGCTCGATATGCAGCGCACCGAGCAAATCCTGCCCGAACAGCGCGAAGATGAGCAGGATCACGCCGGCGATGATCGTCGCGCGGATCGCCATCATCCGGGCCTGTGCCGCGCTCGCGCCCTTAGTCAGGCCGGCATAGATCGGTGCGCATCCGGGCGGGTCGATCACCACGAAAAGCGTGATGAAGGCGGAGATGAAAAGCTGGGTCATTCGGCCGTTCCTGCGCCAAGGGTGACATTGACGACCTGTTCCCAGCCGGTCTCCTTCGCCAGCCAGACGACGTAGCGACGCTCGCCCGCGACGCCGGTATGGAAGCCCCATGCCAGCGAACCGTCACGCGATGCGCGCAAGGGGATAGCCGAATCCGGTTCGCCCACATCGACCGGACGGCGGCAGGCAGCCACTTCGCTTCCGATCATGTCCGGCGCTTGCGGCGCGGCGTCCTGCGGGATGCCGAAATCGAAGACGTAGAGATATTCGCCGTCGCGCTGGCGCTGCCAGACGGTGTTGAAGGTCCCGACCTTGCCATCGGGATCGCGGAAGGCCCCTTGCGTGACGGCGATCGAACCGTCGCAGCTCGACCACACGCGATGCGGTTCCCAGGCGACCGCCTGCGGCGGGTCCTGCTGCTGCTTGAGCCAGGGCTTGGCCTCGATCGCGCCGTTCTGTCCGAACAGCAGCGCGCCATCCGCCGCATATTCGGCGAAGGCGGTCCACTGCCCTTTTTCCCGCGCGGCGCGGGCGAAGGCGAGTTCCGTGGCGATGACCTTGGAAGGGCTGGCCGTCGGCGTCAGCAGCCGTGCATAGCGGTCGCGCGGTCCCGGCGCAGTGGAGCAGGCGGTAAGAGCCAGTGCGCTCGCGGCGAGTAAGGCGAGGCGCAGCGTCACAGCGCGGACGGCACTTCCAGCCCTGCATTGCGATAGGCCGCGACCAGCGTGTTACGCAGCAGCACCGCGATGGTCATCGGACCGACGCCGCCGGGCACGGGCGTGATGGCCGAGGCAACGTTCTGCGCGCCGGCATAGTCGACGTCGCCGACCAGCCTGCCCTTCTCCTCGCCCTCGGCAGGAGGCAGGCGGTTGATGCCCACATCGATCACGGTCGCGCCGTCCTTCAGCCATTCGGCCTTGACCATTTCCGCGCGGCCCACGGCGGCCACGACGATATCCGCGCGCTTGACCACGGCGGGCAGGTCCTTGGTGCGGCTGTGCGCGATGGTGACGGTGGCATTGGCGTCGAGCAGGAGCTGCGCCATCGGCTTGCCGACGATGTTCGAGCGGCCGATCACCACCGCCTCGAGGCCGGAGAGGTCGCCCAGCCGGTCGGTCAGCAGCATCATGCAGCCGAGCGGCGTGCAGGGCACGAAACCGCGCTGACCCACGGCGAGGCGTCCCGCATTGGTGACATGGAAACCGTCCACGTCCTTGTCCGGGCTGATGCTCGCGATGACCGCCTGTTCGTCGAGATGACCGGGCAGTGGCAGCTGGACGAGGATGCCGTCCACCGCATCGTCATTGTTGAGCTGGTCGACCAGCGCCAGCAGCTCCGCCTCGGACGTATCGGCAGGCAGGCGATACTCGAAGCTTTCCATGCCCGCGGCCACGGTCGCCTTGTGCTTGGAGCCGACATAGACCTGGCTTGCCGGGTCTTCGCCCACCAGCACCACGGCAAGTCCTGCCTTGCGGCCCGCCTTGTGTTCGAACTGCCCTGCAAGCGCGCCGACGCGCTCCCTGAGGAGGGCGGCAAAGGCTTTTCCGTCGATCCGTTCAGCGGTCATAGCGAGTAGATGATGTTCCCGAGCACGATAAGGATGATGTTGAGCGCGATGATCAGCACCAGCGGTGAAAAGTCGATCATGCCGGTCTGCGGCAGCAGGTTGCGGATCGGCCTAAGCACCGGGTCCAGCAGGCGGTTGATGCCGTCGTAGAAGCTCATCAGGAATTCGTTGCGGCCGACCACGTTGAAGGCGAACAGCAGGCCGATGATGAACTGGATGATGATCAGCATCACGAACACGTTCGTGAGCATCTCGAGGATCTGGTAGAGAGTGATAAGCACTAGGGTGAACCCCGTTTCTGTCTGAGCAATCCCGTGTCGAAACGTCCTACACGTGGCGGACGCGGCGCGCCAAGCCCTATCGGGCGCTTATCAGCGTACCTGCGCCCCGCTGGGTGAAGAATTCGAGCAGCATGGCGTGGGGAATGCGCCCGTCGAGCACGACCGCGGCCTCGCATCCCGCCTCGACTGCCGCGACGCAGGTTTCCAGCTTCGGGATCATCCCGCCGCTGATCGTGCCGTCGGCGCGCAGCGTGGCGATGTCGGCAGGCGTCAGATCGGTCAGCAGCGCGCCGTCCTTGCCCAGCACGCCGGGCACGTCGGTCAGCAGCAGCAGCCTTGCCGCGCCCAGCGCCGCAGCCAGCGCGCCGGCCATGGTGTCGGCGTTGATATTGTAGGTGTGGCCGTCCTCGCCCGCTGCGATCGGGGCGACGATCGGGATCATGCCGGCTGCGGTCGCGGTTTCGATGATCGTGGTGTCGACCGCGCAGGGTTCGCCCACGAAGCCGAGGTCGAGCGCACGCTCGATATTGCTTTCCGGGTCCTTGGTCGTGCGTTCGACCTTGCGCGCAGTCACGAGGCCGCCGTCCTTGCCGGAAATCCCCACCGCCTTGCCGCCGGCGCGCGCGATGGAGGAAACCAGCGCCTTGTTGATCGCGCCGGACAGGACCATCTCCGCCACCTCGGCGGTCGCCTTGTCGGTGACGCGCAGCCCGTCGATGAACTGCGTCTCCACGCCCAGTTTCTCCAGCATCCGGCCGATCTGCGGGCCGCCGCCATGCACCACCACCGGGTTGATGCCGACTGCTTTCAACAGCACGACGTCCTCGGCGAATTCGCGGGCGGCGTCCTCGTCGCCCATGGCGTTGCCGCCGTATTTCACCACGAAGCTCTTGCCGGCATAGCGCTGGAAATAGGGCAGCGCCTCGATCAGCGTCTGCGCCTTGGTGCTTGCCTCGTGCATCGGCTGGCCGCCCGTGCTGGTCACATCTTCGCTCCATTCATGCGCAAAGCCTGCGCGTCCCACCGGGGGATGCGCAGGCGTTAGCGTGCCCGGCTGGCGGGCGAAAGAGGGCTCGGCGTTATTCGGCCTGCGGGGCGGGTTCGATCTCGACCTCGGGATCGGCATCGGCGGCGGGTTCGTCGCCATTGACGGGCGCCGCGCCGAATTCGCCCTCGGGCGAAACGGGGACCGAAGTCGTGGTCGGCAAGGGGTTCGGCGCCTCGCCCGCCACTTCGCCGACCGGTACCGGCTCTTCACCGCCATCGGTGTTGAAGAGATAGAAAACCAGCGCGAGGACGAGGAAGACGAGGATGCCCACATACATCCAGCGCGTGCCGGGCTTGGTATCGGGAACGGGGTCGGTCATGGCTAACTCCTTGATTGCATTCTCCCAAACAATGCCCCGCGCACCACGACCGTTCCGGTAACACCTTGCGCGGGCGTGGCGGTGGTGGCAGGCCCCGGGTCATGACCACGCCCCGCCCGCTCTCCCTCGCCGTCCTCCTCCCGCTCGCTGCCTGCGCCAGCACGCCCGACGCGCCGCCGCTGCCCGAGACGCAGGAATGGTTCTGGCAGGCGCTCTCCAGCCATTGCGGCGAGGCCTACGAGGGCGCGCTCGCCAGCAGCGACGCGCGCGATGCGGACTGGGCGGGCAAGCGCATGATCGCCCACTGGGCAGATTGCTCCGACAGCCGCGTCGCCATCGCCTTCCATGTTGAGGACGCGGAGGCACCGGGCGGCTGGAACCGCTCGCGCACCTGGTTGTTGACGCGCACCTCCGATGGCCTGAGGCTCAAGCACGACCACCGGCACGAGGACGGTAGCGAGGACGCGGTCACGCAATATGGCGGCGACACGCTGTCGGCGGGCACGGCGGGGGTGCAGGATTTCCCCGTCGACGCCTTTTCCATCGCCCTGTTCGAGCGCGAGGGGCTGTCCGCCTCGCTCACCAATGTCTGGCGGATCGAGGTCGACCCCGCCGGTACGCAGGCCACGCGCTTCGCCTACCAGCTGACCCGCCGCAACGATCCCACCCGCCTGTTCCGCGTCGAGTTCGACACATCGTCTCCGGTAACTCCGCCTCTGCCCGCTTGGGGCTGGTAGGGACCGGCTTGCAGGCGTGAAACGGCCCGCATCCCCTGGGGGACACGGGCCGGGACAGGGGTGCGATCACGGCGGCAAACAAGCAGACCGCACCCGGGAATTGCGCCGCCTCGTCAGGCGAAGCTGAGATAGAGCAGCGTTCCCGCCAGCAGGATCACGTGCACGCAGGCGAGCCCGTGGAGCTGGTTGGAGAAGGGCTGCTTGCGTTCCTTGTGATGGAAGGCCGCGCGCGCGGCATAGGCACCGGGCGTACCCCCGATCATCGCCCAGCCGAGCAGGCTGGTTTCGGGAACGCGCCACCCGCCGCTTTCGGCCATGGCCTTGTCCACCGCAAAGGCGAGGAAGGCGCACAGATTGATCGCGATCAGGTAATAAACGAAATACTCGAGGGCAACGAACTGGGCTGACATGACGTGGCTCCACAAAGCAGACGTACAGACAGCGACACCGCGTGTTCTTTATGGCGCGCAGTAATAGTGCACCGCAACATGGGTGTATTGTTCAAAGGCGACATCGTTTTTATGCGCCTCATGCGCCGGCGGGGGCATCCGCCCCCTTGGCTTTCCTCGCTCCCTTCGGTCGCTGCGGGCGGCCGGTCGCCCTTGCGGGCCTTTGGCCCGTTCTAGAGCGAGGTGGCGAAGCCGCGCCTGCCGCGCTTATTCGGCCGGAGCTTCCTCTTCCGCCTCGGCGGTCGGGGTCATCGGCGTGTCGGGCGTGTCGACCGGCACCGCGTCGGGATCCTCCTGCGTGACGATCAGCTCGCCGCCGCCGACATCCTCGACATCGGTGGCGTAGGTCTTTTCCTCCGCTTCCTGCGCGCAGGCGGCCAGCAGCAGGGCTGCGGCGACGGGTGCGGCGAGGCGGAGCGGGGTTACGGGGTCGAACTTCATGGTCGTGTTTCCTTCTGTCAGGGTGCGCTGCGGGCCTTGGTGACGATGGCGGTGATCTCGTCGAGCAGGCTGAGGCGCTGCTTCTTGAGGGCTTCGGTCCGCTCGTCGCTGGCCGCTTCGGTTTCCGCCTCGATCCGGTGCACCTGGCGGTTCACCTCGTGATAGTCGTCGGCGAGGCGCGCGAACCGCCCGTCCTGCGTCTTCAGCTGCGTGATCAGTTCACGGTCGCGGGCGAAGATCTTGGTCAGTTCGTTGGGCGTGTGCTGCGACATGCGGATACCTTTCCCTAGTGGTTGCAGGGAATCGGGTAATACGGCGAAGTCACGGCATCTTTGAGGCAGGTCAATTTGCGTAGGCGGAGGCGAAGGATTGTCCGTCCCCAGTGCCCCAGTTCACGCGGTCCCCCAGCCCGACCCAGATTGCTGACTGCAGCAGCCCGACCAGCAGCAGGTGCATGAAAGCGATGGAGTGCAGCATGGTGCAGAAGGGCTGCTTGCGGGTCTTGTGGCGAAAGGCCGACCGCCCCGCATAGGCGCCGATGCTGCCGCCGAGGAAAGCCCACATCAGCAAGGTTCCTTCCGAAATGCGCCAGCTGCCGTTTTCCGCCCGCGCCTTGTCGAGGCCGAAGGCGATGAAGGCGACGAGGTTCACCGCGATCAGGTAATAGGTGACGAATTCGGCCAGCCGCATCGGCGAAAGGGTTTCCTGCATGCTCCGATGATACTGCGTGCGCGCCCTTGCGAAAGCTTTAAATCCTGCGCGATTTCAATCCTTTTTTCCGTATCGGCCCATCATTTGACATACACGGAAAAGTAACCCGCCGCCCGATACTCTTCTTCGCGAACGGGCTTTGGGGGGTTACGACATGGCTACGAAGATGGACGACCGGAACGGGGAAGAGCGGCGCATGGGCGACCGGCGCGTGCAGCAGCTTCCTTTCGACGGGCCCGATCGTCGCAAGGGCGAACGGCGCGGGGCGGAGGAGCGCCGGCGGCGCTACTGACGCTTTGCACGGCTGGACGGATTGCGGGCCGGCGCGGGATTGAACCCCTGCGCCGGCCCGCTATCGTTCGGGGGCAATGGCACGGCCGATCCGCTTCCGAACGACACGCCGAAGGCGGATGGGCATGCGCAGCCTGTGGTGGCTGGTGCTGCTGCTGGCGCTGGCGGCGATGCTTTACATCAACGGCGGCAGGCTGGGCCCGCCCGAGCGGCTCGACGAGGTTACGTACCGCTTCGGCCTGTGCGGCCAGCGCGGGGGCAGCGCCTGCGTAATCGACGGCGACACGGTGGCCATCGGCCAGCGCCGCGTGCGCCTCACCGGCTTCGACGCGCCCGAAATGGACGGCGCCTGCAATGCCGAAAGTGCGCAAGCCCGTCTGGCCCGCACGGCCCTCCACGCCTGGCTCGCCCAAGGCCCCTTCACTTGGACCGGCGGCACCGACCCTCCCCGCGACCGCTATGGCCGGGAACTCCGCGCAGCCTCACGCGGCGACGAGACGCTGGCGGAGCATATGATCGGTGCCGGGCTGGCCGAGGGTAACGGCTGGGGTGAGGGCAGGGAGTGGTGCGATTAGGGTAGAGGTAATGACGCCGCAGAGAACGTCATGCATAGTCCAGTCATGAAAACCGTTATCGCCGCCATCAGCTACTTCGCGACGATATTTGCGCTCGGCTTTGTGCTGGGTACCGTTCGCACCTTGTGGGGCGCCGCGGCGCTAGGCGAAACAACCTTCATCCTGTTCGAAGTGCCGATCCTGCTTATAGCGAGCTGGTGGTCGGCCCGGAGCCTACGCGTCCGGCATTCAATCAACTCTTTCGCGAGCGCTGCCGTAATGGGCGTCTGCGCATTCACTTTTCTGATGCTTGCCGAACTCGTACTGGCCACCAGCCTGTCGGGACAGAGCGTAGGCGATTGGTTCGCAAGACTCTGGAAAGTCCCGCAGCTCTTGGGAACGGTTGGGCAAATCACATTCGGAGCAATGCCCCTGCTGGTGGGAACCAAGTCCGGGGAATGAAGAATATTCGCGTCGGTCTGCCAATCGGAATCGGCGCCTGCTAATCCAAGCTCAAAAAAACTGCGGGCGGGACTTTCACCCCACCCGCAATGTTCTGTCGCTTATCTCGCGACAAAGGTCAGTCCTAACCAAACCGCCTCTTTGCAATCACTCCGCCGCCACGGCCCCCGCGTCGTCGCCGAACAGGCCCGGGCCGTCGCTTTCGGCTTCTTCCTCGTTCGCGGCCTTGGCGCTCTGGCGCTTGTCGAAGCTGGCCCAGACGTCGTTCCAGTTGCCGCGGGTTGCGCCCTTGGAATATTCGGTCGCGCGGGTTTCGAAGAAGTTTGCGTGCTCCACACCGTTGAGCAGCGGGGCGAGCCAGGGCAGCGGGTGGTCGTCGACCATGTAGATCGGCTGCATGCCCAGCTGGCCCAGGCGCCAGTCGGCGATGTAGCGGATGTACTTCTTGATGTCCTTCGCCGTCATGCCCGACACCGGGCCCATTTCGAAGGCGAGGTCGATGAAGTTGTCTTCGAGACGCACCGTCTTCTGGCAGATGTCGACGATGTCTTCCTTGACCGCCTTGGTCAGGCAGTCCCGCTCGCGCACGAACTCGTGGAACATGCGGATGATGCCTTCGCAGTGCAGCGATTCGTCGCGCACCGACCAGCTGACGATCTGGCCCATGCCCTTCATCTTGTTGAAGCGCGGGAAGTTCATCAGCATGGCGAAGCTGGCGAACAGCTGCATGCCTTCGGTGAAGGCGCCAAACATGGCCAGCGTGCGGGCGATGTCTTCATCGTTGTCGACGCCGAACTGCTGCATGTAATTGTGCTTGTCGGCCATTTCCTCGTATTCGAGGAAGGCGGAATATTCGCTTTCCGGCATGCCGATCGTGTCGAGCAAGTGGCTGTAGGCCGCGATGTGCACCGTCTCCATGTTGGAAAAGGCGGTGAGCATCATCTTGATCTCGGTCGGCTTGAACACGCGGCCGTACTTGTCGTGATAGCAATCCTGCACTTCCACGTCGGCCTGCGTGAAGAAGCGGAAGATCTGCGTGAGCAGGTTACGCTCGTGCTCGGTCAGCTTCTGCGCCCAGTCGCGGCAGTCTTCGCCGAGCGGAACTTCTTCCGGCATCCAGTGGATCTGCTGCTGCCGCTTCCAGAACTCGTAAGCCCAGGGGTATTCGAAGGGCTTGTAGGTCTTGCGGGCTTCGAGCAACGACATCTTGTGGATCTCCGGTTTGGCGCGTGAACGACTCATATAGGGAATCACAGCCCGGAATCGAAGGCAAGAGTGAATGATTCGGCGGGGATAAGCGCGGGAAAAAATTCTTTGCGCGGCACTATTTGCCGGAACGCGATGCGCGGATGCGACGTTGGGATAGCAATCGGCCACCGAGCCGGTTCGGGGCTAAGCGGACCAGGTCCGGTTTCCCCTTTTGCGGGCTACGGCTCCGCATCCCCGACGCCCCGCCTCGCAAGAGGTCGGGGCGTCAACTTTTCGCCCCCCTGCGACCCAATCCAACGAGCCGTGCATGAGCCTCGGCGAAGCGTGGACCGCATTGCCCTTGCGTCCGTTGGTTAGGTGTAACCCACACAGACAAAAGGGAATTTTATGTTCGAGAAGCTCCGCATCAAGGAACACATGGAAGTCGCCAATTCGGAAGGGCTGCACGTCGGCACCGTCGACGAGGTCGATGGCGACGCGATCAAGCTGACCAAGTCGGACAGCGCCGACGACATCCACCACTTCCTCAAGCTGGATGACGTCGAGAAGATCGACGACAACCGCATCTACCTGAAGGAAGGCGCGCGGATCCCCGCAGGCCTTGGCAACAAGGCGGTGATGGAAAGCGCCTGACCCTCAATCTCGCGCCTAAGCGCAGACACGCCAGACCCCCGCCAGCCCACCGGCCGGCGGGGGTCTTGTCATGTGTCGCCGAGCATCCTCGCAATCGCGGCGTCGATATCGGCAAAGGCCTGGTCGCGCGTGTAGCCGCGTGCCGTTTCCGCCGGCAGGTCGGGCACGCGCCCTCCGCCGGCGTCCTTGGCCGCGATCCATGTGCGCAGTTGCTCAGCGATATGCGCGGCATCCTGCGTGGCGAGGCCGAACCCGCCCTCGCGCACGATGGCCGCGGCCTCCCCGCTTTCCAGTCCTGTCGCCAGGATCGGGCGGCGCGCGCCGATATATTCGAACAGCTTGCCGGGGATCACCCCGTCTTCCGCCGGATCGGGCCAGCGGCACATCAGCAGCACGTCGGCCTGCCGCTCCACCTTGAGGATTTCGCTGCGGGGGAGAAACTCGCGCATCTCGACGCAGTCCGCCACGCCGTATTCCGCGATCCTCTGGTCGAGGAAGCCGTATTCGTCGTGATAGAACACCGCGCGCACGCGGCGGCGGTCCTCGCCCAGCATGGCGATCGCCTCGAAAAGGGCCTTCGGATCGCGCCGCTCGGCATAGATGAGGCCGGCGTGGATGATGGTCAGCCGCTCCGAATCGAGCGGCGCCGTCACGTCTTCCAGTCCGGCGAAATCGGCCCCGTCCCAGCCATTGCGCGCCAGCGTCACCGCCTTGCCCGTCTGCGCCGCAAGCTCTCCCGCCGCCGTTTCGGTCACTGCGACGAAGGCGTCGGCGTGGCGCTGCACCTGCCGGCCCAACCGGTTGTAGAGCGTGGTCAGCACCGGCTGGCGGTCGATATAGGGATTGTCGGCCCACAGGTCGCGCTGCTCGCACACCCAAGGCAGGCCGCTTTCGGCAGCGATCTTCTGCGCGGCGATATGCGCGGAATGCGGCGGGCCGGAGGAATAGACGAGGTCGAACCCCTTCGCGAGGCACAGGCCGCGCGCGGTATCGACCGCGCGGCGGGTCCAGTGCGGATGGAAGCGGTCGGGCATCTGGCGCGAGAGCCAGAGCCAGCGGCGCAGGCGACTGGGGCGACTGACGGGCTTGTCCGGCGCGGCGGAAGGCACAGGGGCTCCTTCGGCTGCAGGCAACTTTTCTACCGGCAACATGATCGCGGTGAGGTGTTCGTGGTCGAGGCCAGAATGGATGCCGTTCGCCGCGCCGATGCGCGCGCCGATCACGGTGACTTCGTGGCCCTGTTCGATCCAGTGCCGCGCCAGCGCGCCCGTGCGAGCGGCCCCTGCCTGCGCATAGGGCGGAAAATTGGGCGAGATGAAAAGGATGCGCAGCGAACCCATGGGCGACCTAGGTGCCGTGGGCAGCGCGAAAGGGCAAGGCGCTAAGCGCCGCGCGGGCGCTCTAGCCGTCCCGCCCGGCCCGCATCGCGCGGAACCTGCCACCGAGCCATGTGAGCGTCAGCGCCGGGAAGGAGGCAAGGAACCCGAGGAACAGCCAGCCGCGCGAGCCCGCCTCGAGCGAGCACAGGACCAGCCCGGTAAAGCGCGCCTTGCCATAGACCCTGCCGTGGCACTGCGGATCGACCCCGGCCGCATCCTGCAGCACCGGGATCAGCGCGAGCCACGCGGCGAACAGCGCCAGGCCGAAAAGCAGGACGGGCCAGCTCACCTTCATGGTGTGCCGGCCCGTCCCGTTCGTCCCGTCCAAGGGATCGTTTACTGGCAGGCGAGGCACTCCTCGTAGTCGGTCTGCTCGCCCGCGCTCAGTTCGTACTTGGCGGCATCGGCGGTGTTGTCCGCCTCGACCCCGCCAGCGAAACCGGCGCGCTGCACCGACTTGGAGCGCAGGTAGTAGAGCGACTTGATGCCCTTCTCCCATGCCTGGAAGTGCAGCATCATCAGGTCCCACTTGTCGACGTCGGCCGGGATGAACAGGTTCAGCGACTGGGCCTGGTCGATATAGGGCGCACGGTCGGCAGCGAATTCGAGCAGCCAGCGCTGGTCGATTTCGAAGCTGGTCTTGAAGGTCGCCTTCTCTTCCGGCGTCAGGAAGTCGAGGTGCTGGACGCTGCCGCCCTTCTCGAGGATCGAGTTCCAGATCGCGGTCGAGTTCTTGCTCTTCTTGTCGAGCAGCTTTTCAAGGTACGGGTTCTTCACCACGAAGCTGCCCGAAAGCGTCTTGTGGGTGTAGATGTTCGCCGGGATCGGCTCGATGCAGGCGCTGGTGCCGCCGCAGATGATCGAAATCGACGCGGTCGGCGCGATTGCCATCTTGCAGCTGAAGCGTTCCATCGCGCCCATTTCTTCCGCGTCCGGGCAGGCACCGCGTTCCTGAGCGAGCACCATCGAGGCTTCGGAGGCCTTCGACTGGATGTGCTTGAACATCTTGAGGTTCCAGACCTTGGCCATCGGGCTTTCGAAGCCGATACCCTTCTGCTGGAGGAAGGAGTGGAAGCCCATCACGCCGAGGCCGACCGAGCGTTCGCGCATGGCGGAATACTTGGCGCGGGCCATCTCGTCGGGCGCGCGGTCGATGTAGTTCTGCAGGACGTTGTCGAGGAAGCGCATGACGTCCTCGATGAACTGCTTGTCGGTGCACCATTCGTCCCACTTCTCGATGTTGAGCGAGGACAGGCAGCAGACCGCAGTGCGGTCGTTGCCGAGGTGGTCGATGCCGGTCGGCAGGGTGATTTCGGCGCACAGGTTCGAGGTCGAGACCTTGAGGCCGAGTTCGCGGTGATGCTTGGGCATCATCCGGTTCACCGTGTCGGAGAAGACGATGTAGGGTTCGCCCGTGGCAAGGCGGGTCTCGACCAGCTTCTGGAACAGGCTGCGCGCGTCGACCGTCTTGCGGACCGAACCGTCCTTCGGGCTGATGAGATCGAATTCCTCACCGTTGCGGACCGCTTCCATGAAGGCGTCGGTGACCAGCACGCCGTGGTGCAGGTTCAGCGCCTTGCGGTTGAAGTCGCCCGAGGGTTTGCGGATCTCGAGGAACTCCTCGATCTCCGGGTGGGTGATGTCGATGTAGCAGGCAGCCGAACCGCGGCGCAGGCTACCCTGCGAGATCGCGAGGGTAAGGCTATCCATCACGCGCACGAAGGGAATGATGCCGCTGGTCTTGCCGTTCAAACCGACCGGCTCGCCGATGCCGCGCACATTGCCCCAATAGGTGCCAATGCCGCCGCCCTTGGACGCGAGCCAGACGTTCTCATTCCAGGTGTTGACGATGCCGTCGAGGCTGTCGCTGACCGAGTTGAGGTAGCAGGAAATCGGCAGGCCGCGGGTCGTGCCGCCGTTCGACAGCACGGGCGTTGC
This sequence comes from Qipengyuania gaetbuli, assembly GCF_009827315.1. NCBI lineage: Bacteria > Pseudomonadati > Pseudomonadota > Alphaproteobacteria > Sphingomonadales > Erythrobacteraceae > Qipengyuania > Qipengyuania gaetbuli. Next base: position 1,608,309 of record NZ_WTYF01000004.1, read on the forward strand.
GGGCATGAACCACAGCTTCGAGATGTAGTCGTAGAGGCGTTGGGCGTGGTCGCCGTCGTCGGCAAAGGCATCGGCGACGCGCGCGAACAGGTCCTGGTAGCTTTCGCCGGGCAGGAGATAGCGGTCTTCGAGCGTTTCCTTGCCGAAAGCGGTTAGCAGGTCGTCGCGCGAGGCATCCGTCTTCACGTCAAAGCGGCGGTCGAGCACCTTCTTGCTGTCTTCCTTTTCGGAAGCGGCCTTGGCGACTTCGGCCATTGCGCCGGCCATGGCTGCGCCGGCCGCTTCGGCGACCAGTGCTTCGCTGCCCTTGTCTTCGTTTTCCATTGCGACAGCCTTCTGCGCCTTTGCGCTGTTCTTGACGGGCGCGGTGTCATCGACGGTGTCCTGAGTGTCCAGATCCAGTCCCATCGCCGCTTCGTCCCCGCTCTTGAAATCCATTGTGTGCCCCACCGTCCGTTGTCATCCGGCGGGCTGTTCGCCCCGCCTGCGATTTCGTGTTTCAACCGAGTCGGCAAGCGCAATGCCTGCCTAGCAATTTCGCAGGTCTCCGGGGCGAAAACTTATCCCCTTTTTCCCCACAGGCCCGGCGTGATTGCGGCACCCGCCCGATATGGGGCCGGATGCCGTATTTCGCTAGGTCTTGTGGGTACCCCCCGGTGACCGACCACTAGATAGTGAATCAGAGCCGAGTCCGGCGCAAGAGGGTGAATGAAGATTTAATGCGTCAATTCGCCGCTTTCGCGAGGTGTATGATTGTGGTGCAACGCAGCGACGCGTGGACCAAGCTGGGGTTTGTGCGTGCGCAAGCCCCAAAATGAATCTGCGAAAAAATTTTTGCGGGCAAAGCCGGCTATCCGGGATTGCGCAGGATGCGAATCCGGGCGCGCAATTTTCGAATCCGGAGCATCGGCCGGCCATCAAAAAAGGGCCCCGTCCGAAGACGGAGCCCTTTCGTTAGGCAGACCCGGCGCGGGGCGGCACCCCGCAGACAGATACCGCCCCAACGCCGAGACGGCTCCTGGCCCTTGGGGGAAGGGTCAGGAACTCGGACGCGGCGCGAAGCTGAGGGCAAGCACCGCCCGTTCGGCGGGATCGGCCGAGGCGAGACGTGCTGCCTCCGATTCGGCGAGCTTGCGGCTGAGCTTTTCCATGTGGCCCTTGCTGTAAGCCACGATGACATTGGCCTGGATCACGGGATCATCGCCTGCGCTGGACGGCAGCGGCGTGAGCGAATCGAGCCGCTCCACTGCCTTGCCGACTTCACGATCGAGGCGCTTGCTTCCCGAGGACTCGTAGGTCGTGATGTCGACAGGCGTTCCGTCCTCGCCGGCGCGGAAGCGAATCTTGACGATCCCGGCCGGCTCCCAGCGCGGGTCGAACCGCATCCGGCGCAGCTGGGTATCGAGATCGCTCGACACTTCTTCGACGAAGCTCTGGTCGCTTCGCAGGGACACGATGATGTCCTGGTCGGCATCCTTCGAGGAAAGAGGCACGGCCAGCATCGATGCTGCCGCCGCTGTGGCTAGTATGAAATAGGTTGGCTTAAACATTGTGATCATCCTTTCGCTAAGGCGGGATGATCGGCCGCAGAGAGTATCACACAAGGTGCGACTGGTGGTATTTGTGTATGCGATGACGGTCTATGGTCGATCCGACCCGGCACTGGTCTGCGGAAACTGTCCGGGCAGTCGCGAGGCTACGCCGATTTCGGCAAATGTCAAAAACACGACCGGACAATCCCCGATTCCAGCCAAATTCGCAATCTTCTTGCGCCCGCCGGTAAGTTCGGCACATTTGCGTGGCGTTTTGAAACCTTAACTGCATATCTTGTCGCTGAAGCGCGTAACCTAAATCTCGCCTCTCATGCAGCACGCAGCGGGTGATTCTGGACAGATGCGACAAGCCAGCTAGGAAACCGTGATGGGAGACACTGAACCGGCCGCTCGACTCGCTGAACCTTTCGGCGATTTTTCCGCGATCATTTCGGACTGGGCGCAGCGCCAGCCGGATGCGCCTGCCCTGTGCGACGGGGCGGACAACCTGTCCTGGGGAGCACTTGGGGACCAGGTCGAACGGATCGCCGCGCGCCTGCTCGAGACCGGGCTGGAACGCGGACAGTCGGTCGCCATCCTCGGCATCTCGTCGATTCCCTATGCCCTCGTCTTTCTTGCCGCGATCAGGGCGGGCGGCGTCGCCGCGCCGCTGACCACCAGCGCCAGTCCCGAGCAGCTTGCCGCCATGGCGCGCGATTCGGGCGCGCAGCACATCTTCGTCACGCGCGCGAAGCTGGAAGACATGGGCGATGGCGCCTTTCCGGGCATGGAACGCGTGATCCTCGACGAGGAGCTCGCCGGCTGGATGGCTCCCGCCGGCACCACTGCGCGGAGGCATGTCCCCGAGCCGGACGACCCGTTCAACATCATCTATTCCTCGGGCACGACCGGCACGCCCAAGGGCATCGTCCATTCGCACCAGATGCGCTGGCGCCAGTTCGCCGCGACCGCCGCCAGTTGGATCGAGGCGGGTCTGCCGGTGCGCACGCTGGCATCGACGCCGCTTTATTCGAACACCACCATGGTCGCTTTCCTGCCTGCCTTGCTCGCCGGCGGCACGGTGCGCGTGATGGGCAAGTTCGACACGATCGGCTGGCTCGGCCATGCGGCAGCCGACCGCACGACCATCACCATGCTGGTGCCGGTGCAATACCAGCGCCTGATGGACGAGCCGCGGTTCGACGATTTCGACCTGTCGGCACTGCAGCTCAAATACTGCACCTCCGCCCCCTTCTCTGCAGAGCTGAAACGCGAGGTGCTGGCGCGGATGCCCGGCGCGCTGATCGAGATCTATTCGATGACCGAAGGCGGGGTCGTGTGCCTCTTGGAAGCGCACAAGTTCCCCGACAAGCTGCACACCGTGGGGCGCCCCGCCCCCGGCAGCGAGCTGAAGGTGCTGGACGACGATGACCGCGAAGTCCCGCCGGGCACGCCCGGCAACCTCGTGGGCCGCAGCCACACCATGATGAGCGGATACAAGAACCGCCCCGACCAGACGCGCGACGGCTACTGGAACGATCCCGCCACGGGCGAGACCTGGCAGCGCATGGGCGACATCGGCCGCGTCGATGCCGAGGGCTTCGTCGAGCTGGTGGGCCGCGCCAAGGACATGATCATCTCGGGCGGGTTCAACATCTTCCCGGTCGACCTCGAGAACGAACTGCTCAAGGAAGCGGGCGTGCGCGAAGCGGCGGTCATCGGCATGCCCTCGCGCCGCTGGGGCGAGACGCCGGTCGGCTTTGTGACCCTGTCGCAGGATGCCGAGAAACCCGACGCGATCCGCGAGGCGGTGAATGCCCGGCTCGGCAAAACGCAGCGCCTCGCCCAGCTGCACGCGATCGACGACATGCCGCGGAGCCACATCGGCAAGCTGCTCAAGACGGAACTGCGCCGGATTGCGGAAACGCTCGGCGCACCCGACTGACAGCCCATCCCATTGCGTGAAATGCGGCAGCCGCGTTCGAGACGCGGCGCCGACACGGGGGGAGGGGGGAGAGGAGGTGTGGGCGGCCGCGTCTCTACTCGCTGCCATATCGCCTCGCGCCGGACGGCATTGCGCTAGGAGTCGCATCGGCACTTGGCCGGCTCGTCCCGAGCGAGGAAGGCGACGACAGGAAACTCGGGAGGAGGATCTGCCGCCATCTCTGTTCCGGTAACGCTCGGGGCAGTGCCCTCGGCGCCGGATGTGAGCGTTGTAATAATCTTGCTGGCGGACGAACAAAAGTGAGAAAAGGTCAGGGTGTGTTGCGTTTTGCGCAAGTACCAAACCGCCACCTCCCTAGGGCGGCACGCCGCCCGCATTTGCATCCCGCGCAAGACTGCGACAAAATCGCGAAAAAATAGAGGGGGTTGCCGAGTCGAATCCGGGGTCGCATCCGGAGAGCACACTTGGCCGAGCGTCACTACAAGGCATTCATGAGCTATTCGCACCGCGACCGGCAGGTGGCGAACTGGCTCCATCGCGCGCTCGAAACCTATCGCCTGCCCCCGCACATGATTGCCGCCGGCAAGGCCGAACGCCTGCGCCCGATCTTCAAGGATCGCGACGAGCTGCCAGCATCCGACAGCCTCGGCGATGCGATCGAGACCGCCATCCGTTCGAGTGACGCGTTGATCGTCCTGTGTTCGCCGGCTGCTGCCGCATCGCCCTGGATCGCGCGCGAGGTCGATCTCTACAAGCGCATCCATGGCGACCGCGGGGTGATGCCCGTGGTGGTCGAGGGCGAGCCGCCAGGCAATTTCCCGGCCCCGCTGCTGGTCCACTACGAGAACGGCGAGCCGACCGACCGCGAGGCCGAGCCCATTGCTGCCGACATGCGGCCCGAAGCCGACGGGAAGAAACTGGCCAAGCTCAAGCTCGTCGCCGGGCTGGCGGGTGTCGATCTCGACCATCTCGTCCAGCGCGATGCGGCCCGCCGCCAGCGCAAGCTGGTCTTGGTGGCAGGGGCATCGGCCCTCGGCATGATCGGGACCACGGCGCTGTCGGCCTATGCGATCGACCAGCGCAACGAGGCGCGCGAGCAAAGGGCGGAAGCCGACGGTCTGATCGAATACATGCTGACCGACCTGCGCAAGCAGCTGGAGCCGGTCGGCCGGCTGGAACTGCTCGACGGCGTGGGCAAGCGCGCGATGGACTATTACGCCCGCCAGAAGCTGGCCGACCTGTCCGCCACCGAACTCGGCCGCCGTGCACGCGCCACCATGCTCGTGGCCGAGGTCCAGAACCTGCGCGGCAACAATGCCGAGGCCCTGCCCGCCTTCCGCCAGGCCGCGCGCACCACGGCCGAACTGCTCGAACGCAAGCCCGACGACCCGGAGCGCATGTTCAACCACGGACAGAGCCTGTTCTGGGTAGGCTACATCGCCTGGCAGCACGGCAGGCTGGAGGAGGCGCGCAAGGCGATGGAGGAATATGCCGACATCTCCCACCGGCTCGCGGCGAAGGACCGCTCCAACCTCGCCTGGCAAATGGAGGAGGCCTATTCGCTTTCCAATCTCGGTACGATGGCCAAGGAGGCGGGCGAGCTGGCAAGCGCGCTCGACTATTTCCGCCGCAATGTCGAACTGACCGAGATCGTCTCGGTAAAGGAAGGGCGCCCCGTCGCCCGCGAGATCGAGATCGCCGGCGGCCTGTCATGGGTCGCCTCTACCTTGCAGTCGCTGGGCCGGATGGATGAGGCGCTGGAGGCACGGCGCAAGGAACTCGCCATAATCGACAAGGTCGTGGCCGATGGTCCTGCCAATATCGAGGCGCGCAAGGGCCGGATCTTCTCGCTGGCCAATATCGGGCAGCTCGAGGCTTTCCAGGGCGACCGCGCGGCGGCACGAAGATCGCTCGATGCCGCGATTGCGGACTTCGACAGGGTGCTCGCCACGGACCGGGACAATACGCTGTTCAAGGAACTGGGCCGCTCCGCCTTGCGCGACCGCGCCCTGCTGGCATGGTCCGACGGAGACAATGCCCTTGCCAGCAGGCAATTCGACCGGCTGGAAGCCATCCAAACCGACCTGATCGCGCGCGACCCGAAGAATCACGAATGGACGGTCAGCAGTCCGGCCGTCCTCGCCCTGCAGCGCGCCCTTACCGACCGCAGCGATCTGCCTGCAGCGGCGTTGCACGGAATAGCCGACAAGTGGGAAAACGCGCTCGATGCCGAGGATCCGGACCGTCAGTTCGTCCGCGTCGCCAGCCGGATGGTGCATGCCGCGGCCTACCGGAAGGAAGGCGATACCGCCCGCGCCCACAAAGCCTATTCCGCCGCGCTCGCCGTGCCGGAAACCAAGGGCGAAAGGGTCGACTTCCGCTCCATCGCACTACGCGCAGTCGCAGCGGAGAAGACCGGCCAGCCGCGCATGGCAGCACAGCTTCGCGCCCGCCTGAAGAAGATGGGCATCGACCCGCTCATCGACGACCGGCTTTGAGGCGGGACATTTCGACGAACCAGCAGGAGAGAGGACCAGACGATGAGCAAGGACATCTCGATCGACGTGACAATCAGCAACGTGAGGAAACGCACCGGACAACCCTATACCGACCAGTACGAGTGCGATTTCCACTTCGCCTCGACTTCCAGCGAAGTGACGGACAATGGCGACGTCGACCTGTCCTGTGTCACGCAAGGCGCCAAGCTGACCTTCAATCTCAAGACCACCAGTTTCGTGATGAACAACCAGTCCTACCAGTGTGCCTTTCCGGCAAACGTGAACGAGGCCTTCTGGATTGCGCGGCAGGGCGGACCGCCTCCGGGCAAGGGCAACGCACCGCCGATGGCGGGCGGGGGCAAGCTGGACAACCAGTTCGCCGTCGGAAACGATTCCAATTCGACCAAGGCCATCCTCCAGGACGACAATGACGACGGGAATAGCTGGAAGTATTGCCTGGTGATGGAATTCACCCTGGGCAAGGCGTCCAAGGACATCATCATCGACCCTGTCATCATCAATCGGAAGCCGGATCTGTAAATTCGACTGCAGGCAAGGGCGGGCGCGCTGGACTTGCGCGCGCGTCCTGCCTAACCGCTTGCGCCATGGACGACGCGCACCTTCCCGATTCCATCCTTATCGTCGATTTCGGCAGCCAGGTTACCCAGCTCATCGCACGCCGCGTGCGCGAAGCGGGTGTCTATTCCGAGATCGCGCCCTTCACGCAGGCCGAAGAGGCATTCCACCGGCTGAAGCCCAAGGGCATCATCCTGTCGGGCTCTCCCGCCGGCGTACCCGAAGAGGGCAGCCCCCGCGCGCCCGAGATGCTGTTTGAAGCAGGCATCCCGATCCTCGGCATCTGCTACGGCCAGCAGGTCATGAGCCACCAATTGGGCGGCGAAGTTCGTCCGGGCCATGAAACGGGCGAAGGCGGCGAATTCGGCCGCGCCTATCTCACCGTCACCAAGGACTGCGCCCTGTTCGACGGGTTGTGGCAGGTCGGCGAGCGCCACCAGGTCTGGATGAGCCATGGCGACAAGGTCACCAAGTTCGCCCCCGGCTTCGAGATCGTCGCCATTTCCGACGGCGCGCCCTTCGCAGTGATCGCCGACGAGGAACGCAAGTTCTACGGCACGCAATTCCACCCCGAGGTCGTCCATACGCCCGACGGCGGCAGGCTGATCGCGAACTTCGTGCGCCATGTCTGCGGCCTTGCGGGCGACTGGACCATGGCCGCCTATCGCGAGACCAAGGTGCGCGAAATCCGCGAGCAGGTCGGCGACGGCAAGGTCATTTGCGGCCTGTCGGGCGGTGTCGACAGCTCGGTCGCGGCAATCCTCATCCACGAGGCGATCGGCGAACAGCTGACCTGCGTCTTCGTCGACCATGGCCTGCTGCGCCTGAACGAGCGCGAACAGGTCGAGACCATGTTCCGCGACCATTACAACATCCCGCTGGTCGTCGTGGACGCCGAAGAGATGTTCATGGAAGGCCTTGTCGGGGTCACCGACCCCGAAGCCAAGCGCAAGTTCATCGGCAAGACCTTCATCGACGTGTTCGAGGCAGAGGCCAAGAAGGTCGGCGGTGCGGACTTCCTCGCGCAGGGCACGCTCTACCCCGACGTCATCGAAAGCGTCAGCTTCACCGGCGGACCGAGCGTGACGATCAAGAGCCACCACAATGTCGGCGGCCTGCCCGAACGCATGAACATGAAGCTGGTCGAGCCGCTTCGCGAATTGTTCAAGGACGAAGTGCGCGAACTGGGCCGCGAGCTGGGCCTGCCCGACATGTTCGTCGGCCGCCATCCCTTCCCCGGACCGGGCCTCGCGATCCGCATCCCGGGCGAGGTCACCAAGGAACGCTGCGATATCCTGCGCAAGGCCGACGCGATCTACCTCGACGAGATCCGCAAGGCGGGCCTCTACGACGCGATCTGGCAGGCTTTCGCCGTGCTGCTGCCGGTCAAGACCGTGGGCGTGATGGGCGACTATCGCACCTATGACAGCGTCTGCGGCCTGCGCGCGGTGACATCGACCGACGGCATGACCGCCGATGTCTATCCCTTCGACGCCGCCTTCCTGACAGGCTGTGCCACGCGCATCGTCAACGAGGTGCAGGGCATCAACCGCGTGGTCTACGACTACACGTCAAAGCCCCCCGGCACGATCGAGTGGGAGTGACTTGCAGCTAGATCTCGGACCGGACCCCCGTACCGAGACGCTGCGCCGGTTGCAGGCGCTGCTGGTCCAGCGGTTCGGACGGATCGAGCGCGCGGCAGCCGAATGGCGCAAGCCCGAATGGGTGCTGGTCCAGGGCGTGATCGGCGCGCGCACCAAGTCCGAAGTGTCGAACATAGCGACGGACCGGCTGCTGGGGCGATACGGTTCGTGGGAGGCAGTGGCCGATGCGCCGCTCGATGAACTGCAGGCCAAACTGGCAACGCAGACCTATCCCAACATTGCGGCAGAGCGGCTCAAGGCGAGCCTGACCGCGCTCGTGGCCCTGCGGGGAGCCGTGGACCTCTCGCACCTCGCCGAGATGGATACGGGCGCCGCGATGCGCTGGCTGGAACAGCTGCCCGGCATCGGTCGCAAGATTGCGGCGGGAGTCATGAACGCCTCCACGCTGGACCGCCGCGCGATCGTGCTCGACGGGCATCACACCCGTATCCTCCAGCGGATGGGCCTCGTGCCGGCCAAGGCAACGACCGACCGAGCTTTCGATGCGATCATGCCCGCGATGCCGGACGAATGGAGCGCCGCCGATTACGACGAGCACCACCTGCTGATGAAGAAGCTGGGGCAGACCTGGTGCCGCCCCGCCTCGGTTGAATGCGGAACCTGCCCCGCGCTCGCTTTGTGCGAGACAGGAACCAAGCGTTCTAGACGCTGAGCGTCAGCCTTCGCCTTCCTTGTCGGCAAGGCGGTAGGGAACGAAATCATCGAGGAAGATGAAGCCGGTGTACATGTCCGAGAAGCGGTCGCGCGTGGTGATCTGGTCGCTGCGGCACAGCTGCGAACCGCTGAACTTCCGGATCACCATGTAGTCGCTGTCGTCGATCGCGTCGGGGGTCTTGGTGTAGTTCACCCAGATCGTGTTGCCCGACTTGTAGACCAGCGCGGTCTCGTCGATCCGCGTCAGCGGACGCGAACCGATCATCGTGATGCAGCTTTCCGGCTTACCCGCAACGCGGCCTTCGAGCATCTTGGCGAGCTTGGCCTCGCCCTTGGTCATCTCGGCCTGTTCTTCGGCGTGAGCGACGGGGGCGGCCAGCAGGCCGAGGGCGGCGGAAGCAAGAGCAAGGCGTCTGATCATCGCGAGTCTCCTTGAAGGATATAACCTTGTATCATGGCCTAAATGAACCGGCGATGAGTCGAGCCCTGGCAGCGCTCAGCCGGTGCCGCCTACCGTGATCCCGTCGATCAGCAGGCTGGGCTGGCCGACGCCGGCAGGCACGCTCTGCCCGCCCTTGCCGCACATGCCTACGCCTTGGTCGAGCGCCATGTCGTTGCCGATGCCCTTCACGCGCGTCAGCACGCTGGGCCCGTCGCCGATCAGCGTCGCGCCCTTGATCGGGGCGACGACCTTGCCCTTCTCGACCTTGTAGGCTTCCGTGCAGGCGAAGACGAACTTCCCGCTGGTGATGTCGACTTGGCCGCCGCCGAAGCTGGTGGCATAGATGCCGTCTTCCACCCGGCTCAGCAGTTCTTCAGGATCGTCCTGCCCGCCCTGCATGAAGGTATTGGTCATGCGCACCATCGGCGCGTGCTGGTAGCTTTCGCGGCGACCGTTGCCGGTCGGCTCGGCGCCCATCAGCCGCGCATTGAGGCGGTCTTGCATGTAGCCCTTCAGGATGCCGTCCTCGATCAGCACCGTTTCGCGCGTGGGCGTGCCCTCGTCGTCGATGGTGAGCGAGCCGCGCCGGTCGGCGAGCGAACCGTCATCGATTACCGTCACGCCGGGCGAGGCCACGCGTTCGCCGATGCGGCCCGAAAACGCGCTGGTGCCCTTGCGGTTGAAATCGCCTTCAAGCCCGTGGCCGACTGCCTCGTGCAGCAGCACGCCGCACCAGCCGGGGCCGAGCAGGACGGTCTTCTCGCCCGCCGGGGCGGCAATGCTTTCGAGGTTCACCAGCGCCTGGCGCACTGCCTCGTCGATGGCGTACATCCACGCGCCCTCGTCGAACAGGCGGTCGTAGAGATGGCGTCCGCCGAAGCCGTAAGAGCCCGTTTCGCGCCGCCCGTTCTGTTCGGCGACGACCGAAACGTTGAGCCGCACCAGCGGGCGGATGTCGCGCGCGACATGGCCGTCGGGACGCACGATCTCGACCACGCTCCAGCTGGCGGCGAGGCTGGCGGACACCTGCGCCACGCGAGGATCCTTCGCGCGGGCGACCGAGTCGATCTTTTCCAGCAGCGCGACCTTTTCGGCAAAGGGCACGAGGTCGAGCGGGCAGGCATCGGTGTAGAGGTGGCGGTTGGTCCGCTCGGGCGGGGCAGCCAGCGGATTCTTCGTCGCATCGAGCAGCTTGAGCGTCTCGCCCGCGCGCGCGATCGCCGCCGCGCTGATCTCGTTGGCATGGGCAAAGCCGGTCATCTCGCCCGACACGCCGCGCAGGCCGAACCCCGAATCGCGGCTGTAGTCGGCCGTCTTGAGCCGCCCGTCGTCGAAGCCGAAGGCCTCGGACGCGATGAACTGGAGATACAGCTCCCCGTCATCGCAGGACGAGAGCAGCTGGCGCGTCAGGCGCTGCGCGTCTGCCGGGTCCAGTTTCGTGCCGTATAGGAGTGCGTGGGGGTCGTTGGCTTGCGTCATGCCAGCCAATGTAGGGACCTCGCGCGCGATAAGCGAGTGGGCTTACCGGTGGCCCGGATCGCCGCCTTCGGAAATGTCCATCAGGGTGGACTGGTCAACCCCGTCCGCCGGACCGCCTTCGAGGACGAAGCGGCGGTCGCAATAGCCGCAGTCGACATAGCCATGCTCGTCGATCTCGAGGTAGACCTTGGGATGGCCGAGCGCGATCGGCTTGTAATTTTCACCGCTGCGGATGTCGGTTGCACCGTCGCACCACACGCGGCGCGTGGTGACCTTGGACACTTCGGGAGGAGGCAGGCTCATGAGAGGGGCCGATAATAGGTTTGACGGAGGCGCTCAAGAGCCTAGGTCACGCTGCATGACCACGCCTTCTGCGATCCGCATCGACAACCTCGTCAAGGAATATGCCCCGCCCGGTCCCGGAGAGCCGCCCAAGCTGGCGCTGAAGGGCGTCAGTTTCGACGTGCCGCAGGGCGGCGTCTTCGGCCTGCTCGGCCCCAATGGCGCGGGCAAGTCAACGCTGATCAACATCCTTGCAGGCCTTGTCCGCAAGACTTCCGGAAGCGCGGAAATCTGGGGTTTCGACATCGACGACAACCCCCGCAATGCCAAGCGGTCGATCGGAATCGTGCCGCAGGAAATCGTCTTCGATCCCTTCTTCACGCCGTTCGAGGTGCTGGAAAACCAGGGTGGCTTCTACGGCATCGGCAAGAAGGACCGGCGCAGCGAGGAACTCCTTGCCGCCGTCCACCTTGCCGACAAGCGCGATGCCTATGCCCGCACGCTATCGGGCGGGATGAAGCGCCGCCTGCTCATCGCCAAGGCCATGGTCCATTCTCCGCCGATTCTCGTGCTCGACGAGCCGACCGCGGGCGTCGACGTCGAACTGCGCCGCCAGCTGTGGGAACTGGTGCAGGAACTGAACGACGAAGGCGTCACCGTGGTCCTGACCACGCACTACCTCGAGGAGGCGGAGCAACTGTGCGACCGCATCGCCATCATCAACCACGGCGAACTCATCGCCAACAAGCCGACCCGCGAGCTGGTCGGCATGGCACGCGAAAAGATCGTCTCCGTCACGGTAGACAAGGATCTCGGCGGGCCGATCATGGAAGAAGCCTTCCTTCGCGCCGACGTGGTCGAGCCGCGCCGGCTCGACATCACCTACGACCGCGACAAGGCGAGCGCGGGCCAGGTGCTCGCGCTCGTCCAGTCGCATGGCTACGGTATCGAGGACGTGACCACCCGCGAGGCGGACCTCGAGGATGTCTTCGTCCAGCTTACCGGTTCGGGCTGATCCTCAGACGAAGTTGCGCGGGCCGAGCCCTGCGTCCTTCACCCGGATCACGCCCCAGACGTGCGGTTCGATTTCTTCCATCGGTGTCTTGCAGCATTTGCATTTGCCGACATGCATGCCGCCCGACTTGCGCATGTTGGCATGATCGACGGCGTGGCGCCCGAAGGCGCAGGCAAGCAGACCCATTTTCATTTTTTTGCGACCCTCCAAAGTCCCGGGACCCCTGTTAACGCTCGCATACCGCGCAAATCCGCGGTGTTAAGCGGGGAATCGGCGAGGCGTTCTGTGCTTGCCGCATGGCGATTGCATGGGCATGACACGGCCCCATGAAACACGACGTCCTCGTCATCGGATCAGGGGCAGCAGGCCTCACCGCCGCGCTCGAAATCGCCCAGCACAAGAAGGTGCTGGTGCTTGCGAAAGGCAAGCTGACCAGCGGCTCGACCGCTTGGGCACAGGGCGGCATCGCGGCCGTGCTTGATGCAGGCGACACGTTCGAAAACCACATCCACGACACGATGGTAGCAGGCGCCGGCCTCAACGATCTCGAGACGGTCGAATTCGTCATCGAACGCGCCCCTGCGGCGATCGACCGATTGTGCGAACTGGGCGTGCCGTTCAACCGCGAAGAGGGCGACCTCCACCTCACCCGCGAAGGAGGCCACTCGCACCGCCGCATCGTCCATGTGAACGATGCGACCGGCTGGGCGGTACAGGCCGCCCTGCTCAAGGCGGCGGAGGAAAATCCGAATATCACGCTGCTGCCCAACCAGAGCTGCATCGACCTCATCACAGGCCGCAACCAGAAGGACTATTCGGGATCCGGCCGCGTCTGGGGCGCCTATGCGCTGGACGAGGAGAGCGGCAAGGTCGTCGCCCATCTTGCGAAGGCGACCGTGCTGGCCGCAGGCGGGGCAGGCCGCGTCTACCTGTTCTCGACCGCACCGCGCGGCGCGACCGGAGACGGCATCGCGATGGCGTGGCGGGCCGGTGCGCGCGTCTCCAACATGGAGATGATGCAGTTCCACCCGACCTGCCTCTACAATCTCGAGGTCAAGAACTTCCTCATCACGGAGGCCGTGCGCGGAGAGGGCGGACGCCTGTTCAACCCGGTGACGGGCGAACGATACATGGAGAAATACGACGCGGAGCGCATGGAGCTTGCCCCGCGCGACATCGTGGCGCGCGCGAACGACGACCAGATCAAGCGTTACGGCCTAGACTATGTCCATCTCGACATCAGCCACCAGCCGCCCGAATTCGTGAAGGAGCATTTCCCCACGATCCACGAGAAGCTGCTCGGCCTCGGCATCGACATGACGAAGCAGCCGATCCCGGTCGTCCCCGCCCAGCATTACACCTGCGGCGGGGTGAAAGTGGACCTCGATGCGCGCACCGACCTGCCCGGCCTGTGGGCGGCGGGCGAATGTACCGAGAGCGGGCTGCACGGCGCGAACCGCCTCGCATCGAACTCGCTGCTCGAATGCTTCGTCTTCGGCGAGGCGGCGGCAAAGGACATCCTGCGCTGCTGGGACCAGCTCGACGAACCGCCGGAAATCCTGCCGTGGGACGAAAGCCGCGTGACCGATTCCGACGAAGAAGTGGTCATCAAACAGAACTGGACCGAAATCCGACGCTTCATGTGGAACTATGTCGGTATCGTGCGCACAACCAAGCGCCTCGAACGCGCCGCGCACCGCATCCGCCTGCTGCGCGAGGAGGTGGAGGATTATTACGGCCACTTCCGCGTGACCACGGACCTCATCGAACTGCGCAACCTGCTCGAATGCGCAGGGCTCATCGTCAGCAGCGCCCTCAAGCGGCACGAGAGCCGCGGGCTGCATTTCATTCTCGATTATCCGGAAACGGACCCCGTCGCGCGCGACACGGTGCTGGTGCCCTAGACAGTCCTTAAAGGCTGCTGCTGGCCCTTGCGCCCAGGGGCGGCAGGCGGCGGCCGAAGCGGTCGAAATCCGCATCGTCGGTCACGGTGATGCCGTCGGCGAAACGGAAATAGTCGAGCGTCGCCATGCTGATGGGAACGGCGAACTTTACACCGGCAAGACTGTCCTCGATCCAGCAGACGGTGCCGGTAGCCGTCATGCCGGCCGGAAGCTGCAGTTCGACCTCGTCCCCGCGAGAGATGCCTTCGCCCAGGCCGCGCAGGCGGCAACCAGCGAGCGACAGATCCAGGATCTGCGCTTCACCGCGACATTCGGCCGACGAATATTCGACTGTGGAAGACGCTTCGTAGCGCTCTGCGCCCCGCCGTTCCATCCAAGCACCCCCCCGAAATTCGCGTAAATACATAGCAAATTGCCGGATTTCGTCTTGTAAGTTTACGACACCCCATTCCCCGGCCTTCCGGCGCACCTTTCCAGCGATAGACAAGCGGGCCGGAATGCGGTCATGTGCAGCAACAGGATTGCACTAGCGAAGGAGAGCGCAGGCGTGCCCATCACCAAGGCCAACGGGATCGACATCCATTACGAAGAGCATGGCAACAGCAATGATCCCGCCATGCTGCTCATCATGGGCTTCGGCGCACAGCTGACCCTGTGGCCGGACGAACTGGTCGAGGCGCTTGCAGGGCACGGTTACCGCGTCATCCGCTACGACAATCGCGACATCGGCCTCAGCCACAAGTTCGACGGCGTGAAGGCGCCCGGCCTCGTCAAGATGACGCTGATGGGCAAGCTCGGCCTTACTCCGCGCGTCCCCTATACGCTGGCCGACATGGCGGCCGACGGCGTGGGCCTGCTCGACGCGCTGGAAATCGAGCGCGCGCACATCGTCGGGGCCAGCATGGGCGGCATGATCGCCCAGCACGTCGCGCACAAGTATCCCGACCGCTGCCTCAGCTTCACGCAGGTCTTCTCCACCACCGGCCATGCCAAGCTGCCGCCGGCGCGCAAGGAAGCGCTGCAGGCGCTGGTAACGCGGCCCAAGAGCACCGAGGAAGAAGCGCTGGTCGCGCACGGCATCATGCTGGCGCGCACCATCGGCTCGCCCGGCTATCCTTCGCCCGAGGAACGGCTGCGCGAACGCACGCTCGCCAGCGTCAGGCGCAGCTTCTACCCCGAAGGCCCGACCCGGCACCTGTCCGCCATCGTTGCCGACGGCGACCGCAGCACGATGCTGCGCGACGTGCGCGTGCCGACGCTGGTGCTCCACGGCGAGGACGATCCCCTGGTCCCGTGCGAAGGTGGGCGCCACACGGCGGAATGCATTCCCGACGCGAAACTGAAGACGATCCCGGGCTGGGGCCATGACCTCCCGCTCGACCTCATCGACGAACTCGCCGCCGAGATCGCCGGTCACGCACGCGAAAGCGTCGCCGCCTAGCCTGCAGAACCGCCCAGCGCGGCGGTCAGCATTCGATGACGTTCACGGCCAGCCCGCCCTGGCTGGTTTCCTTGTACTTGCTCGACATGTCGATGCCGGTCTGACGCATCGTCTCGATCACCTGATCGAGGCTGACGCAGCTTTCCGCGCCGGTCCGGTGTAGCGCGAGGCGCGCGGCGTTCACCGCCTTCACCGCGCCGATGGCATTGCGCTCGATACAGGGGACCTGCACCAGACCGCCTACGGGATCGCAGGTCAGGCCGAGATTGTGTTCCATCCCGATTTCCGCCGCGCTCGCGACCTGCGCGGGCGATGCGCCCCACAGCGCGGCAAGGCCACCCGCTGCCATGGAGCAAGCGACGCCCACCTCGCCCTGGCAGCCCATTTCCGCGCCCGAAATACTGGCGCGCTGCTTGTAGAGCAGGCCGATGGCCCCTGCGGTCAGCAGGAAGGTCCGGCGGCTGTCGCGGCAAGGGCTCTCGTCAGAGGTCACGCAGTAGAAGCGGATGACCGCGGGGATGATCCCTGCCGCGCCATTGGTCGGCGCGGTGACGACGCGGCCGCCTGCCGCATTTTCCTCGTTCACCGCCATGGCGAAGCAGTTGAGCCAGTCGAACAATTGCTCGCGCTCGTTGGACTGGGGATTGGCCGACAGCTTGTCCCACAGGTCCGGTGCGCGGCGTTCGACCTTGAGCCCGCCGGGCAGGATGCCGCGCTGGGCAAGGCCGCGGTCGATGCACTGGTCCATCGCCTGGGCAATCAGGTCGATGCCCGCCAGCGTCTTCTCGCGCGGACGGAAGGCATCCTCGTTGGCCAGCACCAGCTCGGCGACCGAGAGGCCTTCCTGATCGCAGCGGGCCAGCAATTCCTCTGCCGAGCCGAAATCGTGTGGCACGCTGGTGCCGGTTTCCACGCGGTCGTTGCGGGGCTTGCGCTTGAGCTGCGCTTCGGACGCGACGAAACCCCCGCCGGTCGAATAATAGGTCCGCTCCAGCAAGGCCGCGCCCGCAGCATCGCGCGCCACCAGCTTCATGCCGTTGGGATGGAGGTCGGGAATGATGTGACCGGCGAGATCGATATCCTTTGCCGGATCGAAGGCGATGGCGTGCCTGCCGCCCAGCATGAGGCGCATCTCGGCGCGGATCTGCGCCAACGTCGCCGCCGCTTCGTCCGGACAGGTCCGATCGGGCACGAAACCGGCAAGGCCGAGCACGCTCGCATCGACAGTGCCGTGCCCGACTCCCGTCAGCGCCAGCGAGCCCTGGAGTTCGACCGCGATCCGCGCGACGTCCTCGAGTTTTCCGCGCTTGGCCAGCGCGCGCACGAAGAGCGCACCGATCCGCATCGGACCCACGGTGTGCGAAGAGGACGGACCGATGCCGATCCGGAAAATATCGAGCACAGAAAGCATAGTCGCGCCCTGCGCTGCCGCTGCCGTAGCGTCAAGCGGCGATGCCGGTCAGTCCGGATTCGCCAGCGCCTTGACGAGGTCGAACAGGAAATCGCGCCCGACATAGAGCGAGCGCACGCTGATGCGCTCGTTCAGCCCGTGAACCCCGTTGCCGTCCGGATCGCCCCATCCACCGGGCACGCCGTAGCTCGGGATGCCGGTCGCGGTCAGGAAGGTGGAATCGGTGTAACCGTTGGACATAACCGGTACGAGCGGGACGCCCGGGAAATACCGTTCGACCAGTTCGCGCGAGGGCCCGAGGATGCGCTCGTCCATCGGCGGCTGCGGCGGGGCGGGCCGGCGCGGTTCGAGGATGGTTATCTTCATTCCTTCCTCGCCAGCGATCCGCGCCAGTTCCTCGCCGACCGCCTCGATCGTGTTGCCGGGGAAGATGCGGCAGTTGACGTTCGCCAGCGCCCGCTGCGCCAGCGCATTGCGGGCGTGGCCGGCGTCCAGCATGGTCGCAACGCAGGTCGTGCGCAGGTTCGAATGGAGGAAGGGGTCGGCATTGACCACGGCTTCCGCCTCGGCATTGGTCGGGTCGTTGGCCAAAGCCACCATGGCATCGCCGATCGCATCCCCGCGTCCGGCACCCGCGAGGCGGAAATAGGTCCGGTTGGTCTCGTTGAATTCGAGCGGGAAGCGGTGCTCGCCGATCCTCACCAGCGCATGGGCCAGCTGGGTGATGGCATTGTCCGGCCGCGGGACCGAGCTGTGGCCGCCCGGATTGGCGAATTCGAGGACGTAATTGGCGAAGATCTTCTCGCCCACTTGGATGGTCTGCTCGACGACATTGCCGTTTTCGTCCGCCGTGCCGCCGCCGCCTTCGTTGATGGCGAATTCGGCGTCGATCAGCTCGCGCCGGTTGTTCACCAGCCATTCCACGCCGTTGAAGGCACCGTTGGTTTCCTCGCCGCAGGTCAGCGCGATCTTGACCGTGCGCTGCGGCTTGTAGCCCGTTTTCTGGAAACGGATCAGTGTATCGACCAGCGTGGCTGCCATCGCCTTGTCGTCGGACACGCCGCGCGCATAGAGGTAGCCGTCCTCCTCGAACAGGGTGAAGGGATCACGCTGCCAATCTTCGCGCTTGGCCTCGACCACGTCGATATGGGCAATGGCGAGCAGCGGCTTGAGCGTATCCGAGGTGCCCGGATAAACTGCCACAAGCCCGCCTTCGCGCGGCGCCTCGGCCGTAGCGAACAGGGTCAGCCGGTCTTCGGGAAAGCCTGCCTTGCGCAGCCGATCGGCCATGCGCTCCGCTGCCAGCGTGCAGCTGCCGTTGCTGAGCGAGGTGTCGGTTTCGACCAGCTCTTCGAACAGGTCGCGGAATTCCTTCTGGTCGGGCCGCAGCCCGCCTGCTTCCTGCGCCTCTGCGGGCATGGGCGCCGCCAGTACCGCAAGACCCGCGCCAACCCCTGCAAGGACCATCCCGCGCATCGTCATTCTCCCCCTGTTTCGGCCCGCATCCTAGCGCAATTGCCTGTGGAAGAAAGACAGGGCGGCACCTTTCGGTTTTTGCCCCTCGCGCCTATATAATCGGCATGGAAAACGACACCCCGGCAACCCCCGAAAAAAAGCGCCAGAACGGCGAATACGGCGCGGATTCGATCAAGGTCCTCAAGGGCCTCGACGCCGTGCGCAAACGCCCCGGCATGTACATCGGCGACACCGATGACGGATCGGGCCTGCACCACATGGTTTTCGAGGTGTCCGACAACGCCATCGACGAAGCTCTGGCGGGCCACTGCGACCTCGTGCTGATCGAACTCAACCCCGATGGCTCCGTCAGCGTGGAAGACAACGGCCGCGGTATCCCGGTCGACATGCACAAGGAAGAAGGAGTCTCGGCAGCCGAGGTCATCATGACCCAGCTACACGCGGGTGGTAAGTTCGAGAACACCTCGGACGACAATGCCTACAAGGTGTCGGGCGGCCTCCACGGCGTGGGCGTCTCGGTCGTCAACGCGCTGTCGGAATGGCTCGAACTGACCATCTGGCGCGACGGCAAGGAACACTGGATGCGCTTCGAACACGGCGATGCCGTGGAAAGCCTGCGCATCGTGGGCGACGCGCCGCCGGTAAATTCGAACGGCGACGACAACGGCCTCAAAAAGGGCACGCGCGTCACCTTCAAGGCCTCGGAAGAGACCTTCAAGAACGTCATCGAGTTCGATTTCGACAAGCTGGAACACCGCTACCGCGAACTCGCCTTCCTCAATTCGGGCGTGCGCATCCTGCTGCGCGACAAGCGCCACGAGGAAGTGCAGCAGCACGATCTGTTCTACGAAGGCGGCATCGCGGCCTTCGTGAAATGGCTCGACCGCAACAAGCAGGCGCTGGTGTCCGACCCGATCGCGGTGAGCGCGGAGAAGGACGGCATCGGCATCGACGTGGCTCTCGAATGGAACGACAGCTATTACGAGAACGTCCTGTGCTTCACCAACAACATCCCGCAGCGTGACGGCGGCACCCACCTTGCGGCTTTCCGCGCGGCGCTGACCCGCACGCTGAACAATTACGCCACCTCTTCGGGCCTCATGAAGAAGGAAAAGGTGAGCCTGTCGGGCGAGGACATGCGCGAAGGCCTGACCGCCATCGTGTCGGTCAAGCTGCCCGATCCCAAGTTCTCCAGCCAGACCAAGGACAAGCTGGTCTCCTCCGAAGTGCGCCAGCCGCTCGAAAGCCTGATGGGCGAGAAGATGGGCGAATGGCTGGAGGAAAACCCGAACGAGGCGAAGGCCATCGTCCAGAAGGTCATCGATGCCGCCGCCGCCCGCGAAGCCGCGCGCCGCGCCCGCGAGATGAGCCGCAAGGGCGCGATGAGCGTGGCCTCGCTGCCGGGCAAGCTCGCCGACTGCCAGGACCGCAATCCCGAGAACTGCGAACTCTTCCTGGTCGAGGGTGATTCGGCAGGCGGCAGCGCCAAGCAGGGCCGCGACCGCAAGACGCAGGCGATCCTGCCGCTGAAGGGCAAAATCCTGAACGTTGAACGCGCGCGCTTCGACCGGATCATCTCGTCCAAGGAAGTGGGCACGCTGATCCAGGCGATGGGCACGGGCCTGCGCGACGAGTTCAACCTCGAAAAGCTGCGCTACCACAAGATCGTCATCATGACCGACGCAGACGTCGACGGCGCGCATATCCGCACGCTGCTACTGACGTTCTTCCACCGCCAGATGCCGGAAATCGTGAAAGCCGGGCACCTCTTCATCGCGCAACCGCCGCTCTACAAGGTGACGCGCGGCAAGAGCGAGGTCTACCTGAAGGACCAGGCTGCCTACGACCGCTACCTGATCGACCAGGGGCTGTCCGGCCACTATCTCGAAACGCGCGAGGGCACGATCCCTGCAACCGGCATGCACCAGCTGGTCGAACACGGCCTGCGCATGCGCAATCTGTTCGCCTTCGTGCCGCGCAAGTACAAGCCGGAACTGATCGAGGCGATGGCACTGACCGGCGCGCTCGACCCGGCCGGCAACCGCGCCGACGCGCTGACCCGTGCGGCCGCGCACCTGCAGATGGGCGATCCGGAAGCGAAGTGGTCAGCCGAGATCGGCAGCGACGGCATCGTGCGTTTCAGCCGCCTGTGGCGCGGCGTCACCGACGTGCACGAGATCGAGCCGGCCTTCCTCGAAAGCGCCGAGGCGCGCAAGCTGCACCGCGTCGCAGGCGAACACGCCGAGGTCTATGCCGCTCCCATCCGCCTCGTGAAGGGCGAGAGCGACGATGCGGACGCCGTCGATGCCGACAGCGGCGATGATGGCGACAATGAGGCACCCGCTTTTGCCGGCAGCGATGCGATCACCCTGCCCACCCAACTGCTCGACACGGTCATGGCCGCCGGGCGCAAGGGCCAGAAGATCCAGCGCTACAAAGGCCTTGGCGAAATGAACGCCGAGCAGCTGTGGGAGACCACGCTCGATCCCGACAACCGTGCGCTGCTGCAGGTCAAGGTCGAGGATGCCGACGTGACCGACGAGATCTTCACCCGCCTGATGGGCGACGTGGTCGAACCGCGCCGCGAATTCATCCAGGCGAACGCGCTCAACGTCGCCAACCTCGACGTTTAGGCCGGTCGCAGGGGGCGGAATGGAACAGCCGGGCAAGGGTTCGATCGAGGAGGGCGGCTTCCTGCTGTTCCTCGCGCTGGTCACGCTGGCGCTGCTCGTCATCGTCCTGCCGTTTTTCCAGCCGCTGCTGTGGGCAGCGCTGGCGGCGATCATGTTCCAGCCGCTGCTGCGCTGGTTCCTCGCCCGCCTGCCGGGCCGAGACACGCTGGCGACGCTGCTGACGTTGGGCGTCATCTTCGTGGCGGTGATCCTGCCGACCTTCTGGATCGGCAGTGCCGTGGTGGACGAGGCCGCCGGGCTGGTCGTCGCCTTTCAGGAAGGCCGGATCGACGTCAGCATGTGGTTCGACCAGGTGTTCGCCGCCCTGCCTGCCAATATCCAGGCCTCGCTCGAAGCCTCGGGCTGGGGCAATCTCGGCGCGCTGCAGCAGCGTGCACAGGAATTCGCGCAGGCCAGTCTCGGCCTCATCGCGCAGCAGGCGCTGGCCATCGGCGGCAGCGTGTTCGGCTTCGTGTTGGCCCTTGCCATCGGGCTCTACGTGACCTTCTTCCTGCTGCGCGACGGACGTGCGATCGGGGAAAGCGTGCTGGACGCGCTTCCCTTCGAACGCGGCATTGCCGACCGGCTGGCAGCACGGTTCCTCGGCATCGTGCGCGCCACGATTAAGGGTTCGGTCGTCGTCGGCCTCGTGCAGGGCGCGCTGGGCGCAATCACATTCTCGATCGTCGGTATCCCGTCCGTGCTGCTGCTGGGCGTGATCATGGCGATCGCTTCGCTGCTGCCGGCAGTCGGCCCGGCCATCGTCTGGGTGCCGGCCGCAATCTACCTGCTAGCGACCGGCGCGATCTGGCAGGGTATCGTCGTGATTGTGTCCGGCGTCGCGCTGATCGGCATGATCGACAATGTCCTGCGCCCGATCCTCGTGGGCCGCGACACGGGCATTCCGGACTGGCTGATCCTTGTCACCACGCTCGGCGGGATCGCATTGTTCGGGCTATCGGGCATCGTCATCGGACCGCTGGTGGCAGGCCTGTTCCTGGCCGGCTGGGGCATATTGTCGGAACAACGCGCACAGGCCGCAGCGGCCTAGTCGATCACCTTGGCGCGCAGCACCGGGTTCATTTTCGTGATGTGGTTGAGCCATGCCTTGGGCTTGCGCAGCATGTCTTCCGGATAGGCGACCTTCAAACCGAGGATCCGGCCGATCTCGCCTACGAAATGTATGCAGTTGCGCGTGTCGAGATCGTAGAACTTGCCCGGCGCATCGCGCCATTCGGACACCAGCTTGCGCACCTTCCAGTACTGGGCATCATTCATGGTCAGGGTGAAATGGCGGTTGGTCTTGGTCAGCCACTTCTCCTTCTCGGTCATGATGATGTGTTCGACCGGCCCGCGCAGCACGGCAATCGACGCGCGCTTGGCCGAAAAACCGTAGTTCTCCTTGACCGCGGTGCCGTCTTCCAGCGTCCCTTCCATCGAGATGAAAGTATGCGGATAGCGCCCCGCGATCACCGACCCGTTGAAGGAATGGAAGGTGATCTGGACTTCCGCCGCGGCGAGCGAGGACCAGGCAAGCGCGAGCAGGACGAGGAAATGCCGGAGGGTGCGAACCATGGGGGCGGTTTATGCCAGCCCGCCATGGTTTCGCAATGGCTTGTGTCGCTCAGCTCGCCAGCAGGGTGGCGTTGCCGCCTGCCGCGGTCGTGTCGATGCAGACCACCCGTTCGGTCGCGAACCGGGCGACATAGTGCGGACCGCCCGCCTTGGGACCGGTGCCTGACAGGCCCTCTCCTCCGAAGGGCTGGCTTTCCACCACCGCGCCGATCTGGTTGCGGTTGACGTAGAAATTGCCGACCCGCGCCCGCGCTTCGACGAAGGCGCGCGTATCGTCGTTGCGGCTGTGGAGGCCGAGTGTGAGGCCATAACCGGTGGCATTGATTTCCTCGACCACGCGGCCGAGGTCCACCGCCTTGTAGCGCACGACATGCAGTACGGGCCCGAAGTTCTCGCGCTTCAGGTCGAGGATCGAATCCATCTCGATGATGGTGGGCGCGACATAGCAACCGGCACTCGCGCCCTTGTGCAGGCGGCGGCGCCAGACCTGCCGCCCGGCCTTCTTGCGGCGGGCGACATGGCGTTCGAGCGCGGCCTTGGCGTCAGGGTCGATGACCGGGCCGACATCGGTCGCCAGATCTTCCGGATCCCCCACGGTCAGCGCCTCGAACGCGCCGCGGATCATGTGCAGCATGGAATCGTAGACCTCGTCCTGGATGTGCAGGACGCGCAGCGCCGAACAGCGCTGGCCCGCGCTCTGGAAAGCAGAGGCAACGACATCGCGCGTGACCTGTTCAGGCAGCGCGGTGGAATCGACGATCATCGCATTCTGCCCGCCGGTCTCGGCGATGAAGGTCGCGATCGGCCCGTCGCGCGAGGCGAGGCTGCGGTTGATCGCCTGCGCGGTCTGGCTCGAGCCGGTGAAGGCCACGCCAGCGATTCGCGGGTCGGAGGTAATCATCTCGCCCACATCGCCTGCGCCCGGCAGGATCTGGAAGGCTTCTTCCGGAATGCCCGCCTCGTGACACAACCTGACGGCCAGCGCCGCGATCAGCGGGGTCTGTTCGGCAGGCTTGGCGACGACGGCATTGCCCGCTGCCAGCGCCGCTGCGGCCGGGCCGATGAAGATGGCGAGCGGGAAGTTCCATGGGCTGATCGTGGCGAACACGCCGCGCCCTGCCATGGTCAGGCGGTTTTCCTCGCCCGTGGGGCCGGGCAGCGGGATCGGGGCCGAGAACAGGCGCCGCGCCTCGACCGCGTAATAGCGCAGGAAGTCGACCGCCTCGCGCAGTTCGAGCACCGCATCCTGCAAGGTCTTGCCGGCTTCGCGCTGGCACAGCGAGAGGAACTCCTCCGTATGCGCCTCGAACAGGTCGGCTGCCTCTTCCAGGAGCAGGGCACGCTTCTCGCCGCCCAGTGCATTCCAGCCAGGCTGGATATCGAGCGCGCGGGTGATCGCTTCCTCGACCTCGAAGTCGAGCGAATCCCGCCTCGTGCCGACTTCGGCAGTCAGATCGTGCGGCTTGTTGATCGGGGCAACCTCGCCCTCGGCACCCGACACGAAGGTCGGCTCGGCATGCCAGTGGCGGGTGGACAGCGCATTGAGCCGGTCGAGCAGTGGCTCGCGCACCAGCGGATCCGACAAGTCGACCCCGGCCGAGTTCTTGCGGTTGGGGAAAATGTCCTTCGGCAGCGCGATGGCCGGATTGCGATAAGGCTTCAGCGCCTTGAGGTCGGCGCACGGATCGGTGACGAGATCGGCCACCGGCACTTCGGCATCGGCCATGCGGTTGACGAAGCTGCTGTTCGCCCCGTTCTCCAGTAGGCGCCTCACCAGATAGGCGAGTAGGTCCTTGTGCGTGCCGGTCGGTGCATAGATCCGCACGGTGGTGCGCGCGTTGCCCTCAACCTGAGCGAGCGCGTCATAGACGTCCTCGCCCATGCCGTGGAGGCGCTGGAATTCGAACGGCTTGCTGCCTGCCAGCGCCTTGATCGCGCCCACCGTATAGGCGTTGTGCGTGGCAAAGGCGGGATAGATCACGTCGCTTGCCGAAAACAGCGTGTCCGCGCAGGCCAGGTAGCTGACGTCGGTCGCCAGCTTGCGTGTAAAAACCGGAAAATCGGTGAAGCCGCCCACGTGGCTCACCTTGATCTCGGTGTCCCAGTAAGCGCCCTTCACCAGCCGGACGAAGAACTTGCGGTCGTACTTGCGCGCAAGGCGGGCGACCCATTCGCACATCGGCACACCGCGCTTCTGGTAGGCCTGGATGGCGAGGCCGAAGCCTTCGTAGCGGCTGCCGTCGGCGCGCATGAACAGCGCATCATCCTGCGCCAGCGCCTCGATGATATCCATCGACAGCTCCAGCCGGTCGGCTTCCTCGGCATCGATGGTGAAATGGATGTTCGCATCGCGCGCCTTTGCGATCAGCGGGCGCAGCATCGGCACCAGGTCCGCCACGGCCTTCTCGCCGTGGAAGAAGGTGTATTTCGGATGCAACGCCGACAGCTTGACCGAAATGCCGGGGGAGGTCCGGGGATCGCCCGTGCCTTCGCGCGCAAGCCGGTCGATCGCGCGCTCGTAGCTGGCGCGGTAGCGTTTGGCATCATCGAAAGTCATCGCGCCTTCGCCGAGCATGTCGAAGCTGTGGGTCAGCCCCTTGGCGCGTTCGGGTGCGGCTCGCTTGAGCGATTCGTCGATCGTGCGGCCGTATACGAACTGGCCGCCGAGGATGCGCATGGCCTGCAAGGTCGCCTTGCGGATGACCGGTTCGCCCAGCCGCGTGACGGCGTTCTTGAGCGTGCGGCGCATGCCTTTCTGCGCTTCTTCGGGGCGTTCCAGCACCTCGCCGGTCAGCATCAGCGAGAAGGTCGCCGCATTGACGAAGGTGGAGGAGCTTTCGCCGAGATGTTCGGACCAGTCGATATCGCCGATCTTGTCGCGGATCAGCGCGTCGGCGGTGGCGGCATCGGGTACGCGCAGCAGGGCTTCGGCAAGGCACATCAGCGCCACGCCTTCTTCGGTTGCGAGGCCGTACTGCTGGAGGAAAGCGTCGATCCCGCTCGCCTTGCGGCGCCGCGCGCCCTCGATCAGCTTTGCCGCCAGAGCAGCCGCCTCGCCATGCTTCTCGCTCGCCCTTCCGGCCTGGCCGAGACGCTCTGCCACGCAGGCGTTTTCTTCTGCGCGATAGGCCTCGCGCAGCGACTGGCGGGAGATGGGGGAAAGGCGGGCAGGATCGTGCAAGGCCATGCGACTCCGTTGGGCTTGGGTGGACGTGCGCCCCTTGGACCCGCGCGCAGGCGCTTTCAAGCTTTGTGAACCGTGCCTGCGGACCTCAGGCCTGCGCGAACCATTCCGCTACGGCAGGGGCGCTTTCGGCAGGGAGGTGCAGGCCCAGCTTGCTGCGGCGCCACAGCACGTCTTCGGCGCTGCGGGCGTATTCGAAATCACGCAGGTAGCGCAGCTCCGCCTCATAGAGATCGCCGCCGAAATGCTCGCCCAGTTCGCCCAGCGAGGTGGCGGACCCGATCACGCGGTCGAGGCGCGTCCCGTAGGCGCGGGCAAGGCGCAGCAGCATTTCGGGCGGGAGCCAGGGATAGCGCTCGCTCGCGCTCCACAGATAGCGGGCGAAGTCGGCGCGCTCCATGTCGCCGCCGGGCAGGGGTGCGTCTTGCGTCCACAGGCCGGATGGCAGCGGGAGGTGCCGCCCGAGCTTGGCCAGCGCGTGTTCGGCGAGCTTGCGATAGGTGGTGATCTTGCCGCCATAGACCGACAGGATCGGCGCCCCGCCATCGGTTTCCAGCTCGAACACGTAATCGCGCGTGACGGTCGAATTGCTCTTCGAATTGTCCTCGTAGAGCGGGCGGACACCGGCATAGGTGTGGACGATGTCTTCCTCGGTGATCCCGCTCTTGAGGTATTGGGTCGCCGCCTCACGCAGGTAGGCCTTCTCTTCCTCGCTGATCTCAACGCGGTCCAGATCGCCTTCGTAGAGCATGTCGGTCGTGCCGATCAGCGTGAAATCGCGCTCGTAGGGGATGGCGAAGACGATCCGCCCGTCGGCCTGCTGGAAGATGTAGGCATGGTCGCCCGGATAGGCGCGCGGCACGATGATGTGGCTGCCCTTCACCAGCCGCAGATGGGCGGGCGTCCCGCTGCCGAGAGCGCGCTTCGCCACGCGGTCGACGAAGGGGCCGGCGGCATTGACCACGGCCCGCGCCTCTACTTTGCGCTCCCCGTTTTCGTCCACGAGCGTTGCCACCCAGTGGTCGGCATGCCTGTCGAGCGCGGTGCATTCGGTGCGCGTCCAGACCTTCGCGCCGCGTTCCTGCGCGTCCATCGCCGTCAGCACGACAAGGCGCGAATCCTCCACCCAGCAGTCCGAATATTCGAACCCTGCGACCAGGTGTTCCTGCAGGATCGAGCGGTGCGGGGCCTTGCGCAAATCGATCCGGTGCGAGCTGGGCAGCGTCTTCCGCCCGCCCAGCCGGTCATAGAGGAACAGGCCTGCGCGCAGCATCCACTTGGGCCGCATGCCGGGCTCGTGCGGCAGGACGAAGCGCAGCGGCCAGATGATGTGAGGCGCATTGGCAAGCAGCACCTCGCGCTCGCGCAGGCTCTCCGCAACAAGGCGAAATTCGTAATTCTCGAGATAGCGCAGGCCGCCGTGGACCAGCTTGGTGCTGGCCGACGAGGTGTGGGAGGCGAGATCGTCCTTCTCCACCAGCGCCACCGACAGGCCGCGCCCGGCGGCATCGCGCGCGATGCCTGCGCCGTTAATCCCGCCGCCGATGACGAGGAGGTCGAAGCGCTCGCTCATCGGGCGCGGAACAGGCGGCCCGCGACTGCGTCGAGCTTGGCCATCAATTCCTTGTCGTGGTGGGCAGGTGCGGTGATCACCGCATCGTCGAGCGTGCGGTCGATGGGCGAGGGATTGCGCTTTTTCGGCAGGCCCTTGCAGAATGCGACCAGCGCCTTCTTCGCCAGTTCGGAATTCTTCTGCATCTGCGCAACGATCTCCGCCACGTCGACGGTCGCCTCGTTATCACGCCAGCTGTCCCAGTCGGTCACCATGGCGAGCAGGGCATAGGGTAGCTCCGCCTCGCGGGCGAGCTTGGCCTCGGGCATGCCGGTCATGCCGATCACTTCGGCGCCCCAGTGGCGGTAGAGCTTGCTTTCCGCGCGGGTGGAAAACTGCGGGCCTTCCATGGCGAGATAGGTCGCGCCCTGCGTCACATCGCCGCCGGCCTTTTCGACCGCCTTGGCAATGTGCTTCGACAGGCGGGGGCAGACCGGGTCGCCGAAGGGCACATGGGCGACGAAGCCGTTGTCGAAGAAGGTGGACGGGCGGCCCTTGGTATTGTCGATGAACTGGTCGACCGTGACGAAGCGGCCCGGCGGCAGGTCTTCCGCCAGCGATCCGACCGCACTGATGGCGAGGAGATCGGTACAGCCTGCGCGCTTCAGTGCATCGATATTGGCGCGCGCCTCGATCTTCGAAGGGATGATCGGATGCCCGCGCCCGTGCCGCGGCAGGAAGCGCACCCGCACATGGCCGATCGTGCCGCACAGGATCTGGTCGGACGGCTCGCCCCAGGGCGAGTTCACCTCGATCCACTGCGCATCCTCGAGCTCGTCGATTGCATAAAGGCCCGATCCGCCGATGATGCCGATGGTCCAGTCGCTCATGATAAAATCCCGTTTCCTGCCCCAGAGGCCACGCATCGCCCGCAAGCCGTGACAGGAAGGTTGGCGCTTGCGGTTAACGTGCCGGAATGGGTGGAGAATGACGCGGCAGGTGTAAAGGGCGAAGCACCCGCTTGGCACATCTGCGCGAACGCAAACCTATTCATGCCGCCATTTGCCGCCTTCGCTTGACTCGGGAACCGCTTTGCCGCGCATTCGTGAGTTGAAAGACGACAGGAGAATTCGCGTTTGACCGACCTTGCCCCGCTATCCTTCGACCGGCTGGCCGACCGCCTGCGCGAATTGCACGTGCGCACGCAGGAAACGCCGCTGTTCAACCCGGTCTTCCAGCTGGCGCACGATATCTCGCGCACTCTGGAAGCGGGCGACGTGTCGCTGGAGGACGTGGCGCAGCTGGTGGGCGAGCTCGAGGCGGAATCGCTCGGTGCACGGGCCGAACGGCTGCGCTGTCTCGTCACGCCCGACGCTGCGGCGAGCAGGCTCGACGGCTTTTGCAGCGACTCCGGCAGTTTCGAGGATTTCGCGGCGTACTGGGCCAATCCGCAGCTGCACGTCGTCTTTACTGCGCACCCGACCTTCCTGCTCTCGCCCGGCCAGACCCGCGCGGTGGCGCAGGCGGCAAGCACGGGCCGGACCATCGAGGCAGCGGACGGGACGCGCACCGCGATCACGCTCGACTATGAACATGGCGAAGCGATGCAGGCGCTCGCCCATGCGCAGAATGCGCGCGACCGGCTCGTATCCTCGCTGCTGTCCTGCGCAGCGAAGAAGTGGCCGGACCGCTGGCGCGAGCTCGAGCCGCTGCCGTTCCGTTTCGCCAGCTGGGTCGGCTACGACATGGACGGGCGCACCGACATCAAGTGGTATACCTCGATCCGTTTCCGCCTGGCCGAAAAGGCCGAGCGGCTCGGTCGCTATGCCGACAGCCTTGCCGCGATCGATGCAGGCCACGGCCTGGTCGGCAAGCTGCGCGCAGCCCAGACGCATACCGAGCGCAGCGCAGCGGATTTCGCCGGCGATCTCGGCAAGCCGGCGGACCTGTCTGCCGCCGCCAACCGCCTGACCGCGGGCGACCCCGACAAGCTGCTGAGCCTTGCGCCGGTCATCGCGCAGCTCGAGGAGGAAGCCGCAGGGGCGGATGGCGACGAGGCCGTCGCATTGAAGACGCTGGCCGCCGCGATGCGCGCCGATGGCCTTGGCATGGGGAATATCCATTTCCGCGTGAACGCCAAGCAGCTCCACAACGCCATCCGCACGCGGATCGAGAATGGCGAGGAGCTGGATATCGGCAGCCAGGGCGCGCTGGGTGCCCTGCGCGACCTGCTGGCGGAGGCAAAGCCGCTGTCGGCCAATTTTGCCTCGCTCGCGATCGAAAGCTCGACCGCGGTGCGCCAGTTCCTCGCCATGGCGCAGATCCTCAAGCATGTGGACGCCGATGCACCGATCCGCATGCTGGTCGCCGAATGCGAACAGCCCGCGACCGTGCTGTCGGCGCTCTACTTCGCGCGCCTGTTCGGGATCGAGGACAAGGTCGATGTCTCGCCCCTGTTCGAGACGGAAAGCGCTCTGGAACATGGCGGCCGCTTCCTCGACGCGCTGCTC